>VBHI01000327.1:0-20527 GCA_005881495.1 Chloroflexota bacterium
TTCTGAGCCGCAGCGAAGAATCTGTGTCGGTTGTTTAGCGACGTGGTTACCCAGATGTTAGCAGAGCATCTCTCTGAGCTGCAACACGCCTCTGAACTGCAAGTCTCTGTTGAAACTGTTTCCCCTCGTGCTTCGGAAAGGACACCTTCTATGAACAGTGTATGGCAACGCATCAATCATCAGTGGATTATTCCCCCTCTCAGTGCGCTGACACGTTTCAGGCGTCGCCTCACGCGACCTCTTCGAAGTCAAGTTGAGCGAGACCTCTGGTTGAAACAGCCTGCAAACATGCGTTTTGAGCAGCATCTTCGCCACTGGAAAACGATAGGCCCTCGAACGACGCATAAGAGTGGTGTCGTGACAGCGGGTCATCAAGGGAGATCAAGTGCCTTCCTTCGATCAACTCAAGCCTCCCCTTCAGTGGTGGCAACGCTGAGACAAACCATCAAAGCGGACGACTATCGCGGGAAACAGCTTCGTTTCTCAGGTGAGGTCAAAGTCGAACAGGTTGAACAGCAAGCCGGCCTCTACATTCGCACGAACGGACGTGATGAGAGATTGAGATCCCAAAACGTGCTGCAGGGAACCCATGATTGGATGAGGTATGAAGCAACCATTCCCGTTTCTCAAGATGCTTTCTTCATTCGCTTTGGACTTGTCCTGCATGGCAAAGGGCAGATCTGGCTAGCGAATGCGCGACTGGACGTGATCGAATAAGTCTGCATTATTTTTCATGAAGATCGTGCCTTCTCAACCGTCACAGCAACCCCATTCAATATCGCGTTGCCCGACAGCGGATCGACATCCTCTTCAACGGTCAATATGTTCGTATTCACGCCCGCGTGCTCACTTGCGACGCGCATCCGCGTGCCAGGTAGGTTATGTCCCCAGCCGTGTGGGATACTGACCACACCCGGCATAATCGCGTCCGTCACCTCAACCGGAATCTCAACCGCGCCGGCACGCGAAGTGACGCAGGCCATTTCACCATCAACCAGCGCAAGACGAGCGGCATCTCCAGGATGCACGAGGAGTGTACAGCGCTCTTTACCCTTGGTGAGCACGTGGAGGTTGTGCATCCAGGAGTTATTAGAACGCAGGTCGCGCCGTCCAATGAGCAGCATCTTCCCATTCGCTTTCCCATCCATCCTACCTGAAGAGTCTCGCAATCGCGCCACATCAGCCACTATTGCCGGTGGCGCCAGCTCTATTTTACCGGAGGTCGTACGCAACACCTCAGGGATACGCGGCTGGAGCGGACCAAGATCAACTCCGTGGGGGAGAGCCTCCAGCAATGCGAGGCTCAGGCCATCCTTTTACGCGCCAAATCCATCGCCATAGGGACCGCTGCGCAGCAGAAAGTCGAGCATACGCTCTGGTCCATGCCTGGGTTCAAGGGCAGTCATCAGTTCACCAGGATTCCGCCCTTCAACGTTTGATCCTGAAGTTGCCACCTCTCGCTGTACGAGCACCGCCATACTCATATCATCCACGAGTTTCACATCGGCCTGTGCCCCCTGTCCTCCAAGAATAGCTGCCAGGCGCAGGAGTATTTCCCACTCGTCTACCCAAAGGGCGGCGTGAGTGCCCCTGGCTTCAGACATGGGGGTGAAACGCCGCCCGGACGTCGTGAATAAGCGCCAATCTCATCTGCTCCTGCAGTGCTTGCGCGAGTCTCGCCTCATTTATAACGAGATGCTTGAGACCGTCAAGCGGCAGTATGAGGAGAAGGGCACGTTTCCAGGCAAGTATGACCTGACCACCCAATTCAAGGGATGTGGTGGGCAGCATGTGCCAGCCACCACCGTGCAAACCCTGGCCGATCGACTCTCCAAAGCCCTCAAACGCTTTCTGGCCTGCAAAGCACTCGCTCAGCCCGTGGGCTTCCCGCGCTTCAAGGGTGCCAATCGCTGGCATTCTCTCCAACTGAGACAGTACGGCAAAGATGTCTCTTTGCATGAGGATAAGAAACATCTCATCGTTCCTGCCAAACTGGGCAAATCCCTCAAAATCAAGATGCATCGCTTGATGGAAGGAACCCCCAAGACCGTCTATCTTGTCTTGCGAGCTGATGGGCATTGGTACGCCCTCATCGTCTGTGAGACTGAGCCACAGACAGAACACCTTCCCTCGAGATGTTCCCATCCTGATATCGGTCTGGATGTGGGGCTGAAGTCTTTCTTGACCGATAGTGAAGGCCAGACGGTCGAGAACCCACGCTTTTATCGCACCTCGCAGAAGACCCTCCGACGCCAACAGCGCCAATTGTGCCGGCGAAAGAAAGGGTCCAAGAGACGCCGTAAAGCCGCTCGCACTGTTGCCAAGACCCATCTGAAGATCAATCGCCAGCGTCGAGATCATCATTTCAAGACGGCTAAGCCCTATGCCGAAGGCTATCAGCGTATTGTGGTGGAAGATCTGGCTATCCCCAACATGGTCAAGAACCATCACCTGTCTAAATCCATCACGGACGCCAGTTGGGGCGCCTTCCTCGCTATTCTTGAAGCCAAGGCTGAAAGTGCCGGACATCAGGTGTTACGAGTGAACCCACGCTTCACCAGCCAGAAGTGTCACCAATGTGGAGAAATCGTCCAGAAATCTCTGTCTGTGCGTACCCATATCTGTCCTTGCTGTGGCTATGTGGCCGACCGTGATGTGAATGCCGCAAAAAACATTTTGGCAAAGGCCAGGGCATGGCCTTCAGGGACGGTCTCCGCTGGGAGTCCGGTTGAACTGAGAAGCCCCCGGCTTGAGCCGTGGGGAGTTGTCACCATCCCAGGTTCGCGCTCAAGCACTGGCGCTGAATAGTGTGCGACATTGTGAACAGCCAGCTGATACAGCGCGAGATCATAGTGAGAATGGGCCAGTGTGGGTGGGGGCGGCAAAATGACATTGGCATAGCGTGTGGTCTCATTCAGGTACATATCCACGCTGACCATGTAGTCCAGCATCCCAAGCGATTGCTGCAAACGCGCACTGTTGGGCGTGCTGAGCGCGGGATTTCCCGCTATCGTTATCAAAGCCCTGACCTGACCCCTACCAGGCGTTTCTATCTCCTCTGCCAGGCAAACCGCTGGTAATTCGCCAAAAACCTCCGGCAGCCCGCGCACGTGGCTCTTCCAGCGGCCAAAGCGCACTCCTCGCCCCTTACCTGGAACACCAGTCGTGTTCTTCGATCCCGCAACAGCCCTTGGAAACATCGCCCCACCTACCAGGTCGAGGTTGCCGGTCAATACATTCAGCACCTCTACAAGCCAGCTTGCCAGCGTGCCAAACTCCTGCGTGCAGGCGCCAATGCATCTGCAACATGTGTCACAAGTGCAACAAGTGCAACAAGTGCGACAAACAGCAAGCAAAGATACAAAATTGCCCGCCAACCCTAAGCTTCCAACAACACCAGTTTCTTTAAGAGGCTCTGCAACGCCGCCTCAGGATCGCTACAAATACCAGAGTGAACAGGAGAAGTCTGGATGATCGTGCTGCGCGGGGCGACCAGCCAATGGAACCGCTCTGATTGTGAGAGACGTCCAACCGGGCCGCTATTCTCCTCGCCATGACAGATCCGTACTAAATGCTCAAGCTGCTGTTGTAGAGCGGGAAAATCAAGTTGAGGAGCCAGCGCATGCAAACGTTCCTGGTCAAGATGCACCGCTGCGCCGAGGAAGCGACGAGTTGGACAATAGAGGATAACGCCGGCATTGAGGCACTCACCCCTTTCGACACTGGGCACGATACGGATGACAGCGTAATCATACGAGTTGTTCACGCGCACGCAGAGCCTCCTCTACAAAAATATCGGAATGTGCCAGGCGATCCAGCAAATAGTCGAGATAGGCAACACGATGAGCTACCGGATCGAGAAAGGACGAATCACCATCCAACCAGGAATCAGGAATCAGGTTAACAATATCTTGCAAAACCGCCGTTGGCAGTTTTGCCTTCAAGTGCCGATCTGCCTCCGGTAGAGCGGTTGCTACCGGCAGTAAGACGTGATTTTTGATGGGGGAAAAAGCTATCCTGCTGCGCTCTATATAATTGGAGTTTACATGATGAAAATAGAGCGTTGATCCATGATCAATCAGCATCAACCGGCGATGCCACCAGAGCATATTCGTGTTGCGCGGCGTACGATCCACGTTGGTCACATACGCATCAAACCAGAGGATTGAAGACGCAAATATTGGCTCTAAATCGACCGCGTCCAGCGCGTCGAAACCCAGTGATCCCGGAAGAAAATCGAGGGCAAGATTGAGACCTGCGCTCGCTTTAATCAGATCCTGAATCTCAAAATCAGGCTCAGTGCGGCCAAGCACGGGGTCAAGTTCCATGAAGACAATCTCCGGAACAGGCAGCCCTAAAGCGCGAGCTACCTCGCCAGCCACCAGTTCAGCTATCAGTGCCTTCGGCCCGTGACCCGAGCCACGGAATTTCAGCACGTAAAGTCCATCGTCATCAGCCTCAACTATAGCAGGAAGTGAGCCACCCTCCCGCAAAGGGGTGACATAGCGCGTCGCAGTAATGGTCCTCAGCATCGTATATTTCTCAAGTTGAACATGTCTTTCAATACACACTAGTTTATCACACTACACCAGGAGATAAGTCTCGTGGCATTGTCTCCTACTCAGATGATATCCTTATAATCATCGCCTTATCCAGGTGCGGTAGTGAAAAATGGTATGGAGTATATAGGCTCGTCTGATGACAACTTCCACTCCTTTCATTTGCAAAGAGGATACCTATGCAAGAGAAAAAGATATATGCGCATGAATTAGGCATCGATCTATCCACAAAACAAGAAACAGACTATTTCAAATGGTTTCTAGCGTGCTTGCTATTTGGCAAACCTATCCATCAGGAAGTGGCAAAGCGGACATATGTTGAATTTGTAAGAGAGGGTCTCATTACTCCAGAAGCAATCTTACAAGCTGGGTGGGATAAACTCGTCGAAGTTTTAGACAGGGGGCATTATGTACGCTATGATTTCTCAACAGCAACAAAATTGTTGGATGTTTCAAAAACGCTGAAAGAACAATATGGAACGCTCACTGCTCTTTTGCAACAGTCTCAATCGCTAGATGAGTTGTCATCTCGTTTACAGGCATTCAAAGGCATCGGCCCCAAGACGGCGGAAATTTTTCTGCGCGATATTACTCCACTCTTTTTAGAGTTGCATAAGTAGAGGATCTTGACATTGTCCCAAATCCTCCTGTTTTCGGATAAGCCCTAAATCAATGTCCCCGTCAACACACGCGTGCGCCTTCGCCAGGGCACCTCTCGGTGAATCTTCCTTCGTTTCTCTGTTAGCACAAGCAAACTCGCAATCCCCTGTCGCACGACCTGAACGCACACCTTACTCCCAAACACCATCCGCGTACCACTCAAGCGCATGAACAGCAGATCGGTCAAGGTGAGTGTACCCAGGAAGGCAAGGACAATGATGCACACAAAGGCAGCGATGATATTCAAGTGCCACGGCATTACAAAGTAAGCAGCGACGACAACCACTGGGAAGTGCAGCAGGTAGAAGGGAAACGAGGCTACGCCGCCATAGTTGAGCAGGCCGTTCTCAAAATTGAAGTATTTATTCCCAACATACAGGATGACTATCAACCAGCACCATGTGTTCCAGCTTGCCAGCGCCTGGAAGAGCAAACAACCAACGGAGTAGTCCGGCGTACTTGTCCAGGGCCCTAAAAGACCAGCGCCCCACAGAGCAACAACAGCCAGAAACCCACTTATCCCAAGCCATAAGGCCAGTTTCCCCTGCCGCTTGATAGCCTCCCCAAAGCGAGGATTGGAGAAAATGATGTAGCCATACAGGTAGAACATCAGCCAGCAGCAGACATCTGACCAGTTTTGGTAGCCTGGAAACGAGGCGTGCAGGGCCATCTGAATCAGCGCGATTGGCAGAAACAGCACGAGCAATCCGCCAGGCCTCTCACACATGTGTACCAACAATTCAATGAACTGATGCCCGGCCGTTCGCTTCAAGTACAGGCACGCAGGTAAAGTAACGAGAGAAAACACAAAGAGATCGACAAGAAACCAGAGGTGATGAGTAACGGCCCCCGGCCATTGCGGACTCAGCACTGGATGAACATGTCCCAAAAAGTAAGGATAAAATTGCCATAAGTTGCCACTATACAGTGAATTGCTCAGAGCCTCGAAATAAGCCTGGAATGGAGCAATGATAATAATGCCAACTATCAATGGAATAAGCAAGCGTAAGAGCCGTTCATTGATGAATTGGCAACTCGTCCTGTGGCGCAGCGCAAACCATGTACCCGCTCCGGAAAGCAAGAAGAACAGCGACATTCCCCACTGCGGTAGAAAGTTGAGAAAGTACATCCCGCCAGAGACAAATCCATCGATGGCGCTCATACTCGATACCACACCGCTTGCTTGCCTTGTGCTGCTAATTGGCTTATACAACATATCGAACATATTGCCACTATGAATCAAGAACACGCCAACTATTGCCACCATTCTCAGCCAGTCGATATAATAGATCCTCTGTTGCTTTTCACCTACGAGAGCTTCCGCAGCAGGCTCTTCGACACCAATTGATTTCATCTCGTTTCTTCTTCCTGTAACCAGACCATGTCATTAACCAGACCATGTCATTCTGAGCGAAGCGAAGAATCTGTCGGTCCTACACCCTTTGGTTGCCGTCAACCAGTCAGGCTTCTTATGAGCAAGTATATGTTGGGGAAGGCTCATGTATACAGTGTCATGTGTCCCATTTCTTTGAGATTCTCTTGATCCCAAAACGAATATGCTGGCTCTTTAATCATTCGGATATGTCAAAATTTGAGGCACGAGAAGCGCGATTCTTCGCTGCAGTGCTTTCTCTCGCTCCAACCCATATCTTATGTATACTATCCCACTGCCAACCTGTTGCTGCCAACTCAAGCAACAACGGTAATTGTTCCCAGCCAACCGCAACGCGTTTAGCTGTCTCAGGCCAGCTGCGTATACCACTCAGTGCATCAACCGCCTCGACGCTGCAAGCGCCCACTGCGCAGGCTGCAGCCAGCGTCTCAATGGGGTTCATGCCTCGCAATATCCCCATCAGGAAACCTGCAATCGTCGCATCTCCTGCTCCGGTGGTCCCGGCAACGTCTGTCTTGAAACAGGGAGCCCACAGTTCGCGCTCTGACCATGTTTGTACATCTACAGTCTGGCCATGTCCCATTTGCGCCAGCCTGGTTTCATTGGCCGTGCGCAGGTACAGTCCACGATCCCCGGCCTTGATAGCCACAATTTTTGCTCCCATGTCGAGCAGCGTCTGACCCAGTTCCGTGATCACTTCAGGGGCTAAATAATCGAGCGGCCTGCTTTCCCTTGACTTCCCGGCAAGTTGATCAAAGAGCGGTCGCCTCAACATGAACAGGATCTCTTCGGCGCTGGGCAGAAAGACGTCCACGTAGGGCAGCGTTGCGTGAAGAATGGCGTGCCAGTCAGCACGGCCCGCCGCGCTGTTGGGATCTGGCATCGAAAGATCAAGAGAAGTAGTTAGGCCCATCGTTTTGACGCGCTTGAACATCGTCGCCAGTTCAACGCCATTATCAGCATACATGCGCTCCATGAGCGGTGGGTAGCCGAAGTGGAACAGCCGCACCGCATCCAGCGCGTCATAACGTACATCCTTCGCGCCGAAGGTGGCATTGCAGCCAGGAGCATGAATGAACATGCGATCAGCGTTGGGCGGGCTGAGAATCACGGAGTAGGAACTGAATTCCCCCGGCACGACAACCATACCTCGCTCGAGTCCCGGGCCATGCGCTTCGACGATTTGCAGGATGGCCTGACCAAACAGGTCTGAGCCAACTTTGCCCATTAACTGTGTCTTCACGCCCAGCTTGTGCAGCGCCAGCCCCGTATTCGAGACCGCTCCACCGGTCGAGAAGACAACAGGACCCGCCTCAACCGTCTGCCCTGGCATAAACAGCACCGTTCCACCAACGAGCGTTGGGATCACATCCAGGCAAATGTGTCCGGCAACAACCACTTCAGCCCCTACTGGTGTTGCATCGTCATTTCGCCCAATTTCACTCATTTCCCATCCTCGCGCTTGAGCTGTACCACCTGCGCCAGGCGATTGGAAGCCAGCGCGGCCGTCAGAATGCGATGGCTCTGCTCCGTTTCCTCCGGCGTCGCGCACCGGAATGGTTGACGCATTTCTCCGCGATGGGTCAGTTCGTCACAATAGGCTGCCCACATCTGCAGAATCGAATCAGAGAAACCTGCTTCAAAGATGTTGCCTGTAATAGTTGGATAGGCCGATTCTGAGCCAAGGTCCTGTACTTGCCAACTCTGAGAGGCGCCTGGAGTGTAAGCCATGGTGCGCAGCGTCTTTGGATATTTGGTACTGAATTCAGCGGAAAAGGCCGTGCCAAGCACACGCAAGTACCAGGTATTGGTCTCGCCAGGGGCAATGCGCTTCATCTCAAGCAACATGGGAAAATGCTGTCCCTTCCCTCGCGCGGTAGCCTGGCCTGACATGCCTTCATGAAACTCTCCAGCTCCCGGTACCATTACTTCGCATGCCAGCGTGGCGTTATCCCAGGTCTCACATGGCACCATAGCTCCTCCCGGTCCGGGTCGCTCCATAACGATCTTAGAGAGCAGCGCGCGCACATTGCTCGGGTACCAACCCGCGCGCAATGGAATATGCAGCGCATGCATCCCCAGGTCACCCATACACCCGTACTCCCCGTTGAGCGCCACCTGCCGCTTCCAATTGATCGGTTTGCCTGGATCCAGGTCGCTACTGTGCAGAAAGCCTGCCTGCACCTCTAAAATGGTCCCGAAACGCTCCTCGCGAATGAACTGCGTCAACTTCTGCGCTCCAGGGAAGAAGGGAAACTCCGAGGAACAGCGCACCAGTACCTCCGGGTGTGTCTTCACTGCTGCCATGATACGAGCATTCGCGGGCTGGTCGATGCCAAAGGGTTTTTCACCCAGCATGTGCTTCCCTGCCTCAATAATGTCCACGAACAACTGCTCGTGAAGATAGTGTGGCACAGCACAGTAGATCGCGTCAATCATGGAAGAGTCAAGCAAATCAACATAATTTTGCGTTACAATGTGGATACTCTCAAAGTGTTCTGAGAACCAGCCGGTCATGGCAGGGTTTGTGTCGCACACGCCAACAATGCGCGGCAAGGCATCTTGATCGAGCAAATGACACCATCGTGCCACAGCACTGGCGAACTCACGCCCCATCAGACCACAACCTATAATACCAAAATTGATTACCCGCTTTTGCATTGTTCTCCTCGCCTGGTTATCCTGGTATGGTCATGTAGCTATGGCCATTTAGAATGTAGGGGCCGATTTATCGCGCCCAGCGCCGATTTATCGGCCCCCACATCTTTCCTTACGCTCGCACACACCTACACTATTTCATATACCCTATACCCCATTTAATAGTCAATCTTCATCATTGCGCACGCCTGGAAGGCCGATTCACCTCACAGCGCGCAGTATCATCAGCGCTTGCTCAGGGGTCGCCTCGTCGTGAACGAGCGCCATCAGCGCGCGCGTCATCTGAGACGGGCGTTCATGCTGGACCACATTCCGTCCATAAACAATCCCCGCTGCCCCTTGGCGCATGAGATCAAAGGTGCGCCTCAGAATCTCCTCCTCGGACGTTTTGCCACCCCCGCGCACAAGCACCGGGCGACCCGCCGCTACTTCGATCACCCGGTGATACTGGCTCACATCATCGCATGGGTCAGCCTTGATGATATCGGCTCCCAGTTCGACCGCCTGACGCACCAGAGGCAATATCTTGTCCAGGTCACCGTCTACCATATAACCGCCGACACTGGCATTCTCCTGCATGACCAGCGGCTCAATCATCAATGGCATCCCATAACGGTCGCATTGCGACTTCAGGCGGCAGATATTCTCGACGCACTGGGCATGTAGCTCGGGTTGATCGGGCAACAGCAACAAATTCACCACCACACACGCGGCATCCAATCTAACTGCCTGCTCGACAGCATCTTCCACCAGGCGGCTAAACAGAAAGCGGGGCAGAGCTTTACCGTAGACATTGGCCACATCGGTGCGCAACACAAGCGATGGCTTCGTCTTCCCAGGTATGCCCTGCAGCATTGGCGCCAGCCCAGGACTCAGCTGTATAGCATCGGGATTCGCCTCGACAATGATGGCAACAACGCGCCGCATATCCTCTATCCCATCCAGAAATGTGCGCTCGTTAAAGAAGCCATGATCGATCGCAACATCGAAACAGCGGCCATCCCCGCCAAGTAAGCGGTTCAAGCGTGGTGTGTTGTTCATTGACGTACTCCGTGTAAAGAGCAAAAAATAAAACAGGCTAATTTTTCGTGCTATCATTATGCCATACTGTTTCGTTTACCGCACTGGTAGCTCAATATCACTCGGAGGAACTATGCTTCCTCCTAACACCATGTCATTCTGAGCGAAGCGAAGAATCTGTCGGTGGGCTGAGAGATTCTTCGCTAGCGCTCAGAATGACAGACACTATAGGAAAATACGACTCTAACATCTTGACTAACTGAAAACCCTATCTCAACCGTTTTCTTTAGAGAAAGAAAGAATAGTAGCTGAGAGTTTGACAAAGTAGAACAATAGGGTTCGTTTGTAGCGGCCAACAAAAACAAGCTCAACGGACGAACTTAGCAACGGTGCAACTTAAAATGTCTCTCTAGCTCAAACAGTACAGAAAGGATTCTAATTTTATGCCAAGAGTAGTCCATTTTGAAATCCACGCGGATGACCCGCAGCGAGCTGCAAACTTTTATCAGGGCGTGTTCGGCTGGGATATCAAAAAATGGGAGGGACCAGAAGATTACTGGCTGGTGACCACTGGCAAGGCGCCTGAACCTGGCATCGATGGCGCAATTTTGAAGCGCATGGGGCCGATCAATGGAGATGCAGTTATCGCCTATGTCTGCACAGTAGACGTGCCTTCAGTTGATGATGCAATCGCGAAAATTACTTCCCACGGCGGCACAATTGTATTGCCCAAAATGCCCGTGCCGGGAGTCGGTTGGCTTGTTTACGCCAAAGATACCGAAGGCAATATCTTTGGCTCCCTGCAAAGCGACCACAACGCAGCTTAACACCCGTTTTCCAGTAGCACAGAAAGGGGTTCTCAGGAAAATAGACCTGAGAACCCCTTTCTGTGGCTGTATGGCGCGTATTGCGGCGAGTAGCGGTTTGGCAGCAGGTTGGGAAGAGAGTACAGGCTAGTGCGACATTGTGGACACTTGGTGTTACAGCCCTGATTGTTGTAATGCCGGTCCTGCTAGCAGTTCTTCTGCCCCAGCATCCCGCCCCATGATTTGATCTTGCTTTGAATTTCGCGAAGTTGTATGAAGTGCGGAACAGAGATCGCCAGCACCTCATACAACTTCGTTGTACGCTCGCTCAAGCACCCCCATTCACACCCAACGATGGCACACCAAAATACAATTTCCCCAGAGCAGTATTCTGGTTTGTGACCTGTACCAGCACCCGGCCCGTTTGATCGATAAATGCACCCGGGTTCGTCCATGAAACAGTCCCAAAGCTATCTCGCCCCAGTGCTAATGTATCCCAGGTGCCACTCTTCCAGTTAAACAGGCTAGCTTGCAGGTGACGGATGTTTGTTGACGGCCCTCCAGATCCGGAAAGCAGATCCGGCACTGTCACATTCAGAGCATTCACCTGTCCACCACCGGCTTGAGATAGTGTAAACGCAAAGGTTAAACTACCTGTGGTCAGCGCATAGACTCCTGGCAAGATGATCTCAGCATCGAAGCCCTGAACATCTTCCAGGTGCCCCGTAATTAAGCCGGGAGGAATAGTCGCACTACCAGAAACATCAAGGTTCAGCGGCATTTGCATAAAGTTTTCATGCTGACCAGTAGGAGTGCCGCCATTAATTGTCGCTTCCTCCACGTCTCCTACGGGCTGATTCGCCCAGGCGATCAAAGTGGCAGGAGCTCCTGCCACCAACAAAGGATCAGTAGCATCGCTCAACCCAGGAAACGGCGCTTTCCCCCCGGTGAGAAAGATTGTTCCTCTGTTTGTTATGGAGTGCGCGCTGCATGATCCACCACAGAGAGCACTGGAGGACCCCGCGCCCTCCAGTGCCGACAACAATGCCATGTGGCGCTGGTAAGCACTTCTGGGCTGATCGTTCTGCGAGTACGGGAAATAGGGCGCAGTCAGGCCGCCACTCTCGGCAATCTGATCGGCCAGAGACATACTCCTCTGCCCGTTTGTAGCATTCAAAGGAAGATCTACCTGTTGCGTCTCACCTGCCGCAAGATCACCAATGCGCACAAATGTATGAGCCAGCAACACGTACACATCGCTCAGGGAGGAGCTCAGCGCATTATTGACCATCCCCACCACGTGATTGTTACGCAGGCTCAAATGGGCGCTGAGTTTACCTTGCAGTGGACGATCTTGCTCCAGGACAAGCGGATTGTACGTCCAGGGTCCCAGGTTCGTCAGCTTCATGACTGTCCCACCGGGGGCAGTTATCATAGCTGCTGAGACGTCGCCACCGGAAAGAAGAGTGTTTTTGCCCTCTAGGAACTGACTGGCGGCAGGTTGAGCGAGGCTTTCACCAGGTATATGTAGTGTAACATCACCCTGGTCGGGTACATAGATACCCATATATGTCGTGATATAGGCCATTGACCCTCCCTGGTCAATCTGAAGGATCGAGATGCTGTTATCGCTGAGGGACGCGCCTCTCTGGTAAAAGGCAAAACCATACGCGAGCAGCGAAAAAATGACAATGCTATCTATAATGATGGGCCATCCCCAGCGAGGTCGCTTCAACTTCTTGACGATATAGTACCGCACCGGGCCAAGAATCAAAAGATAGCTGATCAGTAAAACGGCGATGATCCACGGCCCCCAGAGCGTCTGCGGTGTAATAATACTGATGACCCCGGCCCTGGTCAATAATTGTCCTGGCCCACTATTCAGAGTAGGAACCCCATTGGATATCAGTAATGTATCGCCCAGCGCCTGGAGCAGTACCGCTCTCCAGAGCGCTCCTGTGTTCTGCCAGTTGAGGAGTGGAGGACGGACAGGATCGAAGCCAAGATAGCAAATAACCCCCTGGCCATATTCTGACCTGGTAATCAGCGGAATCGCACCACTCGTAGGGACCCGATTTATCGCGTCCCCCGCGGGGCGGGGAGGCAAAGACAATAAGATCTCACTATTGAAGCCTCCTTTTTGCTGGCGCAGTGTCGCCACACTTGCAATGACAGGCTCCTTCAATGTATCGACAAGCGGTGGCTGGCCAGGGGTTTCTGTCGCCGGACCAATTCTGGGTAAAAGATGTGTGCCCGCTGGCAGTTCGCCAGTGCCATTGACTACCACAGGCACCATTTCAGAGGGCAAGTTACCGATGGTACGTTGCCAATCCTGGCCACCCACTTCAATCAATATACCCCCGCGATTAACCCAGCTTTGCAGCGCGCCGAGTTGTGCGCGACTAAGCGTGCTGCTGGTAAAGTCAGCCAGCACAATCACGTCAAAGTTATCCAGCGTCGTAGCAATAGTTGGCATGGTGCTGGCATCCAGTGAGGACGTGGTGGGAGAACTGGTCTGGTTGGGCAGTGAAACACCGCGCAAAGGATCAAAGTTCGCTTTCAAGTCTGAGATTAAACCAATGAAAAGATCTCCTGGCTTCACCTCGTAGCCGCCTGTTGCGGTCTGCGTGACTACGATTTTCCCGTGCATATCACGCAAAGTCACAACAACGCCGGTGGGCGTAAAGTTGCCCAAAAAATAAGGCACATTGATGGTGAACTGTTTCTGCACCCCCTTGGCAAGTGCAACAGGCTGCTGAAAACTCCACGGTGACAATATACCAATCGTCGTCGAGTGAGGTGGCCCTGAAAATATACTTACAGAAAGTGTACCGGCAAAATCGGCGCTGCCATTGCTCATTCTAATATGCACTGGCGTCCAGTACCCGGTTCTGAAGGTTGCATCAAACCCAAAATCCACTTGCAAGGTCGGGCCATTGGTAACTGTGGTCGGAGTAATGGCGGTACTCGCTGAAGCTTGAAGCGGGAAGAGCGATAAAGAAACAGCCAGCGCCAGGCAGGAGCCTACCAATATTTTGAGCAGGGTCGTAAACCGCTGCCTGGCGGCATTTTGTTTCAGCATGATCCGGCACCCTCCCGCGGATCCAAATCTATCCAAATGTATGCTTTTTCTCCTTGTGCTGCTTAAGCACATTCCGCGCGGCTACCTCTTCAGCACGATCACCCCACATCGCCCAACTTACCCTTCCCGCACATCCTGTACAGAGAGATCTTTCACCCCAAAACTGTGAACTCATTCATAGCACAACATCTCCTCGTAAGCTATCTTCTTATTGAGATAACGACCATCTTATGATATTGTCCCCATCGAAAAAAAGGGTATTGCAACGTCTATCCACTAGTAGCGCGTTTGTTAGAAAGGCTATATCAGTTTGTTGAGATAGAGGTTCTCACCCGTACCTCCCTTTATCAAAAGGAGATCCAAGCATGAATATAAACGATATCATTACAAATGCCCTAACTAAAATCCTCAATAAAGGCCTTCCTTTCATGGGTGGGACAATAGATCTCGCAAGTTGTGTGATCTCCATCACGTTTTCTTTTGTGGCTATAGCTTACGTATACAGTGTCTGGCGTCTCTGTCGAGACACCTCTGGTTTCAGTAAGAAGCGCCTTGCATGCTTAAATGAGCGGATGGATACAAAAAAGTGGGACTTTACGACAAATTGGATCGGGCCTGTTACGACATTATTAAGCGTTGTGGCCGCCACGCAACTTAACGGGGCAAAAACCCCAGGAAGCAGCCAATTCGTGAGCCTTAGCTTGTTTTTTGGCATGATCATGATTATAGCTCCTCTCCTGCATAACGCAGCCTGCAAGATGCAAAATAACGTTACATCGAAGAATTCACAATACAAAGTAATGGCGCTCATTTTCCTGGTCACAAGCGCATTCTCTCTATGGGCTATTCTGGGGGGAGCTATAACAATTATGCTACTGTTAGAAGCGCCCGTAAGGGTTGAAAATTCCGCGCTGTTTATGCTTGTCCTCCTCGTGGTAGTAGGTCTGGCTATCTGGCAAAATACCCACTCCACTTATGAGCTTATATACAAACATATCAATGACCACCTGGAACAGGCAGCATCTCCTCAACCAACGCAGGTACTTCCCAAAGCGACCTAAAGCCACCCACGCTTCTTGAAAAACCAGATTTGCAGTACCGTAACCAGTCCCATGAAAGCCAACACGATCCAGAACAAATACCCACTGTCATGCTCCACTTGTGGCAAATGCCCAAAGTTCTGACCAAACACGCCAGTGATAAAGGTGATGGGCATAAAGATGGTGGCTAAAATTGTGAGTTGCTTCATTACAACGTTGAGCCTGTTGGAAACAGTAGTAAGATACACGTCCAGCAATCCACTCATCAAGTCACGATAGGAATCCAGCACTTCAAATGCGCGTATCAGGTGATCATGTAGTTCTGCGAAATAGGGTCCGATTTCCGGCGAGATGGATTTGCTCGCGCGTGACACCAACGCATTGGCGACTTCGACCTGTGGACTGATAACGCGCCGCATCTGTGCTAAAGAACGTTTGATGCGGAAGATACGTACCTGTACATCGTTTGAGGTGGAGTTCACCGTCACATCTTCCAAATCATCAATAATATCATCGATATCATCAAGCACTGGAAAATAGCTATCAACAAGTGCATCAAGTAGAGAATATAAGAGGAACGCTATACCCCGACTCATCAAATGTTCATCATCGTTCTTTTCCCGGGCATCTTCGAGCAGTAAGTCAAGCCAGGATAGTGATGCAGTGTGCGCAGTAATCATATAATTTTTCCCAAAGATGATATCGAGCTTGGGCGTGTCAGCCTCGTTTGTTTGTGTGTCAAATGCCAATCCGTGTACTACCAGGTAATAGTAGTTATCTCGCTCGATAAATTTCGCGCGCTCATACTCCTCTCGCATGGCCTGAATAGTGATAGGGGCCAATGCAAAAACGTTGTGCAAGTACGCTTCCTGTGGACCGCAATCGCCCAAAATATCGAGCCAGATCAACGCGCGTTGGTCCTGCAACACCTCCTGTAACTTTTCAAGCGAACTTTCTGTACTGATCTTGCCATTTTGCCAGACAACCGTGCGGAGTTTTTCCTCCTGTAGTGGCTTGTCTTGTTGAGGTTGTACCTGCTGCTGCATGTTCTATCTCCTCATGATATACCTCATCCCTACTCACGATACGCTTGAATCGTGTCGTAAGCCCAAATCATTGGGTATCATATCCAGCACAATAGCGCCTGGCTACGCGTCGGTCCCTCCAGATTAACCGAGACCCGATCCGCCAGCTGCATCGCCCGGTACAATTGCTCATATTGCACCCCAGCATGATTTTGAAGTGGATGTATCCAGGGTAATAAGAGCGTTTGCGAATGATCTCCACCGTATCGATGATTTTATCCTGCGTGGTCACGCTACCTTTGATAATCCGAAGAAAAGAAAACTTAACCGGATTGATATATTCACAACCATATCTTAACACACTTGCAACTGACAAACACCACAAATCAAGCATAATTGTCCCCTGAGAAACGTTTATTTGGTTGTCCTCACTATCCTGGTCTCGCAAGCATCTTCAGGGAAGGAATAGATCATTATGAAGCATGAGAACAGATATGCTCTCGGCAAATGGATGAAGCGATGGATATATCTTTGGGTGATATTGGGGATGCTCGCTCTGATTTTGACAGCATTTATCCCCACCATGCTCAAGGCCCGTGCTGCGTCCGGCGACTGGACAACATATATGGCCGATAATGGGCGCAGTGGCTACAATCCAACCGAAACAGTCATCAACCCATCAACGGCTCCTCTTCTGAAGTTGAAATGGACACACACCACAGCAGGTACTATCTCGACCCAACCCGTGGAAGCCAATAACTTGATCTACTGGGGATCGTGGGATGCGGGTAATGAGCACGCGACGAGTCTAACCAACGCTCACGTGTGGACGAACCAGTTGGGCACAACGACGGATACCAGTTGCAATCCTGCCAGTGTCGGTGTGGCGAGCACATCCACTGTGGCAACGATCAATGGACGCTCGATGCTCTTTGTCGGTGGCGGGAACGCCTACTTTTATGCCTTGGACGCCCTCACCGGGAAAATCATCTGGAATACCTCGTTGGGTTCCTCACCGAGCCACTTCATCTGGAGCTCACCAGCCATCTACAACGGGAGCGTGTACGTAGGCATGGCGTCCTTTGGCGATTGCCCACTGGTCCAGGGGAAGATGATTCAACTGAACGCCTCGACAGGAGCCATTCAGCATACCTTTAATGTCGTACCCAATGGGTGCTTAGGCGGTGGCATCTGGAGTTCACCAACAATCGACGCAGCAGCTGGTACCATTTACACCTCCACAGGCAACCCTGGCACTTGCTCAACCTCCGAACACTACACCATCGCCCTCGTCGAGCTAAGCGCATCAGACCTGTCATTTAAACAAGTTTGGCAGGTACCGACATCTGAGCAGATATCTGACGGTGATTTCGGGGCTACCCCAACCCTTTTCACGAACAGTACAGGTACCCCAATGGTGGGCCTGGAGAACAAAAATGGCAAATTCTATGCGTTTAAACGGGATGCAATAGGTAGTGGTCCGGTGTGGAGTTCCAAATTAGCCACGGGTCGGGGCAGCCAATCATCCGCTGCCTGGAATGGTCACGCACTCTACGTAGGCGGTAACAGCGTCACACTCAACGGCACCAACTGCCACGGCAGCGTATCGGCGCTTAATCCTGATACTGGCGCTATCATGTGGCAGCATTGCATGAAAAGCGGTTCGGTGGTCGGTGCTATCACTGCCGTTCCAGGACTGGTAATCCTTGGACAGGGCACGTATCTCATGGTGCTCAACGCAACTTCAGGACAAACCCTCTTCCGCTTCCAGGATACCAACAGCAGTTCACAGTTCTGGGGCTGGGCATCTGTCTCAAGCGGTGTTCTATACATAGGAAACGCAGATGGACACCTCTACGCCTTCGCCCCGTAAATGGTAAATACTAAGGCATGGCTCAAATAGCGTCAATCCTGCTTGACAATGTTTCTGTAGGTTAAGCATAAAAGTGTTAAGCGCATTTGAACCATGCTTCAGTTTCATAGAAACAGATTAGAGCGTAGTACAATGTTTAAACTAAGCAATGTAGGGTTCCATCAGAGCGCTGAAGCCCAAAAGCTGGATGACGCGCAACTGATGCCCTGGGAAGCTAACAAACGTCTCTGGCCCTCCCTGGTGGATATAATAATCATTGTGGTAATGAGTCTCCTCTTGTATTGGGGAGCCTGGGTACGCTACGCTGCGGCTGGGCTACCTGAGCCTGCAAAATACCGTTGTTATGCTTTGGCCTTCTGGAAAGGCACAGCCAATTTAGGGGATATTCCGAGAACTGATTGCTGGTTTCTTAGCCTGAGCTCTTCTGCTTCCCTCATTAACCACTTACAAGCAGGGGGATTTCCCAGTATTTTTATCAAGTTAATAGAATTGCAATCTCCAGCGAAACCTTTCCATGCCTTACCCCATGAGTATCCACTTTTGAGCATCATTCCTTTCACTCTCACTATGCTGGCACCGTCGCATTGGTACCTGTTGGTTTTTGCGATATGGATGTCGCTTATAGCAGGAGGGGTCTATTTTATGCTGAAACGCTTCAAGTCTAGCGGTGCAGCGATAGCATTTGTGGTTTATTTGGTGGTTGGTAGTTGGGTAACGGCGTTAGCCAGGTTTGATTTAGTTCCTGCTGCTTTGACACTAGGAGCTGTGATGCTAGCTGAGCGAGCGAGGTGGAAATGGGCATTTGTGCTTTTGGCTTTGGCAACCCTCTTAAAGTTTTATGCGTTGGTGCTGATCCTGCCTTTATTCATAGCGCAACAAAAGCAGTGTAGTGGTGCCAGGTGGTTTTCCTGGCGTCGCTGGGATGGTTTTGCGCGGTTTATAGCTGTTTGTGTAGTGGTAACGACTATTTCATTGTTATTGAATGTTGATGGTACGCTTGGCTCATTAGCATATTTTAAAGATCGCCCGATTCAAGTGGAAGCATTTCAGGCGGGGCTGCTGTGGCTTGGTAGCTTTCTAGGCTATTCGTTGCAGTTTGTCTACTCATTTGGCTCGGGCAATGTGCTCAGCGAATTATCTTCGCCAGTTTCATTGGGGGCTACGTTATGTTTTGTAGCGGGGCTTTGCTATACATACTGGCTGCAATGGCGTGGGAGGCTGGACGTTGCTACTGCGAGCTTGGTGGCATTGCTGGTTGCAACGGTTACTGCTAAAGTATTTAGCCCGCAATATTTAATCTGGGTGACCCCATTTGTTGCTTATATGGGAAAGAGCAACTGGAAATGGCTTGCCAGTTGGGGAGGTGTTGCGGTATTGACAAGCTTTATTTACCCCTATATCTATACTCTTGCCTCTGCTACCCCCGGCGTGATCTCTGTAGGCCAGATACCGGCCTTTTATCCTGCTGTGCTTTTGCGCGGGGCAATTATGCTGGGAATTATATTCGCACTGCTGTACCAGGCCGTGCGTATCAAAGCTAGTAGACAGTCAAGCCTGGTGTCACCTTCGTGATTAACTGACTCTTCCACAACATTCTATTTGCCACACATTGACAAGTAGAACATGGGTTCTGTATAGTATAGGTATGTTAGTACAAACACTCCCTGATACATTGACGAAACTCGCCCGGATGGGTGAAGCTACCATCTACGAGCCTGCGGGTGACCAGCCACAGAAGGAACGCCGTCGTGGAGCCTACCAGTCTCGCAGTCTGGCCGAATGCATCACGAATGTATCGACGCCAAAGGGGAGCCTTCCAATTGTAAAGGCTATGTTAACAACTGCTTGCGAACGGAATTGCTATTATTGTCCTTTCCGCGCTGGACGCAGCATGATGAAGCGGATTACCTTTAGTCCAGATGAACTTGCGCAGGGTTTTGATACGCTTCAACGTGCTGGTCAGGTAGAAGGCATGTTCCTCTCGTCTGGCATTATCAAGGGCAGTGTGACGACGCAGGACAAGATTATTGATACAGCAGAGATCATTCGTAAGCGCTATCACTTTCGAGGCTATATTCACCTCAAGATCATGCCAGGCGTCGAATATGACCAGCTGTATCGACTGATGCAATTAGCGGATCGTGTCTCGGTCAACCTGGAGGGCCCAACTCAGGAGTGCTTGAACGAGTTGGCACCCAAGAAGGATTTCCACAGGGAATTGCTGAACATGTTACAACTGGCGGAAGAGATACGACGTGAGCACCCCTATGAAAAGCTGGCCGGTACAGTGACACAATTTGTGGTAGGAGCGGTGGGCGATACCGACCAGGAATTGCTTTCACTTAGTAACCGTCTCTATCGACGCTATGGACTCACTCGTGCCTATTATTCGGGCTTCAGCCCGGTCATCC
>VBHI01000327.1:20602-31416 GCA_005881495.1 Chloroflexota bacterium
TCGAACTCGATCCCAAACGGGCCTGGGCCGAAAAGCATCTTCGCACTGCACCGGTCGAACTTATGACAGCGAGCCGCCAGAAATTATTGCGTGTTCCAGGTATTGGCCCAAAAGGGGCCGATACCATTTTGCGCGCACGACTCCGTGGTCGTCTCACCGACCTCTCCCACCTGCGACAACTCAATATCCACGCTCCCGAACAGGCCGCCCCTTATATTCTGTTAGACGGACATAAACCAGTTATACAGCTGGACTTATTCTCGTGAATCTTACTCACTTTTCCTTCACAGAAAGGATGACTCTTTGGTGTTCCTTCAAGAAAGGCGGTTTCTTACATCATGATACGCAGGGGAGCCAGGATGCGCTCACTCACTTTGATATACCACGGTCGACTCTCCCACTGCTCCATGGTCAACTCAAACCTCTTGGCCGTATCTTCTGTGAAGAGCGCGGACATCTGGCGGGCAAACTCTGTACTATAGACCGCGACATTGATTTCATAGTTCCCAACCAGACTCAAACGATCGAGATTGCACGTTCCGACCGTTGACCACTGCCCATCAATGGTGCAGGTCTTCGCGTGCAGCATGGTATACCGGTAGCCAAAGATGCGAATTCCGCCCTGCAGGCAATAAGTAAAGTAGCTATGCGCAATCCAGTCCGTCACCACATGGTTGGATTCCCACGGGACAAGCACACGCACATCCACTCCACGCCTGGCAGCGCCCTTCAGTGCATCCAGCAGCATATGATCGGGGACGAAGTAAGCGGTGGTGAGCAAAATCGATTGCTCTGCCTCATCGATTGCTGCAATGTACATATCGCGAATAGGAAATGACGCACGCATAGCTTCATTCTGGCTGACAGTAATGAGCGCATCGAACTGGTGGTGATACTGCTGCGTGATCTGCTTGTCTGCTGGACAGAAGCGATTCCAGAAACCGATGAATGCTCGCGCAAATTCCGTTGCTCCTGGGCCGCGCAAGCTCAGATGCGTGTCACGCCACTGTGTGGCATACAGCGCGCCCAGGTTGTAGCCCCCTATGAAGCTGGTGGTGCCATCGACGATTAGCAACTTGCGATGATCCAGGGCATAACGACGCGGATCCAGCATTTGCCAGGGACGACGCATGGCACGGTATTCCAGCACATGCATAGCCGGATGAAAGGACGACTTGAAGGAGCGTGGGATAACGAGATTGCCAAAGCTGTCAAAGATGACATAGACCTCAACCCCCTCCTCGGCTTTGCGCGCGAGATGTTCTTGAAATTCCTGGCCAACAGCATCATCTTTCCAGATGTATGTTTCTAGATAAATACTCTCTTGTGCCGCATCGATTGCCTCTAGCATCGCATCAAACAGCTCACGACCGTAGGAATACAGTTGGAGGGAATTCTCGCCAACCTGCACTTCCTCGAAGGGTTCATGGGGAAAGCTCACCTCATGTTTGCGCCGTTTTCCTAACGCGGCAATGACGATGAGGACTGCCGCTGTCAGTACCTGCAATGTCAATACACCCAGGATGACTCTACCTACCAGGCGTAGGAGAGATACCCTGGAGAATCTCTTGAACCGGACATCTGTTCGTTCTCGCATGTTCAACATGTACAACTCGCTTTCTTGTTTGCGATGGGTAAAAGCAGAACGTTGTGTATTGCTCGAAGTGTTCCAAGGGAACGGACGACGAGCATGAAATTTTGAGGTCAATAGAGCAATAGGTAACGATACCTCTATACTATTCGCAAAGCGTAGCAAAAAGCGTGGTTAGAAGCGTAAAAAAGCTCAGAGGGCTTTTGTAGTATTCATTTCTTGCTCCACTGAAGTTGAGAACAGGGCTTTATTACGCTCCGGCAAACGCATTTCTTCACGCGCGATTGATACTATAATAACAGGTAATATTCCTTATTCATAGTCTATGAAGCTCAGTGGATACATTCACTCTCACCAGAGAGTAAAGAAGAGGGAGGTACACGTATCATGCTCTCAGAAAAGAGCGTGCCGGACAAACAGAGCACGGATGGCAAGATGAAGTACTGGGTTGTATCCCAGAGAAAGTTCTGAAGGTGTTGCTATGATGTCATTGTGGAAAGCCTATCAGGCGAAGGTAGTCCATCTATCTGCGCTGTTACTCATGCTGTTCCTCTCGCTCGCGTCACTGATCAGTTGTAATCAGCCCACGCCTCCTCAGTATACGTCGCTCAATCTGGGCATCCCGGCTGCGGCGCTGCAATCGCCAGTGAAAGGCACATTGCCCGACACGACAGCGTTGCAGGTCGGCATCACTTTCAAAATTGATCCCCGGCTGCTCGGCCAGGCTGATCATCAGAAGCTCCAGCCGGGGCAGCGTTCCAAACTGGAGGTCCTGGCCAATCGTCTCGGCATAGACGATGCCACCTATCAAAACATCAAAGAGTTCTTTCACCCCCAGGGGATCATCCTGAGCCTGAGCAAGTTGCGCACACACCTCTCCATTCAAGCTCAGGCGAGCACCCTGGCGAAAGTGCTGCAAACGAAGTTCGTCATCCACCAGTACAAGGGCCGGACATTCTACGCGCCCGCGACGCCGCCCAAAGTCCCTACCAATTTCGCCAATTCCATTGATGCCATCACAGGATTAGATAATTTCAGCAAGCCTCCCAAACACGCGCTGGATATCACCTATCCTCAAGCATCACGCGTATCCAGACATGGAGCACAGGATTGTAGCCCTGATAACCAGGCGCTTTTTCCAGGTGACGTAGCCACTGCATACGGCTACAATACCCTCTATCAGCACGGCCTGCATGGGGAGAATATGACCATTAACCTCGTGGAGACCGATGGCTCGTATCCTGATGATATTCAGAACTACCTGAGCTGTATTCACTTCAAGGGTCATCTCTCGTTCATAAACGTCGATGGTGGCCCGTCGGATACGGAGGGTGAATCGACACTGGACGTACAAATGGTCGCAGGTCTGGCCCCAGCGGCCTCGATCAAGGTGTACCAAACTGATGGCAATGCCAATGACGATCCCTGGACACAGATCAACGATGAATTGCAGCATATCCTCAATGATAACACAGCCAACGCTAATGCGGGCAGCGTGGTCAGCATCAGCCTAGGCATAGACGAAGCAGATATCTCCTCCGACGACGTCCGCGCCCTCGATAGCAGCCTGCGACAACTGACGCAGGTAGAGCATATGACGGTCTTCGTCGCCAGCGGCGACTGCGCCGCCTATGCCGACGAGACCTACGGGGACCTCTCGGTGAGCTTTCCGGCCAGTGATCCATGGGCGGTAGCGGTTGGGGGGACAAAGCTGTCCGTTGATGGTCAGGGCAACCGCGTAGATGAGGTGGCGTGGTCGCAATTCCCCAACATTTTTAAGTGTAAAAATAGCTGGGGCACCGGTGGAGGCAATAGCAGCCTGTTTCACCACCCGGACTGGCAAAATGCCAACGGCGTCAAGAATAAATACTCGCAAAACGATCGACAAGTGCCAGACCTGGCAGCGGTCGCGGATAATCTCGCCGTCTACTTTCAGGGACAATGGGAAGACGTTGGTGGAACAAGCGCCGCTGCACCCATCTGGGCCGCTGGTCAGGCGCTGGTGAACGAAGACACGATGCAGCGTCTGAGCACCTTCGGCTATTCACCGCGCTTCTATTATGCCGTTGCGGACAAGAATGCGGGCGGAAATGCCTACTTTGATGTCACGAGCGGCAATAACCTGTACTATCCAGCGACTCCGGGTTGGGACTATGCGACCGGTCTCGGCTCACCAAACCTCGGAAGCTTTGACCAGGCCGTATCCAGCATCCTGACCTAAACCGCGAGAAAGGAATACTTGAGAGGGAGCAATTATGCATAACATACTCAAGCAATCACAGGGGCAAAGCCCGCCGGTAGCACTGAGCGTGCCTGATCGCGCATGGCATACCATGACACCCAACGAGGTAGAGAGCCATTTCGGCACGGACAGCAGCACTGGCCTGGACGAGGCAACCGTCCTTCAACGACTGGCCCAATTCGGACCGAATCGACTCGCCGCAGCCAGGCAGCAAGAAATTTCGAAGACGCCCTCGTCATCTTCAGCGTGATTCTGCTGTTGGTTGGTGCGGAGGTGTTCAACGAATACCGGGCCAAAAAAGCCGTCGCCGGACTCAGTACCCTCTACGAACCGACTGCCGTTGTTCGTCGCCATGGGCAAGATGTGGAGGTCCACGTGGAGGATATTGTTCCCGGCGATCTCATCCTTCTTGAGGCAGGACAACGTGTCCCTGCCGACGCATGCCTGCTGGAGAGTTACAGCCTGGCCGCTGACGAAGCCTCGCTCACCGGTGAGTCGATGCCCGTCGAGAAAGATGCTCACCAGCTGCTCCCAGATAAGACTGCCCTGGCCGAGCGGTCTAACATGCTCTATGCCGGCACGATGATCACCCGTGGTCGTGGCACTGCCATCGTCGTCGCGACGGGGATGCACACCGAACTGGGGCAGGTCGTCGGGATAGTGCGTGAAATCAGGCAGCCGCGCACGCTCCTCCAGCAGAGCATGCGCGAACTGAGCTTTGTGCTGGTCTGGGTTGCCCTGGGCTTAAGCGTGTTTGTCCCGTTGCTGGCATGGCTCTCTGGGAGCCTGTCCTTTCAGCAGGCGATCCTGACTGGCCTCTCGCTGGCCTTTGCGACCATCCCCGAGGAACTGCCCATTATTATCACGATCGTCTTAGCCCTGGGTGCCTATCGTCTTGCACGCCAGCACGCCATTGTGAAGAGATTGCAGGCAGTGGAAACCCTCGGCGCCGTGACCACGATCGCGACCGACAAAACGGGGACGCTGACCGAAAACCGCATGGAGGTCAGTCAGCTCTCCCCCACACAGCTTGAGCGCACACTTCTGGAACTGGGGACGCTGTGCAACAGCGCAATCGAGGACGAGAAAACGTCTCTAGGCGATCCCCTGGAGGTCGCACTGCTGCGAGCAGCCCGAGCGGCAGGTGTGGACGTGGATACGCTGCGTCGAAAGTATGTCTTGCGCGATGAATTTACCTTCGATACCTCACGCAAGAGAATGTCCGTCGTGTATGAGCGAGACGATCAACGCTGGGTCATCGTGAAAGGCGCACCCGAGGCAGTCCTTGCGCAATGCACCCATCATAGGGAAGAAGGGCAGGCACAACCGCTGACTGAAGCTGATCGCACCCGTGAGCTCGGGACCGCCACCCAGATGGCGGGCGAAGGACTCCGTGTGCTCGCTTTTGCTGAAAAGCTGGTTCGGAGTGGGCCGATGTCTCAAGACGAGGCGGAAGCCAATCTGACCTTCATGGGCCTGGTTGGCCTGCTGGATCTACCGCGTCCAGAAGTGAAAGCGGCCCTTGCCGCCAGCCGTACCGCGGGAATCCGCACCATCATGATTACGGGAGATCATCCGCTGACTGCACACACCATTGCAGAGCAGATTGGACTGGACGGGAACACGCGTGTGCTGACAGGGCCAGAGTTGGATGCACTGTCGGACGATGCGTTGCGAGAAGACGTCAGCCAGGTCTCCATCTACGCGCGCACGACTCCAGCAAACAAACTGCGCATTGTGCAAGTTTTGCAACACCAGGGTGAACGGGTAGCTGTCACCGGTGATGGCATCAACGACGCTCCTGCCCTGGCCGCTGCTGACATTGGGATAGCGATGGGCGAGACAGGCACCGATGTGGCACGCGAGGCAGCCGACATCGTGCTGGAGGATGACAACTTCACCACCATCGTCAACGCGATTAGAGAGGGACGGGTGCTGTTTGCCAACCTCAAGAAAGGGATACGCTATTACCTGGCCTGCAAAGTCGCCCTGGTGGCGACAGTCTTGCTGCCGGTACTCTTGCGCGTGCCGGTCCCCTTTGCCCCCATCCAGATCATCTTGATGGAACTCTTCATGGACTTAGCCGCTTCGGTAACATTTGCGAACGAACCTGCCGAGACTGATGTGATGTTCGAACCGCCGCGCAACCCAAAGGCGCGTTTTATCGATGGACCCATGGCAGGAAGCATCTTCAGTGCAGGGGCCGGATTGTTTGCCGCTGTCTCTGTGGCCTACCTGGTCACCTGGTATACCAGTGGTGGCGACCTCGTGCGTGCGCAAACGGTCGCGTTCGTGTCGTGGTTGCTGGGGCACGTCTTTCTGGCGATCAATTTGCGTTCGGAACGGGAACCGCTCTTCCGCCTGGGCTTCTTCTCCAATCGGCTGATGATTCTCTGGGCCGTGGCGGCGATCGCCTTCGTCCTCTTTGCGACCCTGGTCCCTGGGGTGCAGAACATCCTCAAGACGACCACGCTCAGCGGTCAGGACTGGCTCCTGGTGCTGATCGCGACGGTGATTGGAACGTTCTGGATCGAAATTCGTAAAGTGATCTTCTGGCGAGGCAATCCCCAACAGTAGCGAACCATAAGTATTAAGTAAGTGAGGGACGAACACCATGTCAGATACAACGAAATCGGCTACAAGTAGCGTATGATTAGAGCCGCTGCACCTGGAAAGAGATGGTGAGGACATCGCCTGATTGCACCTGCCGGCGATAGTGCTCAGACATCGATGAAATGAGCGGGAGCAGATCTACGGTTGGCTCCCCTATCCCTTCTCCCTCAAACCGCCCGCCCTCGCGGAAATGCAGCGTCTTTTCAATGTCTCTGGGGGGAAGATCGAGGTGAACTGTCACAGTCAGGTCATCGCCCACCTGCAGCGTGCGGTACACATCTTGCTGGTAGACCGTCGCCACAAGCGATAAGAACCCGGCATCATCTACCGGGTCTGCGTGCTTCAATACTTGAAAAACAGGCTGCCCTTGCTCATTACTTTCGACCAGGGCAGCGATTTTGAAGGTTGCTTCAAACATGGTATGTTCCTCTCCTGACGGAGCGCGATGGAGCGAGGTTTCATCTTTCACCACTCCTCGCCCCTCCAATCCATTCTACCACAAGCTAGAGGACGGGAAGGGAGGAGCGCTGGGCTGAAGGATCAGGGAAGTAGAAGAAGAACTTCTTTAGAGTATCATGAACTGGGGGACGAGCACTTTATCAATGATGTGCATGACCCCATTATCAGCGCTTACATTGGCCACAAGAACGTGGGCACCATTGATTTTGATGCTTTCCTGCGTCGCTGTCGTCACTGTATCCTGCACGATATATCCATACGCATCACTCCCCGTCGTAATTTCTTCTTCTCCCAGGGGTGTCTCATAGATGTCCGCCCACACTCTGAGGCGCTGTCCCTCCAGGGTTTTGAGAAAGATGTGATCAAGCATGTCGTCGGCCGTATAGAGCCCTGGCACGATATGATACTGGAGCAATTTGGTCAGTTTGCCTGGGTCATCCAGGAGATTGGCCTGCTGGTCGTCGGACAACTGGTCGAAGGCGGCATCGGTGGGCACAGAGATGGTGAATGGGCCTGGACCGCTCAGTGTCTGGGCTAGCCCAGCAGCGGAATCGAGGCCCTTGGAAAACTTGTTGGCTCGACGTTCGGCGCGAGCGGTCTCAAAGATGTTAGCCATGTGATGTTTCTCCTTTTCTTGCTATTCAAGCAGGGTGTACGTAAAACCTGGCAGTCCTCGACGAAGGTCCTCCAACGTGTGTGGACGAGACAGCGCATGAGAACTGCGCTTCGTGCATTCTGTACTCGCGTGCCTCTACAGCAGTGCCCGCTAAATACTATCCGGCACGACGCTCGTACTTTACAAGCATAGTGGGAGAGCGTGAAGAAAAGCGTTGGGAGAGACGTAAAACTTTCATAAGTAGATTCCTACTTTCTGGCTCTTGATCAGATAGAGCAGGGCTTTTTCCTTTATCAGCTAACGGCGAGAGGAAAATGCCTCCCGGCTCAATGTGGTAACAAGACTACCGAGCACAGCTATAACCAGGAATGGGCCTGAAATGCCCTTAAGAGGCGCCAGGACGGCAACGTTATTGATAAGCGCCAGGATTATTACCGCCAGCACGACGCCGATCAGGATGACCATATCGCCAACGATGAAATTGTAGATAGCTTTGATGACTTTCACTGAGAAACCTCCTTTGAATACTCGGTAGCCTGGACCGATTGCTTTTCTATCGCCTGCTCTCGCTGTTGCATTTTCACGCGTTTGAGCCAGACGGTCAGCAAGAAAGATGCACCCAGGTAGATGGCGATGAGAATGAGGAGAAAGGCATCCGAAAGCGGCCACTCTACGCCAAAGCCCTCACCTAACCAGAAGGTGCCAAAGGTTGTCAGCATGATTCCGACGATGAACTTTAGCGTATTTTCGGGCACCTTTGCCAGCGGTACACGCACGATGGCACCTACCAGGATGACCAGCAGACCAGCAGCGAGCGCACCAAGCGCAGCAGAAGCAATGCCACTGGAGCGCGAAACGGTGCTTGAAGCCGCGCTCAGCCCAAAGGTAATCACAATGAATGCCACTTCGAGTCCTTCGAGCAAGACCGACTTGTACGATAATAGAAAGCCGAAGAGGTCGAAACGGGAGGAAGAGGCATCGATCGCCCTGCGAGCACGGAGTTCCGCGCGGGTCTCCTCGTAAATGGCCTGCTCATCGTGGCGTGCTTTCAAACCGGCATAGCGCATGATCGCATTCTTCAACCACTTCAAACCAAAGAGGAGGAGAAGCGTGCCGATGACCGTGCGAAGCACATCAAGCGGAACCCACTGGACCAGTGCGGTACCCAGAGTCGCCACCAGTAGAGCAAGCGTCGCGGCTGCGGCTAGCGCGCCAAGCAGCGCGCTTCGCCAGTTGACCGTTACACCGACGACCAGGACGATGGTAAACGCCTCCACAAACTCTACGGCGGAGGCCAAAAACGCGGCTGTAGCAACAACCCATTGCATAGAGAGGCTCCTTTGTATAGCTACTTTCGTCGAGCGAAGTAGCTTCTTGTCCTTGCTCGATTGGAATAGGGATGGCTCAATAGAGTCTAAACCTATGCATAGCGTACACGCGTAGCGTCAAGAAAAGCGTTGGCCGCGTCGTAAAAACGAATGTAATCTATCGCTGCGGCCTCCTCCTCGCTCAGACCAAGCGCGTTAGGACAAAGGCGAAAACGACACCTAGCACCGTGAGGGCGAGGGTGAAAGCGGTACTCTTGTTACTGTGTGCCTGCGGCAAGCTATCGCTTGCTCCAATGTAGAGCAGGAAGCAGGCAAAGAAGCCCACGATCGGTTCACCCTCCGAGTATATTGACTGCGCGGGCGATCAGTATCGCGGCGACTGTGAGTGAAAGCAACGCTTCGCACATCATGAGCATCTTCGCCAGTCTCGTCAGTGGATACGTATCAGCAGGGCTCAGCGCGGTTGCCCCGGTAAAGGCAACGAAGAGATAATCAAGAAAATGCGGTGCCCAATGCTCTCCAGTTGCTTGTTGTGGAAACAGAAAATCTGCGGCACGATGCCCGGCGAGATGGCGCTTCCATGGTCCTCCACCGTCAACTTCCCAATACCACAAGGCGAAGACAAGGATATTGAAAGCCCACAGCAGGGCCCCAGTTCGTAATAAATTGGTCGCGTGTGTATCTGTTGGCAACGTGAGAATGAGGAGTGCAACCCCAACAATGAGTGCCAATGTGCTCACACCGAGAGGTACCAGCACGAGCATTCGTCTGACCGTATGTGAGAGGTTCCATGTCGTCAGGACGTCGATAAAGAGTGGAACCACAAACACCCCCTCCACAATCAGCAGGAGCCAGTTAGGACCGATGGTCAAATTTGCTGGAAGAACTAGATAGAGCAGGCCGGTCAGCAGTATTCCGATGAGAGCAGACACACCTGGAACGACCGCTTCCTCTGTGTCGTCATTTGAAGCCGTATGATGCATCTGTTTTCTCGAGTCTCCTATTCATTCTGCCACCAAAAAGCCCTGTTTCCTACCGGGCGTTTTGTTTCCTTCGCTGCATATATGGCATGCTCTTCATTCTTCCCATCGCCCAATTGCAAGCAGAGGAGCATTCCTGCTTTTTACTTATATGATGTATGTTGAAAGTGAAAAAAACCGTGTATTAGACCGTAAAAATGAACTGTAGAACAAGAATCCCTGGTCTTCATAGGCCGGGTACAATGCCAGATTCTCATGTTGATCTCTTCTACGCAGCTCCCAACGCTTTTCTTTACGCTCTCAGACTAAGCTGGAAGGGCGCGAAGGCAGTGCCTGAGAAAATATCACGCATAGGCACTGCTGCGGGTCGGTAACTGCGTCAAGGCAGTTCGGTTTCTGGGACCCATCAACGACTTCGTCAACGTATCTTCTGGCTCATGTGAGCGAGCCTGGTAGCATCTTGACCAGTTGGACAAGATGAAAAAAGGGAAACAAGGACATGAAAGCAGTCCGTCTGCATGGTCGTGGCGGTCCAGATCACCTCGTCTACGAAGACGCACCCCAACCCCATCCAGGTCTAGGAGAGGTGCTGGTGCGTGTCTACGCGACGGGGGTTATTGCCAACGAGCTGAAATGGGATGCGACCTATCAGACCAAGGCGGGAAACCCGCGCGCACTGCCGATTCCCGGACGCGATCTCTCAGGAGTGGTAGAAGAGGTAGGTCATGGTGTCACGACGCTCGTTCCTGATTCCGAGGTCTATGCCATGCTGGACTACTGCTGCGATGGGGCCGAGGCAGAATATACTATTGCTCTGCCAAGCGAACTGGCTCCCAAACCTGGCACGCTCGACCATGTGCAGGCCGCCGCCGTTCCACTCTCGGCGTTGACGGCCTGGCAAGGCCTCTTTGAATATGCGAAGCTCGTTGCGGGCCAAACCGTCTTGATCCACGGCGCGGCAGGGGGTGTGGGCGTCTTTGCCGTG
>VBHI01000112.1 GCA_005881495.1 Chloroflexota bacterium
TATCTCGCTGAGAGAAAAGGGACCCCTTTGCAGAGGAGGTGGCTAATATGAAAGACGTACCAGATATAGAGACGAACACTGTTGATAAGGGTCTGGCCACACCACAGAGCGTGGAACGTGCTCGTCCTACGGTTCCTGCGGTCATGCTGCGTGTCGTGATTGTCGGAGCCGGCTTTGGCGGACTATGGACGGCACGTGCCTTACGAAACGCGCCCGTGCAGGTGACGGTGATCGACCGCAATAACCATCACCTGTTTCAACCGCTCTTATACCAGGTCGCGACCGCCTCGATCTCCCCTGCTGAAATTTGCGCACCCATTCGGAGCGTGCTCAGAAAACAAAAGAACACAGAAGTGGTGCTGGCCGAGGTGACAGGCGTGGATGTGCAGGCACAGCGGGTGCTCATACACGATCAATCGATCCCCTATGACTACTTGATCCTGGCGACTGGCGCACGTGACAGTTACTTTGGGCATAACGACTGGGCGCCCATCGCTCCTGGACTCAAATCGGTTGTGCAAGCGACCGGGATTCGACGCAAGCTTCTGCTGGCTTTTGAGATGGCCGAGCGAGAGACGGACCCAGAGAAGCGCCAGGCGCTGTTAACATTTGTGCTGGTGGGCGCTGGTCCGACAGGCGTGGAGATGGCCGGAGCGATTGGGGGCCTGGCCCATAAAACGCTGATCGCAGACTTCCGCCATATCAATCCCAAGGAAGCTCGCATTGTACTGGTAGAAGCCATTCCGCGGATTCTCCCTGCCTTTGATGAGCGCTTAGCCAACAAAGCCCGCGACGCCCTCACCCGTCTGGGCATCGAAGTCCGAACGAGTTCGCCAGTCGAAGCGATCGACAGTGAAGGCGTGGTGGTAGCCGGGGAACGCATTCCCGCCAAAACGGTCATTTGGACGGCAGGAGTAGCCGCCTCGCCTGCTGGCCAGTGGCTGGGCGCCGAGACGGATCGGGCGGGCCGCGTTAAGGTGGGCAGCGATGTGACTGTCCCTGGCCATCCCAACATCTTTGTGCTGGGCGATACGGCGAGTTTCACCCAGGATGGCAAGCCGCTGGCAGGAGTGGCCCAGGTCGCAATGCAGCAGGGGCGCTATGTTGCTTCCGTGATAGCTGATCGTATCGCTGGCAAAGCACACACGCAGCCCTTCCGCTATGTCGATAAGGGGAGTATGGCCACAGTAGGACGCTTCTATGGCATCGTCGAGGCTGGCAAGTTTCGCACCGCCGGTGTAGTGGGATGGTTCTTGTGGCTGGTCCTACACCTCATGTTCCTGATCGGCTTCCGCAACCGCCTTGTCGTCGGGTTTCAATGGTTAGTGTTCTACACGACATTTCAACGCGGGGCCCGGCTCATCACGTTCGAGGACACGTCACGTCCCCTGTAGCGATATGTTCGTTTTCCACCTTCCGCATGATTGGAAGGGAGATTACAAGAGGGGCCCGTGGCCCAAGATGAGGAGAGAAACCATGGCAGACAAGAAAGTCAATGAAGCGACATGGGCACTGGTTACCTCCTTCCAGGAAACCAATCAGGCCATTGTCCAGAGTATCATTACCGCTCAGGAACGCGACATGAAGTTTGCGCAAAGCTTCTTCACCGAGGGCATGGACATGCTCAAGTCCTGCCAGGCTGCAGCGGAGAAAATCGTGGCTGCTCAGGAGCGTAACACATCGTTTACCCAGCGCTTCTTTACCGAGGGCATGGATGTGCTCAAGACCAATCAGGCCGTGTCGGAGGACATCGCTGCCATCCAGGAGCGCAATATGAAGTTTGTCCAAAGCTTCTTCACCGGGGGGGTAGAAACCCTCAAGAGCCAGGTAGAGAGCGCTCGTGCCCTGGTTCAGAACTTGCAACAGAAAGCCCAGGAGCAGCAAGAAGCGTTCCAGCGACTGACACAGGAGTCGATGGAGGCCTACACGGACTTCTTTCGCGCTCCGCTCGCCGCCTACCAGCAGACGGTAGATGCGGCTCAGGCCGCGACTAAGCAGGGACTAGAGAACGCGCAGAAAGCAACTGAGCAGATGGTAGATGCGGCTCAAGGCGCGACTGAGCAGACGCTGGATGCTGCACAAAAGGCGAAAAAGTCACCAAGTAGTTAGCAATTACAGGGAAAGGAGCTTTCTCTATGACAGATAGATCTTCTCGTGAACCGAGTCCCTTCGATACCTGGAGCAAGTTGATTGAGAGTACCATGAAGGGAAATCCGGTCCTGCAAGCGAGCGTTGAGCAGGCAGCGGAAGGAGGGAAAGACCCCTGGATCGCCCTGATTGATCAGCTCTGGCGCGCCAATCCCTACAGCAAATTAGTGCCGCTTGATCCCGCCGAGATCACCCGCGCCTTCCAGCAGCTCTGGCTCGATGCCGCACGCAATCCGGACCGCACCTGGGCCAATTATAACGAATTTGTTCAGCAATACACGCAGGTGATGACCGGAACGACCCTCAAGTTCTGGGGACAGGGCAAGGATGTCGAGCCAGTCATCGCGCCGGAGAAAGGGGATAAGCGCTTCAGCGCCCCCGACTGGCAGCAGAATCCGGTCTTCGACGCGCTCAAACAAAGCTATCTGCTGGCCGCCACGACGCTGCTCAAGTCCGCCTCCGAGGTGCAGGGACTGGATGAGCACCTGCAGCGTAAGCTGGTCTTCTACCTGCGCCAGTTCCTGGATGCCATCAGTCCCACCAACGTGGCCTTCACCAATCCGCAGGTTATCCACGAGACGGTGCAGAGCGGCGGCCAAAACCTGGTGAAGGGCATGGAGCACCTGCTGCGCGATATCGAAGCCGGGCAGATGAAGATGACCGATACCGAGGCGTTCGCACCTGGACGCAACCTGGCGCTGACACCTGGGCAGGTGGTTTATCGCAACAAGCTGATCGAACTCATCCAGTACGCACCCACCACAGAGAAGGTGTACGCGATTCCCTTACTGTTTATTCCACCCTGGATTAACAAGTACTATATTCTGGACATGCAGTCGAAGAATAGTCTCATCAAGTTCCTGGTGGATTCCGGCTTTACCGTGTTTGTCATGAGCTGGAAGAACCCCGATGCTTCCATGGAAGAAACCAGCTTCGACGACTATTTGACGTTGGGGCCACTGGCTGCATTTGCTGTCATCAAAGAGATTACCGGTTCGCCCAAGGTCGATCCTGTCGGCTACTGCATTGGGGGCACGCTGCTCTCGATGACGCTGCCCTACCTGGCAGCGAAAAAGGACGAGACGGTCAATGCGGCGACGTTCTTTGTCTCGCTGCAGGATTTTACTGAGGTCGGCGATACATCGGTGTTCATCGACGAACCGCAGGTGACCTATATCGAAGGGCAGATGATGGAGCGTGGCTACCTGGATAGCCGCTCGATGGGGACGATGTTCAACATGCTGCGTGCCAACGATTTGATCTGGAGCAACGTCGTCAACAACTATTTTTTGGGCAAGGAGCCGCCTGCCTTCGACTTGCTCTACTGGAACGCCGACGGCACGGGCATGACCCAGGCGGCGCACTCGTTCTACCTGCGCAACACCTACCTGGAGAACAATCTGATCAAGCCCAATACAATTGCCCTGAAGGGGGTGCCGATTGACCTTGGGAAGATTCGCCAGGACATTTATGCGGTTGGCACCGAGCAAGATCATATCGTCCCCTGGAAGTCTGCCTGGCGGATCTCTCAGCTTGCCAGTGGCCACGTGCGCTTTATTGTGGGCGGCAGCGGCCATATTGCCGGTATCATCAGTCCACCGAGCAAAGGCAGAGGCTACTGGACCAACGACAAGCCGGTGAAGAATGCTGAGCAATGGCTGGAAAGTGCTGAGCAACACGAGGGCAGTTGGTGGGCCGACTGGCTCGAGTGGCTAAGTGACAGCACCCTATTGTGTGTATGATACGGCTATGCATTGATGGAGAACGTAGCGAACAGGAAAGAAAAAGAAAAGGAGCAAGAGCATGGCAGAGAACATCGTCACTGAGGCCGCCTTGCATATGGTTCAATCCTTTCGGGAGGCCAACCAGGCGGTGGCGGAGAGTATTGTTGCCTCTCAGGAGCGCAATGTGAAGTTTGCTCAAAGCATCTTTACGAGCGGGGTGGAGATCCTGAAGAGCCATGTGGAAGGGACGCGAGTTTTGGTGCGAAAAATCGAGCAGCAGACACAACAGCAGCAGGAAGCCTTCGAGAGCCTCTTGCAGGCGTTGGGACAGGATATGGGGCCAGAAATTGGGCAGCAGATGCAAAAGCAACAAGAAACGTTCCGAAGGTTAGTGCGGGAGCTGGAACAGCAGACACAACAGCAGCAAGAAGCCTTCCAGAAGCTGGTGCAGGCATCGATGGAGGTCTCCAAGAACCTGCTCTACACGCCGCTCTCATACTATCAGCAGTCTCTGGAGGCGAATGAGACGATCAGCAGTGTCTAAATGCTGCTGAGAAAGCTATTGGCAAACGAGCGGCTGGAATGGATGTCCAACGCCGCTCTAGCACTCGGGAGAGGAACGAAAGGTATGATCAAGGAGACCGAGCAATTGGATCTGGCCATGCTTCCATTACTAGGAACACGAGCGAAACGCACTCGCACCATCACCGAGCATGATATCGAGCACTTCGCCGAAGTCAGTGGCGATCACAATCCCCTGCACCTCGACGAAGCCTATGCGGCGCAGACCCTTTTTGGTGAGCGCGTTGCTCACGGTTTTCTCACCGCTTCGCTGATCTCTGCGGTAATAGGCAATGACCTCCCTGGCCCAGGGACGATCTATTTGGGGCAGACGCTGAAATTTCTCGCAGCTGTTCACATTGGCGACACCCTGACGGTGAGCGTCGAGGTCATAACAGTGCGCGAGGAGAAACAACTATTAACGCTGCGTACCGAGTGCATCAATCAGCACGGGACAGTAGTGCTCACCGGAGAAGCGTTCGTCAAGTATGAGCGGGAAGCTGGCGCAATCTGATTGGGTGAGGGATGTTGTCAAGGAGGGAGAAGGATACAGACTATGAGTGGAGCTATTCTCGGCATTCATCATGTGACGGCGATTGCCAGCGACCCGCAGCGCAATGTCGATTTCTACACCGGTGTGCTCGGCCTTCGGCTGGTGAAACTGACCGTGAACTTTGACGACCCCAGGTCCTACCACCTGTATTATGGTGATGAGGTGGGTCATCCTGGCACCATCATGACGTTCTTTGCCTGGTTGGGAGTCCCAAAGGGACGGCAGGGAACAGGGCAAGTGACCGTGACGTCCTTCTCCGTTCCTCAAGCGTCTTTGGACTATTGGATCGAGCGCCTGATCCAACAAGGAATATCCTCCAAAGGACCGACTTCGCGTTTTGACGAAACCATCCTTTCCTTGCAAGACCCAGATGGGCTCGCACTCGAACTGGTCGCTCACCCTCAGGCCCAAAACCGTCCAGCCTGGAAAGAGGGACCAGTGCCTGCCGAACAGGCGATCCGGGGCATTCACGCCGTCACCTTGTTGGAGGAGGGGTACGAGCGTACCGCCCGGCTTTTGACCGAGACCTTAGGCTTTCGTCCCCGAAGCTCGGAAAACAACGTGTTCCGCTACGACGTTGGGGAGGGGGGGCCGGGGGCGTCTGTCGATGTCCGTTGTGCTCCGGGACTGCGGCGCGGACTGGTTGCTGCTGGGACGGTCCATCACGTGGCCTGGCGAACGCCGAATGATGAGCAACAACAAGCGTGGCGCGGGACGCTGGCTGGTCTCGACCTCAATATCACGCCGGTGATGGACCGCAAGTACTTCCACTCGATATACTTTCGCGAACCTGGAGGCATCCTGTTTGAGATCGCGACCGATGCCCCAGGCTTCACGATAGATGAGCCAGTCGAGCAACTGGGAACACATTTGGAGCTACCGCCCTGGTTGGAGCAGGATCGATCAGCGCTTGAACAGGTGTTGCCTTCACTCAGCTTGCCATCAGCCAAACGTCACAGGTGAGCTATGGAAGACCATCGTGCAGTGCATGCATCAGTGTGGAGCCCACTGCTCGTGCCCGTCTTTCGGGCACTCTGGATAGCTTCGCTTGCAGCCAATCTCGGTGTGTGGATGCAGAATGTGGGTGGAGTCTGGTTGATGACGACGCTCACGCCATCGCCGGTGTTCATCGCGCTGATGCAGACAGCCACCAGCCTTCCCGTGTTCTTGCTCGGGCTTCCATCCGGTGCCCTGGCTGACATCGTTGACCGCCGCAGGCTGTTGATGGTTGGGCTCGCCATCATGCTGATGGCTGTCAGCATCCTGGGTGTGCTGACCCTCCTGGGTGTGACGACGCCCTGGAGCCTCCTGGTGTTGACCTTTGTGCTCGGTCTCGGCACCGCCCTGAACCAGCCGGTCTGGCAAGCCATCATGCCTGGACTGGTCCCCCGCCAGCAACTCTCGAACGCGGTCACCCTGGGGGGGATTGGCTTCAACATTGCCCGGGCCATCGGTCCAGCTCTCGGAGGGGTCATTGTGGCCGTGATAGGCTCGGGAGCGGTGTTCCTGCTCAATGCGGGCATGTTTCTCATCACGCTCGTCATGCTCATCCGTTGGCAGAGCACCAGGCGCACCAGTGTCTTACGCAGTGAGCGTGTGCTGGGGGCGCTGCGTGCTGGCCTGCGCTACCTGCACTATGCGCCTCCTCTCAAGACGGTACTCGTACGCACGGCCATTTTCATTAGTTGCGGGAGTGCGCTCTGGGCTCTGTTGCCAATTGTCGCGCACAACGATCTGAACGCGGGAGCGTTGGGATACGGCGTCTTCCTGGGGTGTTTGGGCCTGGGTGCCATCGTGGGGGCAGTGTTCTTGCCACGTCTCCGACAAAGGCTGCCGATTGATGTGCTGGTGGCCATTGCCACACTGGTCTACGCCGCCGTGACCGTTTCACTCGCGCTTCTCCATCTCGTGAGTGTGCTCTGCGTGGCGCTGCTTGCCGGTGGGATGGCCTGGATCATATTGACGTCAAGCTTCAACGTCTCGACGCAACTTGCCATCCCCAAGTGGGTACAGGCACGGGCGCTCGGTCTGTATTTGCTCGTCTTTCAAGGAGGAACGGCACTGGGGAGCATAGTATGGGGGGTGGTCGCGGCTCGTTTGGGAGTCTCTCTCGCCCTGCTCTGGGCGGCTGTCGGGCTGGTGGTGGGACTCACCACAACCCTGCGATGGCGATTGCAGGCGAGTGAGGGACTGGAGACGACGCAGGTGTGGGCCCCCTGGGTTGAACCGCATGTGCCGATCGAGGAGCGTCCAGAAGGCGTGCCGGTGCTGGTGACCGTCGAGTACCGGATTGACCCTCAGCAGGCACCATCCTTCCTCAAAGTGATGCGAGACCTGCATCGGATCCGCCTGCGTGATGGAGCAATTCGTGGGGGTATCTACGTAGACCCGCTCGACCCAGAGCGTTATGTTGAAACCTTTGTGGTTGGGTCATGGGAAGAGCATTTGCGACAACATGAGCGGATGACCTTGACAGATCGTCGCATGGAGGAACGGGTGCGCGCCTTTCACATTGGTGAAGGGCCACCGGTTGCCACCCACTTGATCTATGCCACTGAGACATCGGTCGAGGGAATGCAACAGTCACAGTCGGAGCATGCCACGGACGGAGGAGTGCATGAGCATCTCGTTCACGACCCCTAGAGCGGTGATTAGAAAGTGAGAACCTCTCTAAGAAACATCTATGCAAGGGGAGAGAACGAAGCATGCGGATGCTTCTGCGAGAGACGTCGTGGAGTTACTGAAGCATTGGAAGGAGTGCCAACGATGAAACTTGACGTGATGGAAAAGCAGAGAATACCTACCTCTCTTGAGGTGGCTGTAGTCAAAAGACAGAAAGAATCAAGCATGATGAGAGATATAGGGCTACTGATCTTACGGCTGGCGGTGGGAGGATTGTTGGCTGGCCATGGATCACAAAAGCTCTTCGGTTGGTTTAGCGGGCCTGGTCTGAAGGGGACGGCTGGTTGGCTTGAGTCGCTGGGTCTGAAACCGGGGACGCCCTGGGCGACTGTTGCATCCGCATCCGAGTTCGGCGGTGGAGTGCTCACCACCTTGGGCTTCCTCCACCCGCTTGGCCCTCTTGGCACGATGGGTGCGATGATCATGGCAACGGTCAAAGCCCACTGGGGCAAACCAATCTGGGCGAGTGCGGGCGGAGCTGAATTGCCTGTCATCAATATGGCGACAGCCCTCGCTCTCATCCTTGCAGGTCCGGGGCGTTTCTCGCTTGATCATGTGCTCGGCATCCGGCTGCCGCGTGCGCTGGTGATCGCTATAGCAATCGTCGGAGCTGCTATGGTGGCTATCGGTATCGGGAGTCGCCCAACGCCTCCTCCCGCACCTACAGCGGAACAGCAAGCAACGACGACTGCCACGGTAGAGCGGGGTACTGAAACGCCCTAATCGTACAAAACTTCTAGTGGTGATTGAGAACGATTGAGCCCTCCATTTTGTGGAGAATGGGACGAAGCTGGCTCTTGAGCATTTGATCTCATCTTTACTGGTGCACGGCTCAAGGGTTCTGAACACCGCGATAGTGTTGAGAACACTCCATGCCGTGAGTCAATAGGAAGTAGAGCTATATCACTGTGACAAGATTCGACTTTTTCATATGAGGAAATCGGTAGCGAAGTGGCCTTATTCGTCGGTCCAAAAAGGTGGGGAGAGGCTGACGAAATAGCTTTGACCCTGATAAAAGTCAGGGAAGAGCAGAACGAGGAAACAAGCATGACAACGATCATTCCAGAGCGTCGTCCTGAATGGCTCAGGGTGCGTTCTCCCAAGGGAGAAAACTACGAACAGCTGAAGCAACTGATGCGCAGTAAAGAGCTGCATACCGTGTGCGAGGAGGCTCGCTGTCCGAATATTGGCGAGTGCTGGGGCCAGAAAACGGCGACCTTCATGATCCTGGGACGGGTCTGCACGCGTAGTTGTGGCTTCTGTGCCGTGGAGACGGGACGCCCAATCGGTTTAGACTGGGAGGAGCCAAAACGGGTCGCAGAGGCAGTACAGAATATGGGACTGCGCCATGCGGTGGTGACCTCGGTGAACCGCGATGAGTTGAAGGATGGCGGAGCCGCTCTCTTCGCAGCCACGATTCGCTGGATCCGTCGTCTGAATCCGCACTGTACAGTCGAGGTACTCACTCCTGACTTCAAAGGAGTATACCAAGCGTTACAAGTGGTCATCGATGCCAGGCCTGATG
>VBHI01000113.1 GCA_005881495.1 Chloroflexota bacterium
CAATAGTCACAAGATGGTTGCCGTGCTCCTTACCCCAATCCAGGCCATGGATGGTGCCCGCGACATATTCGGCTACAGCAATATCGGTGGCACGAAACGAGACGCTTGCATTGATCAGCACGCCATCAACATCAAAGAAAATGGTATCGAACGTAGAAGGAAAAAGTAAATCTGGTCGTCTCCAAAGTACAGGGATCTGCATTCAAGGGCCTTTCATACATATAATTTTTATGTGGGTGGTATCCACAGGAGGGTACCATCCTTACTACCATTATTATATGATATGAACGAACATTTCTACGTCAACGATCAAACGGCGATCATTGCGCCAAAATTTCTATCACTGCGTTCATATCCTCTTCTCCCAGTATGTGTAGTCTATCCCAGCCCTCGCTGGGTGCGTCGCGCAGTGTCTGTTGTAAGAGCTTCGCGTGATAGGGGTGCACCTTCTCTTCTACTTTGCGTTCGCGCCCCTGGTTCCACTGCGCACAGGTCTCCTGTGAGATGTCAAAGATGAGCAGGCACGCCAGGTAGCCATACCTGCGTGCCATCTCGCGCAGCCTGCGACGAGCATCCGCGTAGAGAGCTGTGCTATCTGCCACGGTAAAGCGTCCCAGGAACATGCGCTTGTTAATGATGTAATAAAATACATCAAAGGCATCGCGATTCACCTGCTGATTGTTGACATCGTCACAGATAAGCTCGCGACAATGATCGGATGAGACAATGACAGTTCTGCCGAAGCGTTGAGCAGCAAACGTGCTTTTCCCGGAGCCTGCCGGCCCGCACAGCACCAGGAGCGTCCTGGGAGGTACTTTAATGCTTATTGGCATTCCATTATCGCCTGCTGTAACCCCCTCCATTATTGCGATGCTTCCTCTCCTCTGGTATAATGCCCGTGTATACATGTAACACACGCACCATGTATCTCGTAAATAGAGATACACTTACCATTTCATTTGCTAGGCGTATTTTACAATATCGGCGGGCTACTCTTGGCAGTTGCTAGCTTCCCTACACATACTTACGAATATTCATAACTGCTACTTCCCAAAAGGGATTACATACAACCATTACATTAGACGAGGGGCAACGACGTGTCTGTTGAATTAAAACTCACAAGTACTGAAATTCGTGCGCGCTACCTGGATTACTTTGTCAGCAAAGGCCATCTCAAAGTACCCAGCTCATCACTCATTCCGCGCAATGACCCGACGGTCTTGCTCACAACGGCTGGTATGCAACAGATGATACCATACTTCCTGGGGAGGGAGACTCCTCCAGCGCTGCTAATGACCTCCGCCCAGAAATGTTTTCGCACGACCGATATCGACAAGGTGGGCAATGAGCGCTCTTTAACCTTTTTTGAAATGCTGGGTAATTTCTCCGTGGGCGAGTATTTTAAGCGCGAAGCGATCACCTACGCCTGGGATCTGTTAACTCAGGTGCTCAAATTACCTGCCGAGCGTTTGCACCCCACGGTCCACCCGATTGATGACGAAGCTCCTCATTATTGGAGCGAGGTGGCGGGTTTCCCCGATGAGGCTATTGTACGATTGGAAGACAACTGGTGGGGACCTCCTGGGGCATCGGGACCATGCGGCCCCGACTCGGAAATCTACTTTGATCGCGGCGTGGAACATGGCTGTGGGCGGGCTGACTGCAAACCCGGTTGTGAATGCGAGCGCTTCCTGGAGATCTGGAACCTCGTCTTTATGCAATATTACCAGGACCTCGATGGCACTCGTACGCCCCTGCCCAGGAAGAATATCGACACTGGCCTTGGCCTGGAACGCCTGACTATGGTCATGCAGGGGAAGGACTCGGTCTTCGATACAGACCTGTTCCGTCCCATTATTGACCGTTTCGCCTCCATTGCCAACACTACCTACGGGCTTGATACCACACATGATGTGTCGTTGCGAGTCATCGCCGATCATGGGCGCGCACTGGTATTCCTGGCTGCCGATGGCGTCCTCCCAAGCAATGAAGGACGAGGTTATATCTTCCGTCGTCTCTTGCGCCGCGCCGTGCGCCATGGCAGACTGCTCGGCCTGGATAAGCCCTTCCTCTCGGAGGCCGCCGATACCGTCATCAATCTCATGAAGAGCCACTATGTCGAATTGGGCTTGCAACGCGACCGCATTATCGAGATTCTGAGCCTGGAAGAGAAGAAGTTCAATCAAACGCTGAACGCTGGCCTGGCGCTGCTCACTGAGCGCATAGAAGATATACAACACAAGGGCCACCATACCATACCCGGCGAAGACGCCTTTAAGCTCTATGATACCCATGGCTTCCCACTAGAGCTGACGCAAGAGGTGGCCGCCGAGCATGGACTGACGGTCGACGCCTCTGGCTTTGAGCAGTCTATGCAGCGTCAACAGGAGCGCAGTCGAGCAACTGGGGCGTTCACCCAGACGCGCGACGACCAGGCTTTGACGGACGTACTCAAGCGCGTTGGCGCCACTGAGTTCACCGGCTACCAGGGAATCGCTGGCGGCGGCAAAGTGGTTGGCCTGATCGTTGACGGCTCCGAAGTAGAGAGTATCAGTACACCGCAACAGGCGCTGTTGATCCTCGACTCTACCCCATTCTATGCTGAGAGCGGAGGTCAAATAGGTGATCAGGGCGACATTAGCGGGTCAGTTGGTGTCTTCCATGTAAACGACACGCGTCGCCCACTCAAAGGCTTGATTGTCCATTATGGCGAGATGCGCGAAGGGTACCTGCGTGTCGGCGAAACTGTGCAAGCCAATGTCATAGAGCAGCGCCGCGAGGACACAATGCGCAATCACAGCGCCACACACTTGCTCCATAAGGCCCTGCGCGACATCATCGGCCCGCAGGTCGAACAACGCGGGTCGCTGGTTGAGCCTGAGCGTCTGCGCTTTGACTTCACCTGCCCGCGCCCGCTGACCCCTTCAGAACTAGCACAGGTTGACGAACAGGTAAATCGTTGGATTCGTGCCAACGAACCCGTTCATACAAGTATAATGTCATTACAAGAGGCGTTGACGACGGGAGCAATGGCCCTCTTTGGCGAGAAATACGAAGACGTGGTGCGCGTGGTCTCGATGGGCAAGAGCACAGAGTTGTGTGGCGGCACCCATTGTTCATATACCGGCCAGATCGGACTGTATATCACCATTCAGGAGACAAGTATTGCCGCCGGTATTCGCCGCATTGAGGCGCTGACTGGACGCGGAGCCGAGGCCTATCTACGCCGCCGCAGCGCTGTTATCGATACCCTGGCTGCCAGGTTGCAGACGCAGCCTGATATGCTCGAGTCCCGCGTGGAGCAACTGCTGCAGGAGCTTGCTGCTGCTCGCCGTTCGGTCGCGCAGTACCACAGAGAAGCCGCTCAGCGAGAGGCGGAGGCGTTGGCGAAAGATGCACAGGAGGTCTCTGGCGTGCTGGTTGTCGCGGCGGCGGTGAATGTTCCGGACGAGAAGGTGCTGCGTGAGATGGGCGACATAGTGCGTAACAAACTGAGCCGTCCAGGGGTGGTGGTAGTAGCCAGCACCTATGATGAGCGTGTAGGCATCCAGGTGAGCGTTGACCCGGCACTGACGAAGCGCGGCCTGCATGCCGGTAAAATAGCCAGCGTCGTTGGAGAACGCCTGGGTGGCAAAGGTGGCGGCAGGCCTGACTCAGCGCAAGGTGGAGGCAAAAATAAGGCTGAACTGGGAGCAGCTCTCGATCTAGTGCCTCGTTACGTGAAAGATAACATCAAGTAACTTTTGCTTTATATAGGACATTTGTGCAATAATGTAGGGGCGACCCTTGGGTCGCCCTGGTAACATGCGGTCTGCGGTCGCCCTACTTGACCGCCATAGTTGGGATAATTAGGCATGAAAAATCTCTTTCAAAGTCTGCGTAACCTCTTGCAGGGAAGACAAGAAGAGAACGGATATCGTTACGGCCAGGAAAGCTTATACGAGGATCAGCCGTTCGCGACTGGCGGAGACGACCGGCAGCTTTTTACTGCTCTTGATATCGGCACCGCATTCGCAAAAGCGATTATCGTTGAAGTACATGAAGACCAGGCCACTGTCCTGGGTGTGGGACGACATCAGCAGAGTTATTCCCACATGTCTGATGGCATCGTTACGGACATTTCAGGAGTGATCGCCAACTGCAATGAGGCGCTTATTAAAGCCGAAAAGTCAGCGGGTGGCATAGTTGCTCCTTCAGCCGTCATTGGCATAGCTGGAGAACTGGTCAAGGGAAGTTCTATCACTGTCAATAAACAACGGCAGCAACCCACGAAACCCGTTACGCCAGAAGAGCTTGAGTCGTTAATCACCGGAGCACAGCAAAAAATCTTGAAGGTCGCCAGAGATCGTATTGCCGCTGAGACGGGCTACCAGAACATTGAGGTGCGCCTGACCAATGCCGCGGTGATATCTGTGCGCATCGATGGACAAACGGTGGCTAATCCCATCGGCTTTCGCGGACGCCATTTCACACTGACGCTTTTTAGCGCCTTCGCCCCGCTGATGCAGTTGGGTGCGTTAGAGACCGTGGCTCAGGGATTGGATTTGACCCTGGTCTCAATTGTCGCGGAGCCATATGCCCTGGCGCGCTGCCTGAGTACCAACGCTGGTTCTGATAGCGGAGCTATTTTCATTGATATCGGCGGCGGTACCACCGATATTGCTCTTGTGCGGCAGGGCGGCATTGAAGCGACGCGCATGTTTGCCCTTGGGGGGCGTACCTTTACACGCCGTCTGGCAACAAGCAAAGGTATCTCGGTCAAAGATGCAGAGAAGCTCAAGTTGACCTACAGTAGCGGCCTCCTCAAAGGTAGCGATCGTGACGAGATTCAGGCCATCCTTGCTCCTGAATGCCAGACATGGATGGATAGCATCGAACTGTTGATCGAGGAGCTGGCCAAAGGTGAACTGCTACCACCGGCCATATATACGGTGGGTGGTGGCTCTGCACTGCCAGTCCTGCGCAAGGAGCTAGAGTCCTTTCCCTGGACGGAGCGGCTGCCATTTGCTCGTCAACCAATCATAAAGACAGTGGAACCAGAAATGGTGACCACCATCAATGATCCGAAAGAATTACTGAAAAACGCGCAAGATATCACGCCAATGGCTCTGGCCTTCCAGGCCATTGAGCTGCAAAACGAGAACAATATCCTGGAGAGAGCGCTTTACCGGGTGATTCATAACATGCACATTTGAGTTCGTTGGGGGTGAAAGGGTATATGGCCGAGGATCAGCCTATTTATCTCAGTCCAGAAGATAATTTAACGATTGTACGAGAACGTTTGGAGAAAACGGCTAATAGGCGTATTGTACTTATTGTTCCTGCAGAAACGCAGTTGCGTAGCAATGTGAGCTGGCGTTTGCTGTATACCGCCGCGGGAGAGCTTGGCAAAGATATCTTAATCGTAAGTCCTGATCGCCAGATCCGTTCGGTTGCCAAAGACGCTGGCTTTAGAACGGCTGACCTGCATGGGTCAACCACTACCGCAAAGTCGCGCGGCGGCAGCAGTCCCAGCCGTGTTGGTCTGGGCGGCAAGACAGCGCCA
>VBHI01000114.1:0-4697 GCA_005881495.1 Chloroflexota bacterium
ACATGTGCAATCAGGCGGTACAAATGGGTGTACCACCGGAAGCTATTTTCGTTGAGTCAGAGACACTTCACACACGAGAAAATGCTGAGTATGTCCTGGCTATCTTAAAAAAGCACCACTTGCAGCAGGTCATTTTAGTCACATCACCATTTCATCAACTGAGAACCTATCTCACCTTTGCAAAAGTGTTTCAACCGCAAGGTATCGAGATCATCAACTACTATGCGGATGCGGGAGAATGGCACCCGGCGACCTGGTTTCTGTCAGCAGAACATCGCAAACTGGTAAGAAGTGAGATTGAATGCATAGAGAAATATCGGGAGAAGGGCGACCTTTTATAATGATAGCTAATAGTATATTTACAATACATCATGGAATAGCTATTAGATCTTTTTAACGATTATTAGATGTGTTTCTTGATTTATTTGCCTACTATTGTTACAATCGGCTTCAAGCAAGGTCATCAATACGCTAAAATGCTTTAGCTGAACCTTATGAATCTTATCTTGTACTGATGTCTTTTATTGTTAACTCTGATGAGTATCATCGGTGTATGGAGGTAAGTTGTGTGCCATACCGATTTTTCTCCTCTTTACGTATCTATAAACGTGTGTTAAGCAGCCAGGCATCCAATGTGAGAAGCTCTGGCAGTACCTTCAGCGGGGGTTTGCACGCTGAAGACGCCGTACACCCCCTTCATCGCCTCCTGGAGTGAGGAGGGCTGGTTCAAATCACCCTGGACCAGCTCTATCCCCCGCTGTTGCAGGGCCTGGGCCTGATCGCTATTGGGATTGCGAACCAGGGCGCGCACCTTCCAACCATCTTTGAGAAGATGGGAAGCCACAGCGGACCCCTGCTGTCCTGTTGCGCCAAACACCAGAATAGTTTTCTCCGAATGTTCCATGATCAATCGTCCTTTCTTTTAATCAGCCGACAAACTTTTTGTGTAAAAAAAAATGGCAAAGCATCCCCTTCAGGAAAGATTGGAGACCGCCTGTTGCAACAGACGGCAAAGGTGTGCCTGTTCGGGCTCAGTCATAGCACGCAGCGTACGCGTTTCCAGATCTTGCCAGACTTTGAGAGCAGGTGCATACTTTCCCCTCTCAAAACTCAAGAGCTGTGAAGGAGAGAGTGCGACTGCCACATTTATTCCACCTTGCGACTATTCGTTTGTATTTCACCCGGACCATATTGCGAGATATCTCTGGTCATGAGCAGAGAAACAATATACGTGGGAGTGATACGGATGAACTCAGTCGAGAAGGCCGGCATGATCTCCTTCCCCCCTTCTGAAAACGCCTGGACGGTTCCTCGCACCTCGACGAAGCGCGGTTGCCAGGGCGGTAAAACATCATCCACGACAAAGGCCACACGCCCATGACGAAGCGCCTCACGATATTTCTTGCTTGTGGCGAAATTGTGTCCGCCAATATCGATGGTATCCGTCTCAGGGTTGTAGCGAAAGCCTACCGGGACAACGTGAAGATCGCCTTTCTCATTGGTCGTTGCCAGGCGACCAAGGCGTTGACTCTGCAGATACGCTATCTCTGCTGATGTGAATCTACTCATCTTTTTCCCTTTCTCATGTGCAAAAGTTTCCGTTCAAGGAGGAAAGTACGGACTTCCAGAGGAATGGTTATGCTGACCTCTTCTCTCCACGTTCATCTATGGGGTGCAGGATCACTATCGGGATATCTCGGCTGGTGCGCTTCTGGTAGTCCGCGTACCCAGGAGCTACCTCCATCAAGCGTGCCCACAGTTCACGCTTCTTCTCCGGGTTCGCCGTCTCGGCTTTCACCTGCATCTGCCGCTTCTTCACCTGAATGGTCGCCTCCGGGTGGCTCTCTAGATTGAGAAACCATGCCGGGTGCCGGGGCAGACCGGCATAGGAGGCGATGATCACGTAGGTGGAACCGTCTCTGAGATACGCCACTGGCACGGTTCGCGGTTTGCCAGATGTGCGCCCAGTGGTGGTGAGCAAGAGGACCGGCAATGTTTGTACCCTCCCACCTATGACCCCACCGGTCAACCTGTACAAAAAGACGGTCGTAGGAATCATCACTTTGAGTATGAGCTTAAACATAGGTCTATCTCTCCATGTTCTTTGTTCTTGCAAACGAACGGCTGCAGTTCCTCTGCTTGTCTGCCGCCCGTCTGCCCGACCTGGGCAGGCAGACAACCTCTCTTTGACGCGCGTCTTGACCGTCCCGGTACGATGTGGTACACTCTATGTGGACAATCGTCCACATGTGCTATTGTAACGGACAGTTGTCCACTTGTCAAGAGGGAGATGAGTGAGAGAAGAATTCCACGATTGTGTCTGGCCTTCTGGCATCCCGGAGCTGTTCCGGGGGGAGAAGCGGCACGAACGGCGCGATGCAGCAGAGCATCGCCAGCGCATTCTGGAGGTTGCGCGGCACCTCTTCGCCCAGCAGGGCGTTGAGGCGGTCAGCATGCATCAGATTGCCCGGGCTGCCGGGATTGGGCAGGGGACACTGTATCGCCGGTATGCCAATAAGGGCGAACTCTGTATGGATTTGTTGCTCGAGCATTACGAGCGATTCGCAGAAGAGATCGCGGCACTGTTGGCGAAAGCCTCGACCTCTCCTGCGCTTGAACGGCTGGAGAGTGTGCTGGCAAAACTGGTCCTGTTCCTCGAAGAGCAAGGCATCATGGGAGGACCCGTTGCCGGAACAGAGAGGCGAGATGGGCCGTGCAACGAATCTGACCCTTCCCGGCACATTCCGTACCAGCGTTCGCCCTGGTATCTCTGGTTGCACGAATTGTTTGCAGGGCTACTTACTGAGGCAGTGAGGCGTGGAGAGTTGGCTCCGCTCGATGTCCCTTACACAGCCGATGCCATTTTAGCCGCACTTCATCCCATGGTTTATCGCTTCCAACGGCAAGAGCGTGGCTTTTCTTCAGAGCGTATCCTGCAAGGGCTGCGCCACATCTACATCGACGGCGTAAAAGTGCCGTCCGCTCCGGCAGGAAGAGCAGACGAACAACCCACTGTTTGAGCGTTGCGTCTTTATCGACTCCTCGCAAAGAGGAAAGTGCCGATTTCTGTTTTGGAAAGTGAACTCAACCTGTTTTTGCTATTTTTTCTTCATCGCCTTGTGCTCATGGCTTGCCCTGGCTATACTCAGGCATGTGCCCTAAGTTCCGACTCTGTCTATTCCAGGAACTTGAATTCTTGCGTAACAAGCTGTCTGCCACTATAATGGCGTACACTACGTTTCAGTATTTAAATTTATTTGCTGAAAAGAGGAGAGCACATGGAAAAGGGCAACGCCTTTCTGGAATTGTTTCGACAGCTAGAGGAATGCCTTCAACATAATATAGAACCGACAAAAGGTTCTCTTTCTGTCGAGGGACGGCTCAATGCTTTTGCTCAGAAATATCCCGTCCATATACAGAGCGTAGCAAAACTGCACGGCTATAGAAAGCTCCGTAATGCCCTTGTCCATTATCGCGGTCCAAGCGGAGAATTTATTGCAGAACCCTCCGAACAATCCTTACGAGAGTTTGAACAGATCGTACAAGCCATTACCTCCCCACCAAGAATCATTCCCCTCTTTGGAAAGTCAGACCTTCGTCTCTTCTCTCCACGAGACCTGCTTATGAACGCCCTCCAATATATGGGGAAAGAAAATTATTCACAAGTGATCGTTCAAACGGAGGGAGAATTGTCCTTACTCACCGTAGAGGAAATTGCAAAATGGCTCGAAAAACAAGCGTGGAAAGACTTTATTAGTCTGCAAGAGGCTACCATCGCGGATGCTCAGAGCGCAGATGCTCAGGAAGACAAACAAGCAAAAAACGTTGGCTTCATGAGCCAGGACCAAACCATCGACGATGCGAAGCAAAAGTTCATGCTCGCTCTTGAGCAGGGGGAGCCTCGCATTTATGCCCTGCACATTACCGAGAATGGAGAACCAACAGAGGCTCCTCTGGGTATTATCACTCCTTGGGATCTTATCCCTCACTAACCCATGAACTTCTCGCTCGCTATCAGGCGTAGAAACCACCCCAAATCAGGAGTCTGCAAGCTCTTGGTTCGGAGCGCCCTCCGTATTTGAAACACCTCTACTTTGCGGCTGGTAGCAGCTTAAGTAGCGATAGGCCATTACACAAAAATTGATATGGCATCCAAGGCTAGGCGACCTTATCTTAGACAGAAAATTGACCTTTATTTTGACGAAAATTTTCCACGAGAAGTTATTGATGAACTGAAACGCGCTAAACACTGGACGAGAAAATGTCGATTTTATTCTGTCTACGATTTCGGCAATGGGAACAAGGATGACGCTTTTCAATTCGGATTTTGCAAGAAGAAAAGGTTTACGTTGGTTACATTAGATGACGATTTCTTCAATGGAGGTGTAAGTTGACTACTTTACAAAAACTCTTTCTGTTAATGTCGTTGTTAATAATGTTGAGTGCGTTACTCTTCCTGGCTCACCCGAGCCAGGCATATGCTCATAACCATGTGCCTGATCCTGTTTGCGATGTAGACGTGGTTGATGGAGTAGGCATTTTCACCAGCGTACCGGCTCTCACTCAGAGAGTGGAGGACACTCAAAAGGCAACAGGTGCGATCATTAAGATTCGCACAATCCAAAGCTATTACTTTATTAATGCCACGGATATCAGGACGTACAAGGACTACATGGTAAGCAGATGCACTCCATGGC
>VBHI01000114.1:4750-11377 GCA_005881495.1 Chloroflexota bacterium
GAAGGTATTGAGACCGGGAGTATAGATCCCTACTTCCATACCGGAATGACAACCGGGGATAAATCCCAATTCCAGGCCGGGATGCTCGCGGGCCTCGATCAAATCCAGCAGGGCATTGATCCTGGTTACTGGTGGGCTATGAACTGGGTATGGGTGATTGACTGGACCATCGTCGTAATCGTTATAGCCGTTATTGTTATACGGTTTATCGTGAGGTTCTTTTCGGGCGGCGGCTTTGGCGGCGGCTCAGGTTATTACTCATCATCTTACTACAGCAGTAGTAACTATTCTGGTGGTAGCAGCGGCGGCGGCTCAGGTGGATCAACCGGCTTCTGATCTTCAGAGGGCGTGGCTCATACATGAGCCACGTCATTCTATTTTATACTATATTTGTGAAAATAGAACCGGTTAAGGTTTTCTATCCTCACTTTTTCTCCAAATGTTATCCTTTCATGAGTCCAAACTCATTCTACATTTTAAGGGAGAAGAGCATTTTATTTATTCCAAATAACTGTTTCAAATCTCTTGACAAAATGCACTTCTTTATGGTAATTATTTTTTAGAGTACTAAAACTTAGAGTTTCAACTGGTGAAAGTTGATGAAATGAACTGCATAATCGCTGGCTCATGCGCGAGGACAAATAGTGCGCTTTGTCATCCTTGGGACGATGGTCGATCTCCCGGAGGCAAAGCTGTAGAAAGGAGGCTTACCCATGCAAGTTAGTGCACAGGTGGCCCGGCAGGGACTATCGTACAAGTGGATTGTTGCGATAGTTGTGATCCTGGGAGCGTTTATGAGCGTCCTGGATCAAACCGTCGTCAACATTGCCATTCCGAGTCTGCAAAACGCCTTTGGTGCCGACATTCACACCGTCCAGTGGGTCGTTACCGCCTACCTGCTGACACAGGGCGCAATGACACCAACGGCACCATACCTGGCAAATAACTTTGGGATCAAACGCTCCTACATCTTATCGCTTATCGCGTTTACGCTCGGCTCGCTGCTCTGTGGTCTGTCATGGAGCTTGCCCTTGCTGATCCTGTTCCGCGTGCTGCAAGGTCTGGGTGGAGCCATATTGCTCCCGCTATCCTTCACAATGATCTTCCGGGAATTCCCGCCGGAGGAGCGCGGTCTCGCCCTGGGTACGCTTGGCGTTCCGACGCTGCTGGCCCCCGCGCTGGGTCCCATTCTTGGCGGCTACCTTGTGACCTTTGTCAGCTGGCGGGTGATCTTTTTCATCAACATTCCGATTGGAATTGTCGCCATGATCCTTGCAACACTGTTCTTACGCGAAGCTCGTGCGGAGGAACGCAGCCGCTTCGACCTGCCCGGCTTCATCACCGCCGCCTATGGTCTGGCCGCACTGCTCTACGCGTTCTCGGAATCGACTACCAGTGGTTGGGGGTCCACGAAGGTTCTGGGCTTCTTGCTAAGCGGGGCGCTCTCGCTGATCGCCTTTATCGCCATCGAGATCACCAAGGCCAATCGAGGCGTGCAACCGCTGCTTGACCTGCGCCTCTTCGCCAACCGGTCATTCGCGGCTGGCAATATTGGCCTGGTATTCGTGATCTTCGGTCTTTTTGGCTCGTTCTTTCTGCTCCCCATCTATCTCCAGGTCCTGCGAGGTCAGAGTGCTTTTCAGGCCGGCCTGATCCTGCTCCCACAGGCGCTGGCTGCCATGGTGAGCGTGATCGTCGGCGGACGCCTGGTGGACCGCATCGGCGTGCGGGCGGTGGTGATTCCCGGCCTCCTGTTGCTGGCATTTGCCGATTGGCAGCTTACATTCATCACCCTGAACTCGCCGTTCTGGTGGCTGCAAATGCTCCTTGTGCTGCTCGGCCTCGCCCTCGGCCTGACGGGACAGCCGTTGGTTGTAGCGGCGCTGGCCGACATTCGTGAGGCACAACAGATCGCTGATGCCTCAACGATCACGACCGTGACACGCTCGGTCGGTGCCTCAATGGGCATTGCTATCCTGGCGACCTTCGTGCAGACGCAGACGAAGGTGCACTTTACCCACCTGGCCGAACAGGTTACGGCCAGTTCTACGATCGGGCAGTTGCTGCCACGCTTGCAGGGATTGTTCATGCTGCATGGTGCGGATGCGCAGTCGGCGAGGTCGGCGGCCTTGCAATTGATAGCGCGCTTCCTACAACGGCAAAGCTACCTGCTGGCCATACAAGAAGCCTTTCTCCTGATTATCGGATTGGTCGTACTGGCGATTGTTGCCACCTTGTTTGTCAAAGAGAGACGCCGTTCCGCGCCTTCCTCCAAAGAGTCACCGGCGAGTGACGCTGCGGAGAGCGCGCCAACGGAACCTCTGCTTGTTGGATAATTGGCGCAGGCCGCTCAACGGTGGGCTTACATAGGCATATCACTTTGCTTCGGCTTTTACGTAGCCTCTATCTTGTGCATACTTCCAGAGTGATTTCTGTAATTGGCGGCGTGCACGTGAAATACGGCTCATGACTGTCCCTATGGGGATCTGTAAGGCTTCAGCGATCTCTTTATAAGATAAACCTTCTATGTCTGCCAGGACGACCGCCATACGGAAGTTGGGCGGGAGATCGTTTAAAGCCTGGTAGACATCCTCATCAAGGTATTGGCTCAATACCTCTTCCTCGGCGGCTATGTTCAGTTCTTGCCCACTTAAATCTTTAATACGGTTATAGAGATAGAAGTCTTCGCCTTCGGGGAGTGATGTTGTTGTTGGGTGAGTGGCTTGCTTGCGGTAACGGTTGATTGCCGATGTGTTCAATATGCGGAAGAGCCAGGCACGTAGATTGGTCCCGCGTTGATAGGTATGGGCGAAGCGGAATGCTTTGAGCATGGTTTCTTGCACCAGGTCTTCGGCTTCTTGCTGGTTGCTGGTCATACGGCGAGCGGTGCGGTAGAGGCTGTCGAGTTGACTGAGTACGCCAGCTTCAAAATCTTCAGTGGGTACGTTGTTGTTTACTTTATCAGCTTGATCAGCTTGCGTTATTTCCTGTTTTTGTTCCTGTTGCGATGTTGGCTGTTCCGGCATGCAAGACTCCTCTTCGGCAATGCTACTTTCCTCATGCATAAAAAGGGAGGCTTCGTCCCTTGCACCTGTTTATACGAAGGGGGTTGCAGAATATACCCGCTCCCTCCACTTTCGAATGACTTGCTTGAAGATGCACTAAGGAAAGTGTTAATTCAGTATATCCTACTGGCATCGGGAATGAAAGCCCTTGTGAAAATGTTAAAATGTACAGATATACCGACGAACGAGCCGTCACGGGAGGATACTAGTTATGAATTGTTATGAGACTGTTGCTCGTCTTCATCTCTATCTAGGCCGGGAACTCACTGTTGATGAAGTTGCCATCGTGCAGAAGCATCTCACAGACTGCCCGTATTGTGAATGTCGCTTTCATTTTGATATGCGTGTCACGCGACTAGTCCACGAGCGCTGTACGATCGAGAAAGCTCCGGCACATTTACGCGAGAAGGTATTACAACTGGCTCATTTACCAATTGGCGAGCAAATCGAACTTGATCCCGAAGTTGAGATGGAGATCAGAGCAGATATCGAAACGTATGAATAAAGCTTCTATTGGATGTTGAGGCCAAGGTTATAATATTGGTTCAGGTAAGGGAGTAAGTTAAAGAAGATGAATACCCCTGCTACGATCATGACGATACCGGTGGCGATTTCGATTTTCCCGAGATAGGGCTTCAGCCACTTTAAGGCTCTACTGAGTTGATCAAATCCCAGTCCCAGGAGCAGGAAGGGAATACCCAGGCCGAGCGAGTAGAAGAGCAAGAGTGTCACACCTTCACGAAGCGTTGCCGCGTTGGCCGCCAGGCCCAGGATAGGGCCGAGTATCAGCCCGACACAGGGGGTCCAGCCGATGGCAAAGATTAAACCAAAGAGCAATGACGCCGGATAGCCAGGGCGGGTCGGACGATATTCAAAACGTTTCTGCATATAGAACAGCGGCACCGTAAATATTCCCGTTAGATGCAGTCCAATGATCACGAGGATTATGCCGCCGATTTGACGCAGCAACAGCTGGTACGAGCGTAGAAAACTGCCCAGGGTACTGGCTGAAGCGCCGAGAGCGACGAAAGCTATGGTGAAGCCGAGCACGAACATCACCGCATGGAGAAACGTCGTCAAGCGAGCAGAGCGATCTTCCTGCTCGTCAGTGGATTGATAGACGCTGTGACCCACGAGCTGAGCTAGATAAATAGGGACGAGCGGCAACACGCATGGTGAAAGAAAGGATGCTAATCCGGCCAGGAAGGCAACACCAAAGCTTATTTGTGAGGCGTCCATACGACGGTTTCTCTCCAGACAGTGATATATCTCTTCATTGGATAGTATAGCGTGAGCGCTGCATATCGGCAAGGGTAACGCGGGGCGACGCTGCCTTCATCATTCCCCGAATGCGGCTGCGTCCCTTTTTTTAGTCGAGGTATTCTCTGAGGATGCGGCTGGCCTGTGGATGGCGCAGCTTGCGTATGGCACGTTCCTCAATCTGGCGGACACGTTCTCGTGTCACTTTCAGCTTCTTGCCCACCTCTTCCAACGTATGGTCATGATCGTCGACCAGGCCAAAGCGGAGTTCGATGACCTGTCTTTCACGCAGCGTCAACTGACCAAGCACTTTGCGGATCTCTTCGCGGAGCAGGCGCTGATCGGTGACTTCCATAGGGCCGCGTTCACGTACATCCTCGATGACATCGCCTAAAGTGTTTTCTTCTTCTTCCGAAAGAGGGGCATCCAATGAAAATACTTTTTCTGCCCAGATCATCAACTCGCTGACACGATCCGCAGACATCGCGAGGCGTTGCCCGATAACTTCAGGAGTGGGTTCTCGTCCAAGTTCCTGGTAGAGTTGACGAGTCATACGCTTGACGCGCATAACCTCTTCCATAATATAGACGGGAAGACGAACGACGCGGGTGCCTTCTAAGATTGCGCGAGTAATGGCTTGTTTGATCCACCAGGTGGCGTAGGTGGAGAAGCGGAAGCCCTTCTTATAGTCGAACTTGGTTACAGCGCGAATAAGGCCGATGTTACCTTCACCGATAAGGTCTTCCAGGGATAATCCCTGTCCTACGTATTTCTTTGCAATGCTTACAACCAATCGTAAATTGGCCTCAATAAGTTGATTCCGAGCATCTTTATCACCTTGTTCTGCGCGTTCGGCCAGGAGGGACTCGCGGCTGGCTGTAAGCAAAGAGATGCGTGAAATCTCACGGAGATAGAGACGCAGGCTATCGCTTTGTGCTAAGCTACTAATATCTGAATCTTGCAAAGTTTCGCGTTCTACCTCTATCGGTTTGTCTCGCTCAGCGTCAAACATCACATTTCGTTCCAAGTACTTGCTCTCTCTTCCATCAACAGGGACGTAAGATCGGTTCAGTCTGCAATCATTGTATCATACATATGTGTTATTGCAAGCAACTATCATGCCTGTTTTTGAGAAATTGGTGTGAGGCTTATTACCTTTTCTAGTGGAACAAATCAGGCTTGCAATTTCTTCCCATGCATTAGTAGGTGAAATGGAATATCATAAAGATACAGTGGTGTTTCTCTATGCAAGAGGGAGGAGACACTTGACCCACTACGCTGCTGAAGCGGTACATTTTTTGATGTATCGGTCGATACGCATGAGCCACATGATCCCAATCGCTATGCATCGTTGACGCAGGACGGCGTGAAGGTCTATTATTCTTTGCAGCTGGGACGTAAAGCGGAAGTGCTGGAACTTGACTATGTGCGTACACTGTTCCGCAGCAAGCCGCAGTTGTCGGGGCCGGAAGAATTGCTGGCGCAGATCATTATGGGGAGATTCTGAGGAAGGTAGGCAACGCGTTTGACGGCTGAGGAACAAACAAATCAAGCAAAAACGCTCACTGTTGCGGCGGATGAAACACTATTTCAAGTGGGGGAGTTAGCACAGACACTCAGTAAAGAACTGGGGTTGGGGAACGGGCAGATTGCGCGCACTATCGCGCTGCTGGACGAGGGAAATACTATTCCTTTTATTGCTCGTTATCGCAAGGAAGTAACTGGCAGCCTGGATGAGGTACAGATCCAGATGATAGCAGATCGCGCCCTGGCTCTGCGGACGATTTTTGAGCGTAAGGCCGATGTGCGGAGGCTGATTGAGGCGCAAGGCAAGCTGACAGCGGAACTGGTAGCGGCTATTGATGCGGCGACGACGATGCAGGAGGTGGAGGACCTCTATCTGCCGTATCGCCCCAAACGGAAGACACGCGCCAGCGTTGCGCGAGAAAAAGGATTGGCTCCACTGGCTGAGGTCATTTTGCAGCAGCCCGAACGTGCTGGTGATACAAATGTTATCCTGGAGGAGTATGCCAGGCCGTATTTGGACGCAGAAAGGGGTGTAGATACCAGCCTGGAGGCTTATGCCGGTGCACGTGATATCGTGGCGGAAATCATTGCTGAGGATGCCGCTGTACGCGGAAGTGTGCGGGCTTTGTTCTTTAAGCGCTCAACTGTTGGCGCAAAGGTAATAGATGCTGAGAAGGTCGCGGAGAAAGATGCCAATGGTGTCTACCAGCTTTATTACGAGTTTAGTGAGAACGTTGCAAAGCTCGTACCGCATCGAGTGCTGGCGTTAAACCGG
>VBHI01000328.1 GCA_005881495.1 Chloroflexota bacterium
TTACCCATTTTCATGCTCATACATATTGTAGGGCAGCAAGGAAGCATCCTCGGCACTAATCGAGAAGCACTCTGCTTCGATCGGTGCAGCAGTCTTGCGTGCGTTACGTGCTGCCCATCGACTCCACAAATAGGCAAATGGCCCATAAAGCATCCCTACCCGTTCAAGCCTTGTCAATTCTTTCGGATAGTGCGAGGACTTCTTTCTGTTCTTTGATGACCGGGCACTCAAGGCAAAATAGAGGCCGTAAGGTACCTTGGTGATGAAGTCAAACAGGAGCCGAGGGTTATCAAGCAGAATCTTCATCAAATAGGCTACCAGGCCAACTCCATAGTTGTAGATTTGCTTCCGCAGACCTACGTACTCGCGATAGTGGGGATGATACCCTAGTGATGCCGGCTCATACACCAGCTTGTAGCCCCGTATAACCGCCTGGAAGAATAAGCTGAGGTCCTCGCCGCCCTGGGCTGGCGTACCCGGTCCAAGCGTCGGGTCAAATCCACCGACACTATGCAGGAATGCCGCCGTAAAGGCCATAATTGCACCCGAGCCGAACTGCCCTGCAGTGTAAGGATGCAAAGGTGAGTTCGGGTGATTCTCTTTCATATCGAAGATGCGTCTGCGAAACCCCTTGCCAAACCCACCAAACTCCTCAATCCAGAACTGTGCCGGAGTCTCAAGCTCCAAAGGTAAGAGGAGACCGGTGACGCATGCCACATTGTCCGCGAGGCTGAAGGCTTCGACCAGCCCAACCAGCCAGTCGGCGTCAACCACGATATCATCATCGGTAAACGCTAGAATCTCCCCCCTGGCAGCCATCATGCCACAGTTCCGTGCCCAAGAAGCCCCCACATGATCTTCACGTACGTAGCGCACCTGTGGCACATCACCATAGATCTGTTGGATAAAGTCTACTGTCGCACTCGTACTGGGGGCGTTGTCTACGACAATGATCTCGTACTGTGGGTAGCGCAAGGCCATTAGCGACCGCAAGCAGAGTTGCAACCGCTCCGGGCGGTCACGCGTGGGAACGATGACGCTCACAAAGGGCGCGCGGGCTAAGCACTGCTCGCGCACCTCAACGCAGCGAGGCATGGCTGGACCAGACAGACCCTCTGGCCCTAGACCTGTTACGGGGAGCAAGCCGTCCTCTTGCAAATGCTCATTAATCTGCGCACCCAGAGTGTGCCAGATATATTGGGCATACTCATATGGACTCGTCCCACCCTCAGCTAGCTCGAGTTCTACCACACCTAGCGATCGTGTATGCAAGCGGACCAGGCATATAGCACGCTGGTAGTGGCGTCCTGTCTTCTCATCAACTGCACACACTAAAGGCAGTGGCTCTCCCAGCTCGATATCCAAAATGCGCATTGGCACATAGTCTGCTGCCTGGCTCATGACAGCCCTCCCTGGAAATGCGGGGTTACAAGTGCCGAACAGTGCCGGGCCATGCGCCATACAGGCGCCCGCGCACGTTTATACATCCTTGTAACAACCGACGGATAGCGTGCCGTAAGCAACGCAGCTAAAGCATCTACATTGGTGTCGGGTCTCACAATCAGGCGTGTTAAGGCGAAGGGATCAGTAGTCTCCGAACACATTTCATATTTGACAGCGCAGGCCGAAGTGTAGCCCGCTTCTCGCACCAACTGCTTAATGGCGGTGCTATGATAGCCAAAGGGATATGCAAAACTGAACACTTCCTGGCCGAGGTGGTGCTCTAAGAGCCTTTTACACTGCACGATTTCGTCTTGAACCATAGAGAGAGGGATGGTATCGAGCTGAGGATGAGAATGACTGTGCCCACCACACTCTATCCCATTGGCCGCAATCTCAGCTACCTGGTCCCAGGTGAGCATCAGGCGACTGGCCTCCCCTTCACGCCGCAACCAGCGACTCGTGTTGTTGACAAACGCGGTGGCGACGTACAGCGTCGCGGGAAATCCGTAGCGCTTGAGCACCGGCAATGCCTCGATATAAAAATCCGCGAATCCATCATCGAAGGTTAAGACAACAGGCCGCTCAGGCAGTGCAGTCGCTCCTCCGGTCCGCGCATCTATAAACTGGGTGACAGTGATAGGCGAGTATGCCTGCTGGTGTAGGTAGGCCATCTGTCTGGCAAACAACACCGGTGACACGGTAAATGGCTTAAATTTCGGTGTAGCGTTCTGCGAAATACTATGGAACATAAGGATAGGTATTTTTTTCTTTACGGGTTGGGCAAGCATTTATATGCCGCCTTTCTCAAATTTGTGCAGGAAGCATCATTGTGTTTACTAAGCCACGCTTATACCTCAGCTTTGACAGGCAATGGCGTTTCGGAGTCGCAGCGAAGAACCGCTTCTGTAGTAATGATGTTTCCTGATCTCGTTATCGTTGAAAAAACTCTCCCCATTAAGTAGCCAATCGTTGTCACAGTTAACCCGACTGCGATGGCCCCTGCTCGTACAAGTCCTGTAAGATCATGATGAAAAAGTGCATCAATCAAGTTACACACGACGCCATGTGGGAGAGTCCGAAGTGTGTAGCTGCGTTCAGATGCAAGACTATCTTTTGCACCTACATACCGGGTGACGACTGCCTTCGAGAGACCTTCCGCATAACAGCGCGAACAGAAGTAACACCAGGATGCGCGTTTGCCTGGTACACGGTGGAACACGTTGGCTTGCGGCTGGTAAAGGAATGTCCTCCCAGGCCAATGCTGGCGCGCCCGAATGCACAATTCCGTCTCTTCACAACCAACGGGCCACGTACCTACACGGCCGATTCCACTGCGAAAGCCACCCACTGTTTCGAAAACCTCTCGCCGGAAGGTCATATTAGCACCAATCGGATTGCGTATTGTTTGGAGGGTTTGAGGCATACCTCGGTAGGAGCAGCCCACAACCCAGTAAAATTCTTCTGGCAACCAGGCAGGGGATTTATCCAACCAGAGGGGAGTAACCGCACCACCGATACCCAGCACCTGCAGATCAGAAAATTCCTCACTTAGCAACATCAGCCAATCTGGTTCTGCCATCGCGTCATCATCAAGAAAGGCAACAAGTGTCCCTTGCGCTATCGCTATACCGCTGTTACGTGCCTCGGACAATCCCCTGGGTCCACTATTCTCTATCGCGTTGACGCCAGGGAGATATGCACGCACTCGCTCAAGCAAGTGCGCGTTGTTATCAATCACCACAATGATCTCGCAAGGAGGGAGCGCCTGTTGCTGCACCGACTCTACTGCTGCAACAAGCGCATCCCAGCGTTCTTCAGTAAACGCACAAATAATCACGGAAATTCTGCTTGCCGTCTGTATCACCTTACCTCTCGTTTCTTTGGATCAGGTGCCTGAATATTCAGGCAATGCTCGCGCTCTCCGCAGGGAGAAGCGGCAGTGATGACTACTGCCACAAGGAACACGGAGTAACCTACTCATACGCAGACGGCTGTCTAGTTACGTCGTACGTGGTGGTTCCAAACACCCGCGGAGACGGGAGCAGCAAAACTTTCCTGGTGCGCTCTCTTATAATCGTCGTTAGCACCCGCCAGCCATCGCGAAACGTGCGCAGGTTGCTCTGACCATGAATGCGCCGATATTCAAAGCTTGGAACCTCAACAATTTTAAGGTTGGCCTGGTGGACACGCAAGCTAATGAGTGTCTCAATTTCGAAGCCATCACAGTCAACCTCTATATAATCAAGGCAATACCTCCAAAAGGCGTTGTAACCGTAGCATAAGTCACTGAACTGTACCATGAATAGCATGTTGACAAGTCTGCATAACAGGAAGTTACCTTGCTGGCGCAACGGAGTGATATCCTGACTTCCCCCACCTTGAAGAAAGCGTGAGCCTTTAGCAAAATCATACCCTCTTAGAAGCACTTCAATAAAACGGGGTATCTCATTTGGATGAGTTGAGCCATCTGCATCTAGCATTACGATGATATCGCCTGTGCAAGCAGCAAAACCAGCTTTCAGGGCGTTTCCCTTACCCTTGCCCGCCTGTTTTACGATTCGAATAGTCGGGAGGAGTTGCTTTGCCACTGCAATAGTATCATCAGTTGAATGTCCATCGACCAGGATGACCTCACTAACAAGGGGTGGAATAAACGGTAGTACATACTGAAGATTTTGGGCTTCGTTCAGCGCCGGAATAACAACACTAGTGCTCAGACCATAATATTGTTGTGCTCGTTGTCCATCCATTTGGGCCATGCCTACCTTTCATCGATTGACTGGCCGGATCGGTAATGTGATAATTTGCTTAGACCTTTGACCTATCCTTGCGGCAAAAATACACACCGTATTCTTGCTGAGCTGGCTGCAATCAGTACAAGGGAGTCTGACTGTCCTGCACTCTCTCTGTTTTGAACGGCATAGCAGTGCAGGACAAGTGAAAAGGGTTGCTAGAAACGCTTAGGTTAACCATCTAGGCGTTTCTTGAAATGAAGTCGTCCTTCTACCTTAACAGACAAAAATTCAAGATTGACCATCCACCATCACGATTTCTCATCAGTCGAATGAACAATCTACAAGTAGTCCACAATACATGACGATATCTACAGAAGGACACTCCGTGTTACTGCAACCGCCACTCGCTTATGCAACCTGTGTGTTGTGGCCCCTCCTCAATCAGGCTCACCAGGCGGCCATACCACGCATCCTGCTCCAGATCGCTTTCTGCCGCCTTTGCCAGCTCCTCACTTGAGAAATGCGCGATAGCAATGAACTCGCGGGGAGCATCGACCTTTCTCAGCAGTTCCCACGAGAGATAGGCCTTAGCCTTCAGGTCCTGGTTGCGCTGCAAGTCCTCATGTAAGGCAATGATGGCATCATCCTCACCAACTTTGGCCCGGTAGGTGGACACAATTACGAACATCGCCACGTTCCTCTCTCCTAGTGGAAAATGCTAACTCATGGTTCGGTCATTTTTGAAGAAGTTTGAAAGAATTGGCCTCACGAAATGCATCTTTTGAACGTAAAAATGAGAAATACGTCTTACTTTGAAAGAACTTGCATTCACTTGGTCCAAGCCATCGTGAACAAGTGGGGAATGAGCACCTTTTTATCGACGTTTTTACTCCCGAAGTGGGGAATACAATTCATTATTTGCCCAAAAAATGACCGAACCGTGAGTTCTAAACTATGGTTTTGCAGATACTGAGGACGCTTGAGTGCACAAAGGTTTATCTATGTGTTAGAAGTATAATCTCCAATACCTACTCGTGCATCGGAGAAACTTCCCATATTTGGTAGCATTTTTGAAACAGTAGAAGCGTCAAAAAGATGGGAAGAAATACCTATCCCTGAGGATAGGACTCCCAGGTCGTACCTGGCAAGCCAGACCAGGCTACATTGTATAGCAAGAGCGGGGATAGCCAGAGGATGGGAAGAAATACCTATCCCCGAGGATAGGACTCCCAGGTCGTACATGGGAAGCCAGACCAGGCTCCATTGGCGAGCCAGAGCGGGGACAGCCAGGGGATAGGAAGAAATACCCATAGTTACGCATTGAGCAGCAGGAAAGCACGTTAGGCGATTCTGTGACGTATGGCGAAGGCTGCTGCGGCTGCGCGGTTCTCACTGTTGGTCTTATTGAAGACGTGGGTGAGGTGATTCGCCACTGTTTTTTCACTGAGCCCCAACTCCTGTGCGATCTGACGGTTGCTCTTCCCCGCAACGACGAGTTGCAGCACCTTCGCCTCACTCGCCGTGAGACCCGCTGGCAGCACTTGCGGGGGCAACCGCTGCGCTTGCCCTTGGCGCGTTAAAGGGTGAAGCTGGTCACGGATCCGACCAGCCGCCTCGGTCAGGTGCAGTTCCTCGAAGAGGGTAAGCGCTCGTTTGAGCAGGGTGCTCGCATGGGTGAGGTTCTCCTGACCGCCGCGCGCCAACTCGCAGGTGGCCTGCGCCCACAAGGTGCGGGCTAACTCCGGGCGCAGGCCCTCGCTTTGACTCGTTTCCTCCGCCGCCGCCAGATGCACCATGGCCCGGTCCCACTCTCCACCCAGGGTTGCCAGCTCTCCCAGAACGCGGTCGACCAGGAACCAGTAGTGCTGGCCACTGAAAGCCTGCAGTCGGGGATAGAGCTGTGCCGCCCGCTCCTCATCGCCCAAGGCGATGGCGATGAGCGCCAGGCAGAGCATGATGGGGACGATTGGCAACGTACCGGGTGGGAGTGTGGCCAGGAGTGTCTCGAGCTCGACCATGGAAGCCGCGGCTTCCTCGCGTTTCCCTCGCGCCGCCTGGGCCATGCCTAGCAGCCCTGCGGCGAAGATCAGCCCCATCGAACCCGTCTGCTGGTTCACCAGGGCCGCCTGCAATTCTCGCTCAGCGGCCCCATACTCTTCCCGCTGGTACGCAAGAAAGCCCCGAATTTGGCGCAGGAAAGCTGACGCAAGGGGAGGAGACAGGGCTTGCACTCGCTCTATGGCCTGCTCTGCCTCAAGCCAGTCGCCCTGGGAAGCCAGCAGCAGCGCCAGCCAGGCGGAAGCGATTCGCAATTGGTATTGCTGATGAGAGCGCTCGATGAACGCCACTCCGCGCATGCTCACCTGGTAGGATTGTCGGATTTCCGCCTTCCAGTAGTAGGCACCCGCCAGGTAGAAACAGCACTTTGCTGCCTCACACGGATCGTCACTCTCTTCTGCAAGCACCAGGGCTCGCTTCAGTGACTGCAAAGCCAGAGCGATTTCCTGACCAGACAGAAAAAATCTTCCGGCGACCGCTCGATTCGCTGCTGCCTCGAGGCTCTTGTCTGCCAGTTGGCGGGCCATCTCCAACGCTCGCTGGGCAGAAGCCGCCCCCTCCGCTTGCTGGCCGAGATGGACGGTGAGCAACGTCGAGAGATCGACCAGCACCCGAACCGTCTCCGCACTGGGGGCGTTTCCCAGCAGTTCGAGCGCCTGTTCGAACGCCGCTCGCGCTGCTTGTAGAGATCCCTGCCGCCACTGCGCCAGCCCCAGGCCATGGGCCGCTCGGGCCATCATCCCTTGGTCACTATAGGCCGCTAACCGGCTCAGCGCCCCCTCGTAGGCCACCACCGCTTCACCC
>VBHI01000331.1 GCA_005881495.1 Chloroflexota bacterium
GAGAAGGAAAACGGGAAGAGCAGGTTCGCCAGTTGATCCAACCGGCCCGTGAGCACCAGCATGCCCATCAGGATCAGGATGACGCCTCCGACGAACAAGAAGGGGCGGGTGTAGCGGCGGATTGGACGCAGGAGCGAACCCGCGCGATCCAGCAGGACGCCAACCAGCACAAATGGCACTCCCAGTCCCAGCGCATAGACCAGCAGGAAGAACACCCCCTGCAGCAGCGTTGCTTTGACGGCGATCAGGACCAGGACGGCACCCAGAATAGGACCGGTGCAGGCTGACCAGCCTGCCCCAAAGGCCATACCGATCAGCACTGATCGCCACCAGGCAGCTCTGCCTGGCTGCACTTGGATACGGTGATCCATAGACATCCAGGGGATCGGCACCAGTCCGGTGAGTGCGATGCCAAAGAGGATGAGCAGCAGCCCAGCGAGACGCGCCAGCCACTCCTGGTAGGAACGCAAGGCGAAGCCCACCAGCGCGGCTGCGGCTCCAAGCAGGGTAAAGACCAGCACAAAGCCCAGTACGAAGCATAGGGCATGCAGACTGACGCGAAAGCGGGCTGTAGGCTGGCTCTTGGTCTCCTCCATGCTGGTTCCTGCCAGGTAGGACAGGTAGCCAGGGACGAGCGGCAAGACGCATGGGGAAAGAAAAGACAGCAGCCCTGCTCCAAAGGCCGAAAGCCAACCAACATGTAAAAGAGACATCCCCGTTTCCCTCCTGCCTTTCTCGCTGCGCGGGCAGCAGCAGACCCTACCCCTTGAGCAAAGGAGCAATGCTCTGCGCCAGGGCATCCTTCTCCCCAATGACAGAACTGCCCGAACTGATCAGGGGTGGTGGCTGGTTCGCCCAGGTGGCGGTTGAGTTAAACAACCAGTAGGCATCCCAGTCGTCCGCTTGATTGTCTGGCAGATGCGCCACAAACCAATCCCCCACGAGATCCTGCGGGTCCCACAGGTGGACCACCCGTGAGTCGGAAAGTCCTCCTCCATCCCACTGGTCCCGCGCATCAAAGGTGAGTTTGACCGTCCAAATGACATAGACGCGCACCTTGGCGGCTCGATATTTCTCGAGGATCGCGGTTTGTACCCAACTGGCACCGGCACGGCAGGTCGGTCAGGTGGGGGAGAGAATGAGCACCAGGCGCGGGGTCCCCACGTCCTGGTTGAAGAGGTGCTGGAACTCGCCGACGGAGTGGAGATCCGTCAAATGCAGGCCCGGCGGCGCGGTCGGATGGAAGAGAGGAGATTCGACAATCAGCCAGGCAGCCAGCAGTATGACCGCAAGCGCGAGCAGACTAGGAACCTTCACGCCGCCTGGAAAACGGGAGAAGAGGCGAGCGGGTGTTTTCATCACGTCTTCCTTATACTGTGAGCTGTGCCAGGAGTGGTCTCCATCGTTCACATCGGTAATAATAAAAACGACTGGCCGTTCTTCTTCATTGTAACGGCCGGTGGAATACCTGTCAACAAGGAAGCGGGGCTCGTTTTCGCTTGACAGCGGGGATAAAATGGAAAGCACAGAGCAATTGACAAAAGGAGAAGACCGCACCAATGGCCCGCCGCACCTCACCCGAACGTGTCTACCAACTGGATATCCGTCTGGCGCATATTGCCCCCCCTATCTGGCGACGCATCCTGGTGTCGGACCAGATCACGCTTGCTGCCTTGCATCACCTGCTCCAGGTCGTCCTCGGTTGGGAGCACTCCCACTTGCACCAGTTTCTCGTCGGCCCGGCGCGGTACGGGGAGCTGGACCCGGAGTATGACGACGACATGCTGAGTGACCGGCGGGTCCGTCTGCGAGACATCGCCGGCGAGAAGGGAGCCAACTTCGTCTATGAGTATGATTTTGGCGACAGCTGGCGGCATCTCATTACCGTCGAAGACCTCTGGCCCCGGACGGAGCATGACATTGTTCCGCGATGCCTGGATGGAGGGCGCGCCTGCCCACCCGAGGACAGCGGAGGCGTCGGAGGGTATGAACATCTGTTGGAAGTGCTGCGGAACCGGCGTCATGCTGAGTACCGAGAGTTGCGTGCGTGGGCAGGAGCGCATTTTGACCCTGAACTTTTTTCCGTGCAAGCGGTCAACTCAGCAATGGGGCTCCTTGTGGCGCTCGGTGTGACTTCTTGAGGTTCCCATGAGTTGGTGACGGTCTTACCTCGTTAAAGCAGACACTTACCTTGTGCCACACGCCTTTGCTTTTCCTGATCGGAAGGTGGAAAAGTTCCTCAGGCAGAATCGAGGTGGATGAAGCAACTCACTCGTGAGGGATATAAGGGGATCAAGCCTTTGCGGAATGCTTCTTCCTGGATCTCACGTGGGGCATGGCGCACATCGATGATGAGCCCATTGACCTCCAACATCCAAATCAATGGGTTTTTCTCGACCATCGATGGAAGCGACCAGTCTGGATCCATCTGAACTTGCTTCAACCATTCCATTGCTCCAACCGGCTCTTCCCTTGCAGCTTTCGGAGGAGAGTGCTGACGAAAGGCTGAGACAATCTGAAATCGTGACGGATTTGTGTGAGGAAAACCACTGGCTGTGATCTCCCTGTGAAGTCTAGGCATTACACTGCAAAGTGGAAAGGTATCCATGCGTGGAGCAACCCCTTCGGGGATTTCACCTTTTTTCGTTGTAAGATTACCCAACCAATCTGGGAAGGTGACGAGGTTGTGAGGCATGCAGTGATCAGAACCCCTCAAACTGCGTCTGGTCGTCTCGGAATAGGAGGAATAAAATGAACAAGATTCTTGTGACATATGCAACCCGCGCTGGCTCGACGGCCGAGGTGGCTGCGAGCGTGGCCGAGGTGCTGAGCGCGACGGGGGCAACCGTGGATGTCAAGCCCGTCACTGCCGTGCATGAGGTAAAGGGCTATGACGCCGTCGTCGTCGGCAGCGCCATTCGCATGGGCCATTGGCTGCCTGAGGCGGTGGAGTTTGTCAAGGCGAACCGCGAAACCTTGAGCCACATCCCAACCGCCTACTTCCTGGTCAGCGGATTTCTACAAGAGGATACACCCGAGATGCGGCGCAGGGTACTGGCCTATCTCGATCCGGTGCGCAAGATTCTCGAACCGACCAGCATCGGTCTGTTTGCTGGCAAAATAGATTACAACAAAATGGACTGGCAAGACCGCACCATTGCCGAGGCAGTTAGCTCGTCTGAGGCGGACTGGCGCGATTGGGAGGCGATTCGCGCCTGGGCACACGAGTTGCAGACAAGCCTCGTCTACGCATAGTGTCCATTTAAAAGGAGCGTCCCAATGAAGTCGTCAAAAATCATTGTCTGGCTTTCGTCCTTGATAATCGTGCTGGTCCTGGTCGCTGCCGCCACCGGCGTCTTCTATCAGGTGCCGGGAGCGCACATCGACTTCGTGACCGTGCGCGGGGAGCATGCCACGTATCAAGGCGTCGGCCTCTACCGGTACGACCCAGCCTCGGTGGCCCGTGAGGGCGTTGTCTGGGATGTGATTGACCTGTGCCTTGCCCTGCCGCTCTTTGCCGCCGCCATCGTTCTGAGTCGGCGCGACTCGCTGCGCGGGCGGTTGTTGCTGGGAGGCATGTTGTTTTACTTCTTCTACCAGTACATGCAATACGCGGTGATGCTCGCCTTAAATCCCCTGTTCCTGGTGTACGTGGCCATCTTTGCCTTGAGCGGGGTCGCCTTCTTTCTGAATCTCGGGGGCATCGATGTGCCTCGTTTGCCGGCGCACATTTCGGCGCGGTTTCCGCGGCGGCTGTTCATCGGCTTCACGCTCGTCATGAGCGCCGCGCTGACCGTGCTCTGGTTGGGGCGCATCATTCCCTACACGCTTGCTGGCAGATTCCCCGATGAATTGGCGGGAATGACGACGCTGGTAACGCAGGCGTTCGATCTGGGCATAGTGGTTCCCCTGCTGCTCTCGACGGCTATCCTGCTCTGGCGGCGCTCGGCGTGGGGATACCTCCTGGCCGGAATAAGCCTCACGTTCGGGTTCGTCATGTGTATCACCCTTCCGGCGTGGATTGCCGTCCCATTGATTCAGGCGGGACAGATTAATCTCATTGAAGCTGCTCCATTTCTGCTGCTATGCCTGGTGGGACTCTATGTGACCGGGCGGTTTTTCTGGAGTGTGCATGAAGAAAAAGCTCACTCAAGTGGCGAAATGGCGCCCGTATGATCGCTGCTAGGGCTGGAAGAAGGCCCTCTGCCTTCGGCTATCCCGCCGCGATTCCAGCAGCCCGTCCCTCTTCCAAGGACGACGAATCCACAAGCGCCAGGCGCTCTGCTCGCTGTTTGATCCCGACCAACTGCTTGTGCACCATGATGAAATGGACGAGGCGGGCGAGGAAAGCCATCACTGGTCTGGGGAACTTCATGATGATTGAGGCCCAAACTAAGCCGCCAGTTCCGCGACTTCCCTTATGCAAACAATGACTCTGTCCTGAGCAATTCGTTCGAGGTCTTCGGGATTTTCAGGCTGGCCGTTCGCATCAAGTTTGATGTGAAAGAGCCTCTGATACCCTGGAACGCGTTGCATTATCTGGAGGAGATTGTTCGCGACCGTTTCTGTATCGGTGAAGGTCTCTCCTTGAGTTTTCAAATCGTGCCCCTGTAAAGAGACAGTGTGCCTCCTTTGCTCCTAGCTGTGCCGTGGGTTAAACAGGAGGTGTCGGCCCTCCTGCGAAGCCCTACGCCCTTATGCGATTACGCCATCGTCTCAGATGGGATATACAGATGAACCAATTCATCCGGACACGCGTAGGGGCCGATTTATCGTGCCCAGCGCCGATTTATCGGCCTCGGTGGCTATTCCGCTATCCGGATTATTTAGTAAATGTGCATACCCGATCCCCCCGAGATCGCTCTCCGGGCAGCCGTTCGGTACATCCACCACAACCCCACAAAGACCCCGATCGTGACCAGCCCATCAACCCAGACTGGCGGCTTCAAAAGCACCAGGCCGATCGTGATCAGGCCGGTCGCCGAGACCGCCAGCAGCGGCCGCGGCCAGTCCCGCCGGACGACGAGCCCGGCCTCGGCCACCAGGAAGCCCAGAAACGTGGCCACCCACAGGGCCAACTCAGTGTAGGTCACCACCGGAGCTTCCAGCGTTGCCCCCTCTGCGCGCTCCTTGATGCCCAGCATGTTTCCGCCAGACCAGGCGCGTGTGACTCGCGTCGAGCGGGTAGAGAGCCAACACCATGCTGTCGTGCCCACTCTGGCTCTCCCACACGAGGGAGCGGTTTGGGTCGACCGCCACGACCTTGTAGTTGATTCCCTTCCAGATCGGCAGGTCATCGCCGACCTTCAGGTGCTGCAATTCTGGGATGATGCGGTCAGCACTGAGGATACCATCGTTATCAATCCAGTCGTAGCCGTACCACCCGGCGCGCCTGTACCCTATTTGCACCAGCCAGGGCCAGATCTGCTCGGGTCGCGCATTAATCGTGACGGCGCGTGTGGCGTTGAAGATCGGCTGGCGCTGGATCTCATCGCCGGGCATAACTCGCGCCACCTCTTCGCCGGTGGCGCCCCAGCGCAATTGTAGGGGGCGGTAGATGAGCAGATACCCGGCGAGGGCGATGACCAGGGCTACGCCCAGCCGTCCGGCCACCCGGGCCACTGTCGGCCACCCGGGCCACCCGGCACTTCGGGACTTTTCTACCTGCATTGCCATGGCCTTTTCCTCTCCTGGTCAGTGTATACGACCTGTTTTCAGCTGTTCCGATTAGAGCACGCAGCGCTCAGTTCCACCAGTTACTTTAGGCGGGACTGCCATGTCTCGTTTGCAGGTGAGAGCTGCGATACTCAGCCATCCACAGGTAGGTGGCCAGTGCGAAGATCGCCAGGCCGAGCACAAAGTAGCTCGCGTAAAACCAATCGAGATGGTCGATCAGTGCGAAATGCACCACCTCGTAGCCGGCCAAGAAGAGACCAGCCGCCACCGAGACGAGCACCGCCCATTCGCGCTGGATGAATACCGTAGCCGCGGCGAGCAGTGCGCTGCCTCCCACGACAATCGCCAGCACCAGGGCGGGGATCGTGTAATCGCTGAAAGGCGTGCCTTGCAGCCACGCGATGGGGAACGTGATCGTCCCTGTCACCAGCGACAGACCACCCGCGATGGCACTCAGTGCGACCAAAGCCTCTAACACGACGAGCGCGATACGTACAAGTTTGTGTTTCATTTCCTTGCTCCTTCCCTCGTCACGCCCATCAACCCCTGGTGCAGATCTTTTCAGTAGGAAGTGTAATACCTGGACGTCACGAGGACATCACAACAACGGGCTTCATTCTCACAAAGCCATCATAGATGATCAGGAGTTGCAGAATGAGCTTAGTAGCTATCTGATTGTGATGGATGGGTATGAAGGGCTGCTAGCGGCGCTGGCGGAGTTGTTTCCGGCCACGCCTCGTCAGCGGTGCCTGGTGCATAAGCAACGCAACGTGTTGAATGCCATCCCCAGACCGGCTTTTCCCGCATGGGTGCTCCTGCCTCCCAGGGCACACATCTCACAACGGAAGGCAATTGTGATGGTCCTGTGAGAAAGAAGCTGCCTTTTATGATGTTTTCGTAATGTCCATGCATTACACTTCATACTGGAAAGGTCTATTACTAATGCTGATGGGCACAACGCTCTATAGAGCATGTTGAACGAGATGGCTTGGTGCACTCTTTCCGTCTCCGCAAACAGAAGAGTGTAGCAAAGCATTGAGCGGGAGAAAACTTTCATGAACCAGCAACAGAGAGAGTGGAATATCTTCGGGCATGTACTAACCACTTCGGATCTTAGCATCTCTATCCTTATGTTTGTGGCACTCCTCAGTGGTGTAGCAGGCATTTGGCTAGGCCCTCTAGTCAACGTCCTCTTAGTGGCCTGCTTCGCGGCTATTGCCGTTTTGGTGTGGAGAACAACTCTGAAACACAAAGTCATACGGATCGCACTCTTCGTCATCGAGCCCTTTATCGGTCTGAGTGCCATCCAAGGAGGCATTGCTCTTCTGAGAGGTGCTTTTGACCAATGGGTGCCGGTCGCCTGGCTGGCTGGCACGCCCTTCAGCGACTACACGATCCCCGGCCTGGTGCTGGTGATTGTCGTGGGAGGCAGTGCCCTGCTCGCCGCGGCCACGGTTTTCATCCACCGCGAATGGGCGGTGCTCGTCTCGGTGCTGGCTGGCCTGCTTATGGTCGGCTACTTGGTGGTGGAGGTAGTCAGTCTTGACAGCAAAGTAGGGAATGTCCTTCCCATGATGCTTGTGCCTCAACTCCTCTACTTTGTGCTCGGTCTGGCGGTCTTTGGGCTGGCAGGGTCCCTCTGGATGAGGGAATATCGCAGTCAGCACTTCCACACCAGGCATGCCAGTCACGCCTAAAGAAGCAGGGAGAAGCTAACCAAGTCTCACACCAGCCAAGCGATTGAGGAGCCGGATGAGATGACAAGCCTCACGTCCGATTCTGAAGCCGAGCGGTGGGGCGACTCCGTCGCTCAGGTTAACCAGCAAATGCTTCACAATGGCTCTTCTGATGCACGACGCCGTTCATTTAGTATCAGCTTTGGAGAAACTCCTTTACTACCTTCCCTTTACACAACTTTCGCTATAGCATCCAATCAGCAGCGACCACATCAGTCGCTTGGGTATCAAACTCCCGCTGAAGTGTACTTTGGAGAAGCAGGAGGAGTTCATGCAGATTGAGGTGGCTCAAGAGATCGATATCGACGAGATGGTCGCTCTGGATACACTGGTGAGTGGGAACTCGAGCCGACGGAACTTGATCACACAGACCGTCAAGCAGCACTACGGCTATGTGGCTCGTCAAGAGAACCAGATCGTCGGATTTCTCCTGATGCATCAGCATTTCTTTGAGCTCCCCTTCATCGAATTGCTGCTGGTGCATCCGTCTTTTCGACTTCAGGGAATTGGGACGGCTTTGCAACGACTCTGTGAGCGATTAGGTTATGTTCGCAGTGGCATCATTGAAAATCTGGATGAGGACGATCCTGAACTTTTTTACTTCAAACGACTTTCCAATGAGGCACCTTTCAGAAAGGAGGAGACACCTTAATCACCTTTGAGTGAGCGTCTTGACAAAGGGGTACATCATTATAAATCGCCCCGCCAAATCAGTGAACCTACTCGACAAATATGTTTCATTCAGGTATCTTTGTAGAAGAATGAGTAGAAGTTTCCTTCATAAGAGAAAACTGCACAGGAAGTAGCACAACAGCGGACCTGGTGATTGCTTCTCGCAAGTACCAGGTTATGAACCAGGAAGGAGGCAATATGTCACAGTCCCAGAGAACAGAGTTAGACAGGATGGCCGGCGCGATACTCCTTTCCAGTCTGATCGCAGGCCTCATCGCTGGCATCGGCGCAAGAATTGTTATGCGCATTGTAGCCTTAATTGCCCATATGCCACTGACATTCACTTTTGAGGGCACGTTCGGCCTTGTCATGATCGTCTTCTTTCTCGGATTCTTCGCTGGCTTCGTTTATCTGCTCTGCACACTCATCCTCTTCAACTCTTCAAGAGTGAGAAAGCATCTGCCTGGCCCTATTTGGAGAGGTCTCGCCTTCGGTATACTCCTGCTTGTCATCACCCAACTTATAGGCATCCTTGATGCCGCGTCTCTCGTGGGTGATATTAACCTGGGGATACCACTGTTAAACAGGGCTATGTTTGCAGTGCTGGCTCTCATTTATGGCCTTGCCCTGGGAGGAGGTGAAAAAGTCTTCAACCGCATCCTTCCTCGCAGCCCAAACCCGGCGACTACAGATACATCGAGCTCCCAGGTGAAATGACTGATCCCAGCATACATTAGCGCTCTTGAGGATGGACATTGAGGTATGAAGCTATTTTGACTGTGATAGAATACAAATAGACGGCATCTTAAAGAAATGGAGATCACAGTAGTGTCTCTTGATGAGCTTTTGCAGACAAAACGCGAAGACATTCTCCGCACTGCAAACAGACATGGTGCGTTTAATGTGCGTATCTTTGGATCAGTTGCGCGAGGAGAAGCAGACTCTGAGAGTGATATCGATCTTTTGGTAGATATGGAGCCTGGTCGAAGCCTCTTCGACCTCAGCGGTCTTCTTATCGACCTCGAAGATATGCTTGGATGCCATGTGGATGTTGTAACAGAGCGAGGATTGCGCGATCGTATTCGAGAACGTGTACTGAAAGAGGCGGTTGCGCTGTGAGGGATGTATCTGAACGATTGCGTGATATCCAAACATGGGTATGGGCATCGATCAGTCCGGGCAGTAATGTCTGTCCTGAACCATCAATCACCTGTGCTCCTTCAGGAGGTGGAATATCCTCGCCAACAGCCGTAATAAAGCCATTTTCTACGACCACAGTGTTCTGGGGAATAATCTGAATGCCATCAAAGATACGCACACCCCAAATAACAAGCAATGTTTTTTGCATAAAACCCTCCTAAAATGCAGGAGCGCAATAATGACTTTTCACAAAATAAACCGGACACCCGTCGGGCCAATGTATCACGCCCACACTAATCTAACTCAGCCGTATGAACTGGCCGTAGGGGCCGATTTATCGTGCCCACCGCCGATTTATCGGCCCCAATACGCATCAACCTAAGCTGCCTCACAGTGTATGGATTACCATCATCATCACCCCGTTATCCACGCCACATCGTAGTCTAAAAAGTAAGCAGTATTTCATTGATGAGTTTATGAGGGGCTTTTCGGGTAATACATGGTTTTAGCTATGCTGTTTTATCCAGAGAGAGACAATCCATAACAGCATAGTGCTCATATCCTGTTTCAAACGTTTGTGTTTCTTTTTCCGGCGCCTTCTGACCTTCGCCTCCTGCTTTCTGCTCGCTGTGTGGCGACGAGCGTCTTTTCCGCCTGGACCTCCTGCGGTACACTTGAGGAAAACCACCATCGAGGGAGGAGGCGAACGACATGGAAACCGAAGCCCAATTGATCGTGCAGCGAGCCAGCGTAAGCTCGCTCGCACAACAGCATCCCAGCTGGACCCACCAAGACCTGGCTACCGCCCTGGGCAAATCTCTGGCTTGGGTCAAGAAATGGCGCGGCTCACTATGCTATTGACGTTTACAGGCTTATTCAGAACAGGAGGCCGGCGCCATTTCTCCCAAGCGATCAGTGTGCCCCCGCTTTGGAATGGTCTCCATCATGGTCCTGTTCTTTGCAATAAGGACCAGGCAGGTGTGAGCGCTACCGGTGGGACTGCCCTTGTTTCTGCATATAGGCCAACTTATCTGGATTGACTACTTCATAGAGGGCGGAGATCTGCCCTTCCGTTACCTCACAGGTCAAAACACTCAACAGGGTCTCGTTGCTCCAGACAAGGAGTCCGACGTTCCCATTGACTGGGGCCAGGGTGAGATGGACATCAGGATACCAGGAAGAGGATTTGCGCAAGAGTCCGTTCCAGACGCGCAGGACCCGCTCGCGACCAGGAAGCGGGTAGGGCGCGGCATATACTTTACCCCCGCCATCGGCCCACAGGGTCACGTCCTGTGCCAGCACATCAACCAGCGCCTGCATATCCCCCTGTTGGCTGGCAGAGAGGAACCGTTCCATCAGGCGCTGCTGCGCTTCTTGTGAGGGAGAGAAGCGCGTCCGGTTCTTCGTGAGATGCTCTTTCGCTTGATGAAACAATTGACGACAATTGACGGGACTTTTGCCAATGATCTCGGCAATCTCTTCATATCGATACGCAAACGCTTCGTGCAACAGAAAGACAGCCCGCTCATAGGGTGTTAGGCGCTCTGCCAGGATCAGGAAGGCAGTGGAAAGGGATTCTCGTTGCTCCAGGGTCTGTAGTGCCAATTCTTCAGGATTCGAGGTCAGCAGTGGCTCAGGTAACCAGGGACCGATATAGTCTTCTCGCTGAACACGTGCCGATTTCAGGTGATCGAGGCAGAGACGGGAGATAATCGTTGTCAGGTAGGATTTGAGGGAGCGGATCTCTTGTGAGGATGCCTGGATAGAGCGCAGATAACACTCCTGAATCATATCCTCCGCCTCACTGGCGCTGCCAAGCATGCGATAGGCAATCGAAAAAAGGAAATGGTGATAACGCTGAAACTCTTCTGCCAGGAGTTCTTGCTCCATCATGTTCGAGGTATCCATTTCCAGCACGCATTTTGCTCTGAAAGCGACATGTTCGTCTTCATCTTTTTTCCATTCTCGTTCAGATTATAGCACATTTCTCAAAAAGGTTGATTGAGAAAGCACTATACAAGATAAAGCGAGAGATAGCGAGGCTCCTTCTCACAAACGCAACCCCTTACTCGTCTCCTGTACAGAGCTTTATTGCAATCAACGCCGATTTTTTTCGAGCGTGAAGCCATGTTATCGAGCAAATATGAGGATCTGAGATGGAATCACCAGTTACCCACACTGACGTTGTCGTCGTCGGTGGCGGCATAGCCGGGCTTGCTGCAGCCTGTTATCTGGCCCGTGGGGGAAAGTCCGTGACGCTCTTTGAGAAGGCGGCAACCCTGGGTGGACGGGCAGCAACCTCGAACCATGAGGGCTACCTTTTCAATCGAGGTATCCACGGCCTCTATACAGGAGGGGCCACCGAGGAGGTGCTACAGGAATTAGGGATCACCTATACCTACGGGAGCCCAAAAGAGACCTTTCTGCTGCACGAGGGTCAGATGTATCCCTTTCCAGCGAGTACATCCTCGCTTTTGAGCAGTCATCTGCTCAAGTTTGGCGATAAATTGGAACTGGCGCGCCTCTTTAGCACCTTACCACGACTCAAAGCCGCAAGCCTGGCCCACATGAGCGTACAGGAGTGGCTGGAGCACACGATCAAACATCCCCTGGATCGTCAGCTCATGGTCTCGACCGCGTACGTCTTTACCTATTGCTCTGCCCTTGATCTGGTGAGCGCGGAGGTTTTTGTCAAAAAGCTGCAACTCTCGCTCAAACATCCGGTCCTCTACATCGATGGCGGCTGGCAGACCCTGATTGATGGACTGCGCCAAGCTGCGGAGCAGGCGGGAGCGCGCATCATGAGCAGCACCCGTGTCGCTTCCGTCGCATCCCAGAATGGCCAGGTTCAGGGAGTACGCCTGGGCGATGACCGGGTGCTGCCTGCCTCCAATGTGATTCTGGCAACCGGCCCTGCCGATGCCGCGAACCTGGTAGACGGGGGAGCCTCTGCGCCTTTGCGCGGGATCGTCGATCCCCTTATTCCCGCGCGAGTTGCCTGCCTGGATGTGGCCCTGCGCCGCCTGCCCGAGCCGCGCTACCCGGTTGTCCAGGATCTGGATCGCCCGCGCTTTCTGTCGGCGCAATCGACCTACTCGCGCATCGCACCAGAAGGAGGAGCGATGGTCTACACCTTCAAGATGCTTGATCCGACGCAACCGAGCGATCCGAAGCAGGACGAACACGAATTGGAAGACCTGCTCGACGCGGCGCAACCAGGCTGGCGCGATGTGCTGGTGAAACGGATCTTCCTGCCGCACATTGAGGCTATCGGTATGCTTCCCACGGCCAGTGGTGGCGGCTACGCTGGCCGACCGGGCCCGCAGGTGCCGGGCATTGCCAACCTCTACCTGGCCGGAGACTGGATCGGCTCTGGTTTCCTCTCGGACCCCAGCATGGGCAGCGCGCGTCAGGTCGCGCAGTTAATCCTGCAGAATGGAACGTTCGCAACGGCCAAAGAGGGAGCAGCCAGCGCGAGACACCGACTCACATGACTGTTGACACATATTGAAAGTATCCCTTGCGATAAAACATGGTTTCCCGTAAAAAATCTTTTGAAGATCGTTGCTCTTTCTCTTGAAATCAATAGGCCTTCGATATCTGCGATCTCTCGCTTGTTTTCACCCCCGACTTCCCCGACTTGTGTCGAGATCCCTCAAACAAGGGTCGATTCTGTCCTCTTTCAAGGGTATACTCTCAGAAGAGAGAAAGACAGAATCACCGTGCTCTCCATTCCAGAGGCACGATGATTGCTTGGATGTGAAGAAGAAACATTGTCTACGAGAGTGACGCTCTCTGGAGGAAATCTTTTATGAGCAACGCACAACCATTGCGAGGATTCACGACTATCAGTTATTGGGCCGCCGACCTGGAGGCGGCGAAGCGCTGGTACACCGAACTGCTGGGGATCGAACCCTACTTCGGGCGCCCGGGGGCATACTACGAGTTTCGCATCGGCGACTACCAACACGAGCTGGGCCTGATCAATAGCAAATATGCCCCCTTCGACACCCAGGCTAGCCCTGCCGGTACTGTCATGTATTGGCACGTGGACGATGTAAACGCCACGTTTGACCAATTACTCTCCATGGGAGCAAAACAACTGGAGGCACCTGTAGACCGCGGCGAGGGATACATCACGGCTTCCGTCGTCGATCCTTTCGGCAACATCCTGGGCATCATGTACAATCCGCACTACCTGGAAGTTCTCAGCTCGACGAAAAAAGCGTAACTCACGCCGCCGACGGAGGTTCAGCTGTTCAAAGGAATGGCACGGACGCCGCGTCCCGAAAACAATCCGTTGGATGGTGATTCACCCTGGTGTGCTGGAAGACCAGAGAGGAGGTTGTATCATGATGATGTTGCCTCTTCTCTTGCGTCGGCGCACGGGTGGGTCGGTGCGATAAAGTGGAAGCCTCAGAGCACTAGCGGAATGTGAGGGCGCTTCCCCACAGTAACTCAGCCAATTCTTCAAGAGTGCTCGCCGAGGCCGCGGCAGGAATCTTCTCGAAAATGTGTTGCATACTTCTCATCTACGATAAAAACGGGATTGGTGCCTGGAAAGCCTGCACGCACTGTCGTACAGTCCCCCAACTCGTGACGTGTACAAATGGCAGCCACATAAGAATGCCAGTATGAGGGGTTCGTGAAACAGCGACTGTACTCCTGACGGGTCGCAAAGGATGGTCGTTCTAAGATCATAGTGTTTCCAATCTATCATGCATAATGAATCATCCATGATTCGTGGTCTGGACAAAGAGCACAAGGTGAAAGTATCGAGCGCGTACTTCATCTGATATGGTTAAAAACGCTTTTTCCTCAGGAGATTTGGTGTATGGAGGAGCACGAGGCACACGAACACATGCACATTCGCAAGCGTTGCGGGGAGCAAAATGGATACGAAAAGAGAGCTCATTACTTATTCTGATGAGAGGTGCAAGCAGAGATATTCCCGGTGGCGTTGAAGCTGGTTAATGAGGGTGTCGTAGCCAGGTCATTTGCTTGTCTCCCTTTCTTGTGAGGAAAATCTTCTTGTTCAGTATAAAAGATCGCTGTGTTATGGTCAAGCGCAGCTAAACATACACACTACATCCTCGCTCCTCCAGCTGTTGAATCCACCCTGGATCGGCACATATCTTGTTCCATCGTACATCCAGTTTCTCAAGATTTGGGAACTCCCCAAATCCCTCACGGAGCGAAACCAGCCGGTTCGCCCTCACATCAAGAAAGGTAAGGCTTCTCAAATTTCTCAGCGCATCAGGCAGAGCCATCAGGTGATTATTCCTCAAATCCAGCACCTTCAGGTTTGCCAGCTTGCCCAGCGATTCAGGCAAAACCCTTAACCGGTTATGAAACAAACGCAACTCCCTGAGTTCTTGCAAATTTCCAATCGACTCGGGGAGCGCCTCCAACGCATTGTCCATCGCATGCAATTCTCTCAAGTTCGCCAGCTTCCCCAGCCATTCCGGCAACTCTGTCAACTGATTCCCGCTCACATCCAGGTATTGGAGCTCCCTCAACTGGCCGAGTGACTCTGGCAACTCAGTCAACACGCGGTATCGCAGAGACAGAGCAACACCAGTATCTCCCTTTTCTGTCTCTCCCAACACTTTTTCCCCCTCCTTCACTTGACGCCCATAGGGTTGTAAATATCATCCCAATAAGCGTCAAGTGGAGGAACTCCAAATTGGGATCAATGGCCGCGTCTCGCGCCGCTCCCAGGGCGGAGGCAAGCCCCGCCTACACGGCTGGGCGTTCCGTTCCTATATAGTAGGGTTGACCCTTGCGGTCAACCTGTGGGCTTGCGGTCAACCTGTGGGCTTGCGGTCAACCTGTGGGCTTGCGGTCAACCTGTGGGCTTGCGGTCAACCTGGGGCCTGTGCCGACTCCTTAGCAGTTTCGCGCATTCATGGTTAAGCGTGACCTGGTTCATAGTATTAATTAAAAATATAGGGATACAATATATTTAGAAAAGGTGTTTTGCAATAAAAAAGAAAGAAGAGTTCGTCTTGAAAAAAATTATGGCTAGCTTTGTTGTACTGATCAGTGTGTTTTTGCTCGCCAGCTGCGGCGCGTCACCGTCCGCACCGGCGGTAGCGCCAACAACTCAGCCAGTGTCGCCGGTGCCGTTCAAGGTGGTAAGCATTGCTATGGGGGTCAATCCGGCATCTATCGCGGGCATGGCCTGTGGACATACCATTACCGTCACCTACACAGCAACGTTCCATGTCGCGGCTAACAGTTCCGGTGGCACGGTGCAGTTTATATATACGGTCAACAATGGTCGTTCCACAACGCCTGCCAGCCTGAACTTCGGGCCCAGAGAGACCATAAAGACCTATTCTTTTATCTGGCAGGGGACGCTTTCCTCGGACAATGTCTATCCGGGGTTGGGTGGCGTGCTGACGAGCAGTCCTAACGAGGTGCATTCGCCGTCGGTCAAGCCTACGGGAACGTGTGTTTCATCGGCTGCGTTCCAGGTGACAAACATCGACCTGTTGGTCAGTCCATCCTCAATCGTGGGGATGAGCTGCAATAGCAGCATGACCTTCACCTATACCGTCACGTTCCATCTTGCGCCCAACAGCCGCGGTGGGACGATCCAGTTTATGTACACGACCAACAACGGGCGTTCCAGCACGAATAGCAGCGTCACCGCAAGCGCGGGTACGACGACTGTGACCTACAAATTCACCAGCTCAGGCGTTCTCTATCCCGATCACACGTTCCCAGGCATCGCGGAAGTGATAACGACCAGCCCTAACCAGGTGAACTCGCCCCAGGTAAAGCCTGCTGGGCAGTGCAGCTAAGCACAATTCTTCCGTCCTGGTATATGCTTTCCATCATGTACCAGGCTGCAACGAAACCGCACTATGTTTTGGAGTCTTCAGAATGCGTTGGCTCGACGCCACGCGGCAGCTTCCGAACTGCGTCCAGGTATGCACTCACCCGGTCGTCCAGTGGCTGCGGGTAGGCATAGCCGAGCGCGTGGTCGACTTCCATCGCGACCCGGCGGAACAGCGAGGTCGAACGGAAGAGCGCGGCCCAATTGTCTTCGATATCCGGCCCCACGTAGGTGCTCGCGAAGTCCGACCAGATGTCCACCGGTAGCAGTCGTTTGAAGCCACGCCCGCGGACGCCCGGCTTCACGGACCAGTCGTGATCGATCTCGACGCGCCATTCGAGCAGTCGGCGCATCACTTCGAGCTTGATTTCATGCTCCAGGCACCACCTCGCGAACACGAGCTCATCCCGCCACAGGTTCTTGGCAACGTAGGTGATTTCCCACCAGAACTCCTCGACGAGCGCCTGGTACTCCGCTTCAGTCGGCCTGGCGGGGATGTGGGCTCTGTAGGATGGCGGCTGGAGTCCAGATGTCAGGCGGTCTTTGTCGAGCAGCACAAGGTAGCCCACATCCAGTTGGTCCGGCAGGGCAGCCTCGGCGGATAGGCGCTCCAGCAGCGACACAGGCCATACGCTGTAGTCGATCTTGACGGAGTCTTCATAGAGCACGCCCCGCCAATACGTGGTCAGATTGTACAGCTCGCCCTGATCGCTATAACGCACCGCCGGCTTCCCATAGTCGGACAGCCATGCATCTTCTCGCCCGAATTGATCGGCGTCGGTAACGGCGAGAATGACATCATAATCGGACAGGATGTCCACCGGCCCATCCGGCCTCGTACGCGAGCTGGTGAGTATCATGGCACAAATCAATGGATGGGCATTCCCCCACGCAACCAGCTTTTCAAGGGGTTCCGTTTCCAGCGGTAGCACTTGCAACATCGTTTTCCGTTTCTGTTCGATATGTTATCAGCTCTCTCTCATACCTTGCCCCGGCAGATTGCCAGTCATTCGGGCGACCACACAGCGATTGTGTCGATGTACTTTGCACTTCTCAGCAGCTTCCTTTTCATAGCTCCCACTAGTCTGCCAATCTTCATGTGAAACGAGCAGGGAAGCGGGTTCGTCCCGTAGGGGCGGGGGTGGCAGGGAAGAAGGGTGGGGACCCTTGGGTCGCCCAGCGTCCTGTTCCCCTGCCGCTTCCCACCTGTCCCCCATCGGTGAAGCCAGGGCGACGCAAGCGTCCCCACTCCACTGCGCCCCTCTCCCGCCCCTACGAACGTGACGATCTGCCCCAAAATACCTACTGTTGAGAGGGGATGCCATCCCCTGACTGGGTTCCAGGGCTGTGCCCTGGCCTCTCCCCACCGGCCCGCGAAGCGGGCAACATTTCCAATGAAGTGCGACAGAACACTACCAACCCGGGTCCTCCAACACCTCATTTGGACTCATCAGGTATAATAGATATGGGCAGCAAATCAACATCCAACACCGGGAGGTCTATCCATGTCTAGAACCATCCCAAGAAATTTCACGCAAAGTAACGTACAAGCCGGGCTTATCTTTACCCTTTGCCATCG
>VBHI01000329.1 GCA_005881495.1 Chloroflexota bacterium
AGACGTCGGCGTCGTGAGGAACTCACTTCCACGTAGAGACACTCCCGGATTTTGTCGTGCGTGAACGTGAACACCCCCTGCTGGTCGGTGCGCACCAAGCCGGCCCCCACCGCTTCAAGGAGGCACTCCTCCACCGCCTCGCTCTCCTGGCCTTCCACCGCGCTCAGCAGGGAGAGGTCAAACGCGCGCCCAATGATGGCCGCGATGCGCAAATGATCGATAATATGCGATGAGAGCCGTGTAAAGCGCTG
>VBHI01000330.1 GCA_005881495.1 Chloroflexota bacterium
GTTCAGTTCGATGACCGTCCGTTCCAGGGCCGGGTTCCGGTTGATCTCGCCTTCGCGGTAGCTCCCCAGAACCAGTAGCCTGGCTTTCGCATGATGCCGCGCAATGTAACACAGCAGGTCAAGGCTCGCCGTATCCGCCCAGTGGAGGTCATCGAGCATGAGGACGAGCCCATGGGGCGCACTGATGCGTTCCAGGAAGGTGCCCACCGCTTCGTAGAGACGCAGACGTACCTGCTCAGGAGGCAGAGGATAGACAACGGGAAGCTCGCCGTCTAAACGAAGCGCCAACTCTGGCAAAAGGCTCGCCAGTATCCGAGGCGCCAGCGCGACTTGCTCACGCAGTTGGTCAGGAGGGGTGACCCGGATGTACTGCCCAAGGGCTTCCAGGAAAGGCAGATAGGGAGGCATTCCTTCAGACTCGGATGCACCGCCCCGCAGCACGGTCGCTCCATCTTGCACGGCACCCGCAGCCACCGCTTCTAAGAGGCGCGTCTTGCCGATGCCGAGTTCTCCGACCAGCAGCACTACCCTGGCCTTCCCGCCCTGAACTGCCTCGAATCGGCTCCAGATCAAGCTCAGCTCGCGGCGTCGACCAATGAAGGGTGAAGTCGATGAGACGACCGGATCGAACACCAATGATTGAGCAAGCTGGGTAGCCATAGACGTATCCCCACGGAAAAAGCATATACTATTGAGTAGCTACATAGAACGAATGTATTGAGTACAAGACGACTCAGGAGAAAGATAACCTCATTGATCTCACGAAACTGTCACATTCAGCGCACAGAGCATCACGGGAACATCACAATCTTCAACGTGCTGTTCACAGGACAGAAGGCTCAATCGTGCTCGGTACCGCTGTAGACTCCTGCCAGGCATGTTCTATCTAGTAGGTCAATTGATAGCGGATGTATGAGTGAAAGTTAATCAGGTGATCTCCAGAGCTTTTTATATAGCGCAATATGCATTTGTTCAGTATAAGCGTGAGTAGTAAACAAACCCCACACTTAAAGTTAACATGTGTTGTCTCGTTTGTCAAGCCTATTTTCCACGATATTTTCCATAAATATTTTAATGAATGTATTTTTTTATAGAATAAGACGTAACCATTCAGGAGCACTAGTGCTTTGTTACCGTTTGTCTGATGGGTAGGTAATGCACCTGGCCAACCTGGCCACTACACGTCCCACCTCAAGAAGACTATCCCTTTAATCTAAAGCGCACCCAGAGGGATTCGAACCCCCGACACTCGGTTCCGAAGACCGATGCTCTATCCGCTGAGCTATGGGTGCATTACCGCAATTCTACCATATAGTGTCAACTTCCCCCATCCCCCATCAGGCAAACGTGAATCTAAACATGATATAATAACCACAACATTCTATAACTTCACTCTATTCAACAAGCATAAGTCTCTCATACTGGCTCTGTGCTCATGGGATGGGTTAAAAGAAAAAACTACGCCATTGTGGCAGAAGGAACGACCCATGCAAAAGCAAAATGCACCCGTTCATGCCGCTATTGATATCGGCAGCAATACCATTCATCTCGTGGTCGCTCGTAGTAAACCGGATGACCTGGACATTCTCGCGGACGAGCTTGAATTGGTGCGTATCGGCGAAAGCGTCACAGCAACGGGTAAGATCTCTCAGCAGAAACTGCGGGCAACGATTAATGTACTGTGCCGCTATAAATCGCTGGCTGAACAACATGGAGCCGATAAGATACTGGTGGTAGCAACAGAGGCCATACGCCAGGCGAGCAATAGTAGCACATTTCTAGAGAATGTACAACGAAAGACAGGACTCAAGATCCACCTCATTAGCGGCACAGTCGAAGCGACGTTGACCTTTTATGGCGCAACCTACGAGGAACAAAAGCAACCCGGTACCCCCGCTCTCCTGGGGGTCATGGACCTTGGCGGCGGCAGCACTGAGCTTGTCACCTCGAAGAATATGCGTATTTCATGGCGCGCCTCCATTCCCATTGGCTCCGGCTGGCTGCATGATCGTTACCTCAAATCAGATCCACCGGCACTGGATGAATTGAACGTCGCTCATGCATTTCTACAACGCTATATTCGAAGGATGCCCATCAAATTTCAGCCCCCCAAACTGATTGTGACCGGCGGCAGTGCGAATTCGCTTTTACTGCTTGCGCAACAAGCTTTCCGGCTGGGTAGTGCCACGCAGCATTTGACCCGTGATGACCTGCTGCGCTGTGAGGGTTTATTGACCGCCCTGACCGCTGAAGAGATAGCTCAACGCTATGGGCAGCCAATCGCGCGTGCGCGCATTTTACCTGCGGGAGCGTTGATTATTCGAGAAATGATGTCGCGTTTCCAACTAACCGAGATTGCTATTAGCCCGCATGGCATTCGCGAGGGAGCCTTGCTTGCTTATGCGCGCTACGGTAAAAACTGGTTAGAGCAGGTCAGCGAAATTGCTGCGCATGGCACTCAATCAGAAAATATTGTGAGCGAGGAAACGTTTGCGGAAGCTGGGCAGCGTATGCTGCGTGATCGCGTTAAGAAAATGCTAGAATTGCGAGATGAGGTACTCGTGAATGAGGATATCGAGGCGATTCATAAGATGCGTGTCGCCTCGCGTCGCCTTCGCGCTACGCTTGATGCCTTTGAGCCATGTTGTAAACCAAAGCAGTTTAAGAGTGCCTATCGCCAGGTCAAAGCAATGGCCGATATCCTCGGCACCGCTCGCGATACAGATGTCATGTTGGATGGACTGCGCATACAGTCTGAGCATGTGCCGGCTGAAGAACATGCCGGTATGCAGTGGCTGATTAGCCGTCTAAGTGAATACCGTCAACAGAGGCAACAGGAGCTAGAAGCGTACTTTGAGAAGCTTGATGAGGCAGCGTTGCGCCAGCAAGTCGAATCATGCATTCAGAAGGGAGCCACACACAATGGCCAGGGCTAAACCGATTACAGGGCTCGATAGCCAGGCTGCTACAGGCGTGAATGCTCGGATTATCGCCAGGATACGCCTCGAGGAGCTGTATAGTTGGAGTCAATATGTTGACAACCCATACAATGTGCGTGAGTTGCATAATATGCGCATAGCGGCCAAGCGGCTTCGCTATACCTTTGAGGTATTTGAAGAAGTATTACCTGAAGCCAGCCGCGCCATCGTCAAGGAATTGACCCATATACAGGACGAGCTAGGTGCATTGCATGACAGCGATGTGATGATTGCCCTATTGCGACTCTGCCTTGGCAGCCAGGACAGTGGAGCGGCCTACGAGGAAGCGCTGCTGGATACAAAGAAGTATGAAAGTAAAAAGGGGTTTGCCTTGCCGGCGGATTTAGTGACTGATCTGCTGGAACCGGGTGTCGCTCCCACTGCCGAGGAACGGTATGGCCTGGAACGGATGTTGCTGAAACAGCAGCAGCAGCGTGAGGAGCAATACAGCGCCTTTCGTCAACATTGGTATGAATTGCAAGCACGAGATTTTCGCCGTGAGATTCTCAGCATCTTAGACGCATACTAAGTACGTAGGAATACCTACGAACCTTTCAAAGCAAAAAGGCAGGATTGCAGATGAAGTTTTATTCAATAGAGGATCTGGACTGGTGGCACCGTCCTCAACCCACCCCTGAAGAACTCCGCTTGAGCGGCGGCCTGCATGTAGAAGACTGGCCTCACGCCCGCCAGGTAGAACGCCTCTCGGTACAGCTTTTTGAGGCCACGCAGCCACTGCACCAGCTGGATGCTAACAGCCTGCGCCTCCTGGAACGAGCGGCATTTTTGCACAATACAGGTATGCTGATTGAAGCACGGCGTCATCATAAACACTCCTTCCGCCTGATCAAAGAAACTGAGTTACCTGACTTCACCGGCGCGGAACGGCATGAAATAGCCTGCATTGCGCGTTATCACCGCCGCGCCTTGCCCAGCACCTCCCATGAAGAGTATGCCATACTGGATCGCGACGCTCGCAAACGTGTTTCCGCTCTTGCTGCCCTGCTGCGCATCGCTGACGCTCTCGATTACAGCCATGATGGGCGTGTTATGCATCTCGCTGCTCAACCAGAGCTATGCAATGATTCTATCTGGACCATTGGCCTGGATATCCGTCCGCTCTCCGATCTGGATGTCGAAATAGAAAAAGCCTATGAAAAGGCTGATCTCTTTGAGAAAGTCTTTCAGAGGAAGTTGCGTTTACTTATCAACGATACGCTTTAGTTGCTAGCTTCTGTGGCCTGTGTGGCCTGTGTGGCCTGTGTGGCCTGGTGCAGCACAATCGCTGCACCACAAGCCTGGTCAGAGAGTATCCACAACACTGGCCGTGGCTGCTCGTCATACATATACGTCACTTCATGCTCATCCAGGAAGCGGCGCGACTCCGCCATATTCTCCACTGCCAGCGTCATGCGACACAGGCTCTCGCCAAATGTGTGTAAATGTGTAGACAATGCCCCTGGCTCTGGCAACAGCTTGCTTTCTAAGTCGGATTCCTCGGTCGAAAGCGGCAAGGGTTCTGCCAGTTCGAAGCACTGTCCGCTCTCACCAAAGGGAAAGGCCACTAGTACAGCCTCCCAGGCATCTGCATCTCCAGTAAACGCTACTGACGGTTCTAAACCATAGATATGTTCAAAACGCCTGGTAGCTTCGGCGAGATCCGCTACTGCAATGGTTGCGCTCAGCACTTTCACGACGCCAAGGGGATGCCTCGGCGGCTCCGACCAGCCCGCCAGGCGAAAGCGGCGTTCTTCGCCAGTACTGTCGTGTTGAATAATGAATGGATAGTGTTGGGTCAGGTCGGGACGCTCGACATCAGTGCGCGCCCAGCCGCGTGTGTGACCATCCTGCGCTGTGAGTTGACCTGGTTTTGGCCCGATCACTGAGACGCCCCGCCGCACCATCGCCGCTGTTTCAGCTTCAATGTCGTTAGAAGAGAGGACGAAATTGAGATATCCATCACCCTTAGCCAGCCGCTTTAGCATACTCTGCTGCGCCTCCGCACGCGTACGCACGCCAATCAGTTCAAGGTAGGTATCACCAACCACGATAATACGGTTGGCGGTACCACCAGAAGGGTGAATGCCTCCTCCACTGATGGCCAGCCCGAGCTCCTGACTGAAAACGGTTGTAGCCTGTTCTAGATCATTCACGCCGATGATAATATGGTCAAGTGCTGTCAACATCGCCTTATCCGCTGAATGCTACCTGCGCGACTCCGCTAACTCGCGAGCCTCGGCCGAGCGCCTACCTGGTCCTCCCCGTTTGAGGCGATTGAAGCCCAACTCTCCCTTTTCCCAGATGACCAGCAGCATACTGGCGTTAAAGATGGAAGAGTAGGTACCACTAATGATACCAATTAGCAGGGCCAACGTAAAAGTACGGATGCTGACTCCACCGAAGAGCGTCAGAGCAGTGAGCGTAAAGATTACGGTCAATGACGTGTTCAGCGAACGAGCCATTGTTTGCACCAGGCTGGCATTGACAACCTGGTCAAATGTCTCGGACGTGCGGCGCTGCATGTTTTCTCTGATTCTATCGAAGACCACAATGGTGTCGTGAACAGAGAAACCGACGACCGTCAGAATGGCCGTGATGAACAGCGTGTCAACCTGGACATTCAGCAGCCATCCCAGGATAGAGAAGACGCCGAGCACCACCAGCACGTCGTGTAACAGCGCAATGATCGCACATGCTCCGTAGCGCCACGGTTTTGCTACCTTGCGGAACGAGAACCAGATGTACAGCAGGATAAAGACCGACGCCGCAAGAACGGCCAGAAAAGCTCTCAGCGTCGTCTCACTCGCGACTGAAGGCGATACCGAGGCATTAGCGACTAAATAGGTATATGCACCAGTACCCTGAAGAATGGCCGTTTTGATAGCGGGGACTTTATCACTATTCACGACACTACTTGTCAACAGGATGATAGTCTGCGTAGTAGTACCCGGCTGCACATCAACCACGTGTACCGGAATAGTTGGAAGATTTGTGGTCGGTGTTGCGCTCGCAGTTGGCGAAGCAGCAGGCGTTGGCGTTCCTTTGCCGACCGTAGCAGTCGGTGTGGTTTTCGGCTGATTCGTTGCTGTAGCAGTCGGAGTACCTTTACCTGTTACCGTGGCTGTCGCTACAGGTCCTTGTTGTATCGAAGTGGTAGGTATGACCGTTGGCGTGCCTGTAGGTTTAGAAAGGTCAATTGTATTGGGTATCTCGCTCAATGCTGTTCGAATCTCGTTTGCCGTCGGGGGCGTAGTGCCCTGTTTGAAATTCGTGATGTCTAGTACGCTCACCTTTTTACCATTAATGATCAGGTCATCAACCTGCACGGTGAGCTGAGACCCGTACTGAGCTTGCAAGGTGCTGATAATTTTTTGCGTCACATTGGGATCGATCTGGGTGTTTAGACGGACCCAGATGACATTGGGACCTGGCAAACTTGCGTTGCTGCCGGTCAAAACCTGTAAATTCTCAAGCTTGACAGGCTGGAGCGCATTTTTCACCTGAGTGGCAGTGAGTAAAATGCTTGGGCGTAGCTCAACGTTGGCACCACCCTTAAAGTCTATGCCAACGTTGAGGCCCTTTACCAGCAAAGAGAGTGTACCAGGCACAATGATGATCAACGAAATGATCAGAAACAGGTAACGTTTTCCTACAAGATCGAACACGGCATCCTCCTCTAGACTGTGCTATTCCGCCGCGCCAGGGATGCCGAGGCAATGCTGCCTGCGGGAAGTCCAAACAGTGCGGGATGATTAACAACACCTGTCGGCACGAGCACGTTCAGGAAGGTGCGTGTGACAACAATAGCCGTAAACATACTTACTAAGACACCCAGGAACAGGGTCGTCGCAAAACCAACAATCATGCTCGCGCCAAAGTTACTACCAAAGTAGAAGAGCACGGCACTGGTGATCAATGTTGAGATGTTTGAGTCGCGAATAGAGGGCCAGGCGCGTTTCCAACCTATATCGATGGCCGAGGAGAGCATTCTACCTGCTCGCAACTCCTCCTTGACACGTTCAAATATCAGTACGTTTGCATCTACTGCCATGCCGATTGAAAGGATGAAACCGGCAATACCCGCCAGTGTCAGCGTGAAGCCGAAGATTTTAAAGATGGCCAGCGTGTAAAGTGCATAGAGTATCAACGCAATATCGGCCAGCAATCCTGGCAGGCGATAGTACAAAATCATATAGAGGATGACGATGGTTAAGCCGATAGCTCCCGCAATCAAGCTTTTGATGATTGAATCGTAGCCGAGCGTCGCTCCGACGGTTTCTTCACTGGCAATGGAAAGCGAGAGCGGCAGCGCACCATACTGCAACACAGTCACAATAGCCTGTGCCGTAGATTGCGTGAACTGGCCTGTAATAATGCCGGGTCCATTAATCTGGCTGTTAATCGTCGCCGAGGAGATCACCTTGCGATCAAGAGTGATGGTTAACTGATCGCCAATATGCTTCCCTGTAAATTCGCCGAATGCTGCGATGGCGCCACCTTGCATTTCAAAATTGATGACGATAGCGCCTGTTTGCGAGTCTGTGCCGACGCTAATCTGGTTAGGATCGAGGTCTTTGCCGGTAAATGGGGGTTTACCACCGGGGTTGTACTGGGCAAATTGTGCCGGGTCCAGTGTTGTCCCTGCTGCCAGGGGCGTCTGGCCCGTATCCCAGAACTCCAGGTTTCCAGGCTTCAGAATGGTCCTGATTTGCTGTTCCTGGTTACCACTATTTAATCCAGGAAGTTCAAGGGCAATACTCTGATTACCATTACTATCGGTCAATTTGCGAATGTTTGGCTCGTTCACGCCAAGCCCACCGTTGACACGTTTGCTAATCTGCTGAAGCGTAGAATCTATCGAGCCGTCGACCTCCGCTTTCGTATAGTGTCGCACAGGATCGGGTACCAGCAGGACGCTTACACCGCCTTGCAGGTCAAGTCCGAGCTTGATGGAATATGGATTATTGATACCATGCCATTTCTGACCAGTGTCGGAGTGTGGCCAGAAAACCACGAAGGCCGCGCCAACAGCCAACAAAACAATAACCAGGAGGAGTAGCAGTGTTCCTCGACGCATAGGTGTTTATCCCCTCATTTTTTCTATCTTTGATTGAGACCCGCTCAGATAGACAATTTGCAAGCAACTTGTTATGCAGGGCCCAATATGCCCTCATGCCTTGATTTCTGTGCAGTATAGCATAGTTGTCTCAGCTTGCATATCCCACCAGTTCAATTGTAATCAATAAAAGCTTGACGATTTCCCCATCACTTCCGTCACATACAATACATATGCTTTCCCCCACTCGATACTCTCGCATTTCGCCGCAGGCGACACAAAACCCCCATTGCTCTCCCCCACTCGAAAACCTCACATATCGCCGCAGACGACACAAAACCCCCATTGCTCTCCCCTACTCGAAAACCTCACATATCGCCGCAGGCGACACAAAAACCCCTTGTGCGGTTGTGGGTTTGGCAGACGCAGTCTGCCAAACCCACAACCGCACAAAAAACCTTGCGAAGAGCGCAGCGATGAGGATTCAAAAAAATACAAAGCCTGACAGGAATTCTAAAACCTTCGCCAGCAAACAACGTAACTACATTAGAAAAGCACTCTTTAAAGCTTCAGTATAATACAGAAGCATAACGCCTTTAGAAAATCACGACTCCCCAACGTACCCGCATACAGGGGGTCAAGCGCCGCCAACAACAAACATATCTTTATTGGCAAAGCAAAAAGGGAGAAGGAGCAAATAGATCCATGGATGAAGCCACAACCATAGAAAATGCACAGGGAAATACATCTGAAAAACAGACAAGCAATAAAATTGTAATGGACGTCCGCAATATAACCAAAAGTCTCCCTTTAGGGCGCGAAAAGATCGAAATCCTCAGAGGTATCAGCTTTCAAATCATGAGCGGCGAGTTTATATCCATTGTAGGACCCTCCGGTTCGGGTAAAAGCACCTTGCTAGGCATCATCGCCGGACTTGACAACCCCACCAGTGGCCAGGTATTGATCGATGGCGTCGATATTACTCGTATGACCGAGGGAAAGCTAGCCGCTATCCGTAACAACAAAATAGGCATGGTTTTCCAGGCTTTCAACTTGATTCCGACCCTGACCGCGCAGGAGAATGTCGAAATTCCCCTCTACGTTGGCAAGCATAAGGGAGCTCCTTCTGCTCGTGCGAAAGAACTGCTTGACCTTGTGGGCCTTTCGCATCGCCTCAACCATCGCCCAAATCAGCTCTCTGGTGGTGAGCAGCAGCGTGTCGCAATTGCACGAGCTTTAGCCACCGACCCCGCCTTCGTCATTGCCGATGAGCCAACAGGGAACCTGGATGCGAAAAATGGTGAGAATATACTCAAACTGATTGCGTACCTGCGCGAGCAGACAGGGAAAACCTTTATCATTGCGACGCATAACCAGGCAATCGCCTCACATGCCGACCGCTCAATTCGCCTTTTAGATGGATTAATTGCCTCTTAATTTACCTGTGATGTTGCGGGTTTGGTAGACTGCGTCTACCAAACCCGCAACATCACAACAAAAATCCCCGCGATGAGCCTCCAAAAAACAGGCACAACGACTAAATAGGCAACACCATAAAAGGGATCTCCATTTCTTGAGGCGTCAACCCTCCATGGTGACCCAAAAAATGCATATCAAATACACCCTCTTCATACCACCACGTAGTCTCGTTTGCATAGGGCAAGATCACGACATTGCCCACCCTGTTCAAAAACGCCGGCGATGGCTCTTGTGAGCCAAAAAAGTGTTGCATGATAAGGTTCGCAGTCCTGTAAACTTCTGCTTTCCCCTCAAGCCGCTCTTGCAGATAAGCCACGGCCTCGTCGAGAAACTCCGCTTTTACATGCAAGAACATATCTCTTGCAGAGCCTGCTGGCACCTTTAACCTTCCACTCTGGTTCGTTTGCAGCAACTCCTTGATATCTTGTGCTTGCTGGTTGAGATAGAACGTCGCTTGGGGATCAACCTCGACCTGTCCGTGATCTGCAGTGATAAGCAATAGCGTATGCTTGACTTTGCCGCGAATCTTCTGATAAAACAACTGCTCCATCTGCAGGAAAAAGTCTTCAACTCCTTGCTCAAATCGTTTTGAGTTTGGCCCGTACAGGTGGCACATCGTATCGATGCGGTCAAAATAGACATAATAATAGTAAGGGGGAGCTTTGTGAGCCAGAACGACCTCTGTGAGAAGGCCAAGCATATCCGCGAGAGACCTGTAAGGAACAATCTGCGCTCCCTTAAAAACACAATCTGAATACGTCGAGGGAGTATACGCCTGGTGTTGGAAAATGTAGGACACCACGCCTTTTGCCTTGAGCTGCTGGTAAAGCGACTGCGTAGGATAATATCTTTCTGGGGGAAACGGAGCTTTCTTCAAAGTGTTACGCTCTTTGTCCCTTGCATAAGAGAAAAGTAGTGGCATAATCACGTCATCAACCAGCGGTTCGTAGTACTGCCACTCGTAGACGCCGCTTTGTCCCAGGTTCAAACCCGTGTGGATGCAAGTAGCATGAGCGGCCGTTGTCGAAGGAAATTGCGAAGTCATTTTTGAGACAACGCCCTGCTTGAGTATAATCTTGAGAAACTGGTATTTTTCCGCGTATCGCTCAAAAAATCGCCAGCCGAAAGCATCAACAAAGAAGAGAATGACCCTATCATATGTTGTCGGCATCCCCCCAAAAACGTCCAGCGGAAGCGCGCTCTCCCCTTCTCCCGTGAGGATGTGTGTAATAGTTTGCGGAATATTTGAGAAACAGTAGCTATCATAAAGAGGCTTGACGAATTGCTGTGAGAATTTTGAACTGCTTACGGCATTTAACGAAACCGTATTGAGCATGGTAGTCTCTTCCACTTCCCTGTCTAAGAGTGTTTACATTTGGTATGCTTGCCGATAGTATATCACGAAATGCTGCTGTGCTAGGTTATTAGTATTATGCTATAATAAGCAATAAAAAAGGAATAAAGCAATGAGTGATCGCCGATATACTATCATTCTTCATCCGGCCGCTTATCGGTGTAATCTTTCGTGAAAAAGGCCAGGAAATAGTCCATTACTTTGCTGAGGAAGCGGATGCAGATGCGGCCAGTTCTTCACGTACAATTCAGGAGGCTCTTAGCTTAGCCGGTGCTTGGAGCGATCTTAGTTGGGAAGAAGTGGAAAAGGATCTTCATCGCATTCGGCATGAAAGTAATCCTACTCCTCCGATTACATTATGAGGCACTATCTTCTTGACAGTGGGCCTGTAGCTGCTTATCTTCAAGGTCGAAGGTCAGTCGTTGAACTGGTAACACCTTGGATTATCCATCGCGAGGTTGCTACCAGTATTTTAGTTTATGCTGAGGTCACAGAATATATTAAGAGCCTTTCTGATTATTCTCGTCGTCATAACGACCTTAGACGCCTTCTTAGTGAAGTATATCCCTACTTTCTTACCTACTCTATTCTGGAACGTTATGCAGATGTTAGACGTCTTCTCCGTCCACCTCATGGTACAGGGCTTATCGGTGATATTGATACTTTGATTGCTGCAACCGCTTTGGAACGGAACTTGACTATTGTTACTGCTGACGCAGACTATAAACGAGTTCCTGGGCTTCAGATTGAACTAATATCTCTCAAGTAGCTTTATAACTCCACCTCATCCAAGCAGAGCCATAAGTAACTTGGGGTAACGTGTTACCCCTTGTAATCACTGCCAGCTACAGCGTACACTACCCGTAATTCAGGAATCTTACAGGCGTTATTCGTAGAGAACACTCTCCATTTACTTATATCAACCTTTGTTTGCAACGCCAGAAAGGATCATCAAGTCATGGACTTTGAGCTCCCAGAAGAGCATCAACTCGCCTATGAAAGCGCTTTTGCTTTTGCCAGGGATGAGATTAGGCCTCACAACGACGAAATAGAAAGTACCGACGATTTTCCGCGCTGGATGTGGCAGCGTCTTGCCGATCAAGGCTATACCGGAATCGCTATTCCTGAAGAGTACGGCCATTTGGTGCGCATCTCAACCTCTGCGCGCACAATATTCTCCGCAACGGGAACGAAGAACAAAAACAAAAATACTTACCCAAACTTGCCAGCACCGCAATGATCGGCGCGCTAGGTCTCACCGAGCCGAATGCAGGCTCCGACGCCATGGGCATCCAGATGACCGCTCGTGCGACCAGCGGCGGCTATCTGCTCAACGGCACGAAAATGTTTATCACCAACGGCCCCATTGCTGATGTAATTATCGTTTATGCCAAGACAAAGCCGGAAGCTGGCAGCCGTGGCATCACCGCCTTCATCTTTGAAACCAGCACGCCCGGCTACTATGTCGCCCGCAAACTGCAAAAAGTCGGCATGCGCGGCTCCCCCACGGGTGAACTCGTTTTTGAAGACGCCTTTGTGCCAGAGGAAAATGTGCTTGGTCGAGTCAATGATGGATTTAAAGTCGTAATGAGTGGGCTTGACCTGGAGCGTGCCTTTTTCGCGGTCAGTGCCATCGGCGGCTTAGAAGCTGCCCTCGAGGTGTCCATAAAGTATGCCCAGGAGCGCGAGCAGTTTGGACAGCCTATCGCCAACTTCCAGCTTATCCAGGCCAAAATCGCCGATATGTATACCGATCTCGAAGCAGCGCGCTTGATGGCGCACCGTTCCATGTGGCTGGCGCAGCAGGGAAAACGTGTCAGTAAAGAGGCTGCAGCTGCCCTGCTTTTCACCGCTAGAGCATCGATGCGAGCCGCGGACGAGGCGTTGCAGATCCATGGAGGCTGGGGCTACCTGACCGATTTTGAGGTCGAACGCATGTGGCGCAACGCCAAATTAGGTGAGATCGGCGCCGGTACCAACGAAATTCGCCAGCTGCTGATCGCTCGAGAACTGTTTGGTATGAGATAGAAGCATATCCTATATGAAATCTGTGCGTATAGCTGGTGGCCTGGGTTTCTATGGTGACTCGTGGAAGCCCATCAAGGCAAGTATAGAACGAGGCAATGTCCGGTACGTCGCCTCCGACCACCTGGCTGAATTGACGCTGGCCATCTTACAGAAAGACCGCCAGCGGGACCCTACCCTGGGTTACACCCGTGACCTTGTGCCCATGCTGGCCGAGCTTCTTCCTCTAGCCATTCCGCGAGGCGTGAAGTTTATTCTCAACGCGGGCGGGCTTAACCCCATGGCAGCAAGAGAGGTACTGGTAGCTGCGCTCAAGCAGTTTGGCTTAAAGCTCAAGGTAGGCGTTGTACTGGGTGATTCTGTCCATGAACGTCTCGATGAACTACAGGCAGCCGGCGTCTCGCTGGCCCACATGGACACCGGGGAGCATATTTCCACGATACGCGAACGCCTGCTCTTTGCCAGCGCCTACCTGGGAGCGCGTCCACTGGTGGAGGCATTGGATGGCGGCGCGGATATCGTGCTGACAGGGCGTGTCGCGGACGCCGCGCTCTTCCTTGCTCCAATGGTCCATGAACTGGGCTGGCGCTGGGACGATTGGGACAAACTGGCCCAGGGTATGGTGGTTGGACACCTGCTCGAGTGTAGCGGCCAGGCGACCGGGGGCAACTTCGGCGGCGACTGGCGCTCCATCCCCGATCTTGCCCATATCGGCTACCCCATCGCTGAAGTATGGGAGAGTAGTGAGGCTATCATTACAAAGGCGGCAGGCACAGGCGGGCGCGTCAGTTTTGATACCCTGCGCGAGCAATTGTTATACGAGGTCCATGATCCGCGCCACTATCTGACTCCGGATGTTGACGTGGATATGACCACCTTGCATCTGCAAGAGATTGGCCCGAATCAAGTTCGCGTCACAGGAGCGACCGGGCGACCAGCCCCCGCCACCTTGAAAATCGTAGCTGGCTATGAAGACGGCGTGATGGGCCAGGCGATGCTGGGCTACGCCTGGCCGGACGCGCTGGCAAAAGCCCAGGCCGCGGCACAGATCATCCAGCAGCAGATGCAAGAGATCGGTCTCAAAGCGGAAGAAACGTTGGTTGAGTATCTTGGTTACAACTCTCTCCATGGCCCCCTGGCCGATTCGACCCACGCCAATGACCTGAACGAAGTCTATGTACGCATTGCCGTACGCTGCGCTGACAAAAAAGAGGCGGCGAAGCTAGGGCGACTGTTCCCACCTCTGGCGCTCAGTGGCCCGCCGTTCATCGGTGGCGCTGCTGGCATGCTAGAGCCACGCGGCCTACTTGGCATCTGGCCCACCTTGGCGCCACGTTCCATCATCGAGGAGCATGTGCGTGTCAGTGTGGAGGAATCGTAAATGAAAAAGCAACTGGTTCATCTCGCCCATCTCGCCCATGCCCGTTCAGGCGATAAGGGCGACAAAGCTGACCTGAGCCTCTTTGCGCCAGACCAGCAGACCTACGATCTATTAGCGAGAGAAGTGACCGCCGAGCGTGTCAAACAACATTTCCAGGGCATTATCACCGGCAAGGTCGAGCGTTTCGAGGTTCCCAATCTTCTCGCCCTCAAGTTTGTCCTGCACGGGGCCCTCAACGGCGGCGCCTCCCGCTCCTTGAGAAGCGATGCCTTAGGCAAATCGCTCTCATCTGCGCTGTTGAGGATGGACATTGAGATATGAAGCTATTTTGTCTCCCCTGGAAATAGCCTTATAAGTTACGTCATGCTCTAAATGCCGCTATTTCCATGGACCCTGGTGCGCCACAGGCGCATGAATTACTGTTGGCGAATGACACAAAGCGTGAAATTTCCAGTTGAAGGGAAAGAAACGTTCCTTTGCCACCATGCACGCCCCGGCTTGCGAAGCCGTAGTAGGGGCGACCCTTGGGTCGCCCAATACGCATCACCCTAAGCTGCCTCACCGTGTCACCCTGAGCCGCAGCGAAGGGTCTGTCTGCATGACCGGGTTCCCTTGTCACCCTGAGCCGCAGCGAAGGGTCTCTCTCCATGGGCCTCGAGATGCTTCGCCGCGCTCAGCATGACCGGGTTCCCTTGTCACCCTGAGCCGCAGCGAAGGGTCTCTCTCCATGGGCCTCGAAATGCTTCGCGGAGTTGACACTGAGCGGAGCGAATGTGCTCAGCATAACAGCGTTCCGCTTGCTCTCCCCTCTTCTGGTCATCCCTGCCACTACTTCCTCCACTCACCCTTCTAGCATTTGATGAGCTTTTTCTTAGGTTGATGCGTATTGGGTGACCCTTGTGGTCGCCCGGTGCCGGTGCCGATTTGACTCGCACTTTCATTCACCAACAAAGTCCTGGTCGTGCTGGTTCTGGTCGAGGTCTTCCGCTTCAGTTTCCTGTCTATTCGCCCTTCTTGGCACCTGAAGCGGAGACGAGGGCATCCAGGAGAGTCTCAGTAGGCACCCCATTCCTGTCACCAGGCCACTTGCCAGACCGCCTGGCAGTCCTGCAGTGAGCCCGCCGATCACGCCGAGGATGATGCCAACGATCAGGCTGATTTCGAGTCGGGTGACGATACCTCCTCGCACGTCCAGGGCGAGACTGAAACCCAGGCCGATCACCAGGTCAGCGACGAGATCTGGACCAGCGATGCCAATGCCAGCCGCCAGACCAACAATGACGCCGAAGGCGAGGCCCCAGGCCAGACCGAAATTGAGACTGAGTGCCAGTCCTGCGGCCAGGCCGAACGCTGGCACCAGCCATGCACCGAGGGCATCTGTGTGAAGCATGCCATAAACCCCTGGTAACCCGAAGACCACGCCTGCGGTGAAGCCGAC
>VBHI01000332.1 GCA_005881495.1 Chloroflexota bacterium
TGCGCTGCCGCTGCTTGCCTCTGGCTATCAATTCTGTAGAACAGACGCTAAGACCAGCGACAATTTCTTCCTGGGCTTCCCAAGCTACTGGAATGTGATTGCCTTCTATATATTCGTCTTCAAAATACCTTCGCAGACGGTAGGGCTGATTCTGCTCATTTGCTCCATACTGGTCTTTGTGCCAATTCGTTACTTATATCCTTCACGAACATTACAGTACCGCCCCCTCACACTCATTCTGACCGGTCTCTGGCTAGTGAACTATGCCGTGGTCTTGCAGCAGATGCCTACGCCTCAACGGCTACTTTTGGATTGCCTGATTGTGTACCCAATTTATTATACCGGCGTCAGCTTTTACCTCACTCTCCAATCACACTACCAGGCCAGAAAGATCTGAAGTATGCGCTCACTCCACGATCTACCTCACTTCTGTGAAAAACCTACGGAAACGGTTCAAACCCGTTCGTCCAATGTCATTTGTTCCTGTCCCAACCCACATTCCGCAGTATTTTCATGAATTTCGCCGATTTTGCTAAAATTGCAAATGCAAACTGCGGAATGTGGGTTAGGTGACGTGGTTTGAGGTTAGAGGCCGTTTGTAGAGAGCGTGATGAAAAGGTGAGTATACTCCATTTCTTATGTATAGGGCCTATTGGCGGCTTTGTTTACCCCTTGTTTGTGGTGGTCATTGAGTGTGCAGGGGTACATTTTTGTCCAGATGTGTACAATGATGGCTATCTAAATGTATTGGTTCTGCTGTCAATTTGTGAACGTTCGATAATTGGTATCCAGAGGTCAAGCAGGAAGGAGCCATGAGGATCCTTGATAGCTCTTGCTTACTGTTGGAACCCTGGCAGAGTTGCTCCGTCCTCTGTCGTGAGGAAATTGCCACACCAGGCGAGCAAGCGACTGACGCGCACCGCATTCTCAGGGACTTTGTAGCCACGCATGGTACGATAGCGTTCTTTAATCCACCAGCCAATAGAGCGCTCACACGCATTGTTGGTGCCATCAAGCGTTTCCCCGTTGGGTCCTTTCCACGTGCGATAGCGCGTTAAGCGATGCCACAGGTTCCAGCGGTCAAGAAACAACAGCCGCAGGCGATAGGCAAGACTTTGATGTCCTCCCTCTTGCGGGGGTGCAGCATCCAGATAGCGTCGATGCAGCGCTTCCAGTTCGGGGGCTTGCTCCTTCTGCCGGCTTTTGACGAGTTGGCCCAGGCGCGTTAAGTCGGCTGTCGCCTGCTGCGGACTCACGCCAATGGCCGCCAGGGAGCCATCAGCATCCTTGGCTACCAAGGGCTGGTAGCGCTCAATCAACGCCTCCGTATTACGCAGCACATGCGCTTTACAGACTTGATGCTGCACCCCCACCTCATCGGCCACCGTTTTGAAGCCATCAGCATCATCGGTGACCAACACGGTCGCTCCCACGCTCTTGGCAATCGGTTCAATCCAGTCTTGTAGCGTCTTGATATCTTGGGCTGCCAAGGCATCAATGGTTAAAGCCAGTCCACTGATCGGATCAACGGTGATGCCTAAAGGTAACCACTCGCCCTTGCATTTGACGCTGGTCAGATCGCCTCCTAAGGCAGGGGTGCGCACCCCTGCGAACACCTGATCGCGCTTGAGCCCAGGCACCCGTTTGGCGGTCTCTTGTACCGCATCATAGATGCGACTCTTGCACAGGTACACACCCAGGCCTTCTAAGGCTAAGGAGGTCGCTCCATAACTTAATCCCAGCAGATACAGCATCACCGCCAGGCCTTTGACCCGTTGCGAGGTCTGGTCGGGCGTCGTTCCCTGCGGATACACCCGAAAGGTGCGGCGGCACTTCAAACACTGATACCGATGCACCACGACCTCGTGATAGACTGTATCCCGCAGCGGTTTCGTGACTTCCTGACGCAACTGAAACTTCCGTCCCCTGCACCCAGCATACACACAGTGTCTTGGTACTTCGATCATTTCCGGGTTCACTTTGGGTAAGACGATCCGTAAACGCATGGCTCTGCCTCCTTGATTTGCTCGTTCCTCCCTATTTTACCAGTTTTACCGCCTATCGAACAGTCACGTCAATTTTTGAGTCTTGACATCGTGGGTCACATTGGCAAATCATCTTCACTTGTACGTGACAATTGCCCCGATGTTTTTTCCATGGTTCTTGACGGTGTCTCGCCCCATACCGTAAGGATGAACGATACTGCACGAAAGGAATCGGATAATACTTCTGCCAGCATTTGGTTGTAGAGCGCATCAAACTCCTCTGGCGTGGTTACTTGTGTTTGGAGCAAAAAGGGTTCGATCAAGCTGAAGAAGGCCATCAAATTTTGATACAAGTTACCGTGTGCTTCTGTTCCCGCGGAGAGATCGAGTGCATATGCCGCATGCTGGATACGTTCACAATGTGCTTGCTGAAGGAACTGGCCTAACATTGGTGTAATACCAACATTGCGTCCATCTGGGGAGAAACTCTTTCCTGCTCTTTTCAGTGCTTGCGTTGTCATAGCATGCAGAGTCTCGTATGCCAAGCTGTTTGTGAGGTACCATTCGCTTTCAGTTAGGCGGATAATGCCGCCAGGTCGTGTAATTCGCAGGCACTCATCCATGAACATGGGCCACATTGGAGGAGGTATGACAGCAAAAAGGAAGCGAGCATTAACGAGATCAAGGGAAGCATCAGGAAAGTCTAGGGGCTTGAGTGCATCCATGACCCTGAAACTGGCATTATTCAACCCCTGTGTCCAGGCTCGTGCTTGTGCGTATTCAACCATAGTGCGGCTGATGTCAATGCCTATCACGTTGATTTCGGGATGTTCAAAAGCAACATCAAGTACCCACCCGCCAGGGCCACAAGCGATATCCAAAATATCGTGGATTGTGGAGAAGTCAGAACGCTCAGGGAACACTCCACCCATACCTTGTGTAGTGAGATAATCTTGTTTCATTAAGCGTGCTGTTTCCGTCGCATTTTCAGCTTCGATAAAGTATTCGTTTTCGTCTGGTGGAGGGATGGTTGGCATAGAGTGTGTTTCCTTTAAGTAAGTTTGTCTTTTTTCAATGCCATTCAAATGAGTGCAGCATGGAAGTACATCATGGCAGAAATATACGTTTTCTTTACTTCGTGGACACGGATTTTCAAACATAATTATATAGGATATTTCATTGGATGACAATACACCCCATCTGAGCCAAGCTCGGTTGCTTCTACAAGTGGAGGTGAATTCTGATGTGCCATTTGGCGCTATCGCGAAACCCTGTTACAGAAGAAGAAGTACATTAGAACGGTGCTGGCTCTTCATTGAAGAAGCGGTCGACATCTTTGATACTGGCCGTTCTCCTGGCAGGAGGGAGGGCCTCGAGCACCAATTTGCCATAGCCTTTGGTGTAGAGGCGGGTGTCGAGAATGGCCATTACGCCGCGATCATCGCGGGTGCGCAGGAGGCGCCCGAGGCCCTGCTTGAGGCGCAGCACCGCCTGGGGCAGCACGTAAATGCCAAACCAGTTTTCGTCAGCTGCTTTCATTTGCGCTACGCGCGCCTCGTGAACCGGGTCATCGGGCGGATCAAAGGGGAGTTTATCGATAATCACTAATGAGAGCGCCTCGCCTACGATATCGACGCCTTCCCAGAAACTTTTTAAGCCAAAGAGGATGGCCCCTTTTTCCTCGCGGAACTGGCGCGTCAACTCGATGCGCGGCATATCGCCCTGGCGCAATAAAGGGTAATCCAGGTGTGGTGCCATCAATTCATAGGCCTGGTCGAGCATCCGTCTACTTGAGAAGAGCAGGAAGGCTCGCCCCTGGGAGAGCTTGACCAGGCGGTACATTTCTCGCGCAATAGCCTTCGTATAGTCATCTGATCCTGCGCCGTAGACGGGGGTAGGCAGGTCACGCGGCACATAGAGGAGGGCATTGCTCTCGAAGTCGAAGGCGAGTGGTAGAATGCGCTCGATCACTTCTGAGCGTTCGAGGGAATCAAGGCCGGTGCGGCGGCGGAAATAGGAAAAATTGGGACCTTTGTCTTCCGGGCGAGAGGGATTGGGGCCGATGGTTGCCAAAGTCGCAGATGTGCAAATGACGTTGCATTTATCGAAGAGCCGCTCTTTCAGCCAGGCCGTAACGTCAAGGGGAGCGGCTGACACCTGGAGCTGGAAGCCTCGTTGTCCTGGACCGGCGACACGCTCGACATAATAGACAAATTTACTGGGCTGATCGACAGAGAAGACTGTACGGATATTCTGGGCAAGGTTTTGCGTGCGCTTGAGCAGCTTATCATAAAGCTGGTTCTCCTTCTCGGGCAGGTCTTTTGGACGCTGCTTGCGCAGGGAGTCGGCCAGGTCAGTGATGACGGTAGCCAGTTTCAAGCCCTCTTCCACCGGCGATTGGAGATTTGCTCTGCCTTTGAACCCAAGATCGGCCACCAGGTTCAAACGATTCCAGGTTTGCATCAATGCCTTGTTTGCCTCGTCTTGCAAACTCAGCAGCGTATGGTTTTTGAGCATTTTCTGCGCCAATAGCGTAATAACGGAATTTTCGCTGATAGTGATGGTAAAGGAACGGGTTGCCTCTTCTTCCAGGTGATGGGCCTCGTCCAGGACAATCACATCGCGCTCTGGCAAGAGAAAGCCGTCCATGGCTGCATCCAACAGGAGGAGTGTGTGATTGACAACGATGATCTGTGCCCGCGCGGCTTTCTCGCGCATGTCGCGTACATAACAATCAAAGAAATAGTTGCATTTGCTCCAGGCGCACTGGTCGCTATCGCCACAGACCTTGCCGCGGATATCGCCGGGAAGCTGGAAGTCGAGCGTTTCAAAATCGCCGTTGAATTTCGCATCGGGATCATTGGTGATATCGACCAGGCGCATGAAGTCGCGGTTTTTGGCATAGAACTGCAGGCCGGTGCGCTCACTTTCCAGGCGATCAATGCAGACGTAGTTGCCGATGCCCTTCACCAGGGCCGCGTCAAAATGTTTAATGTGCTGCTGGACGAAGGGAATGTCTTTGTAAAATAGCTGCTCTTGCAGCGCCTTATTGGCTGTACTGATAATGGCGACTTTGCCAGAGCGCACAATGGGGACGAGGTAGGCAAGGCTGTTGTGGGTTGGAATCATAGACCGGCCAGCGAGATACAGATGGCACTGAGACTCGACCTGAATGCACCGTACTGGACGAGAAGGCACCTCGCGGACTGCGACAACATAGCGGAAGCGGTTGCGCTCAGGGCTGTAGTTGCGCAGCTGCTCCTTATGGGCAATGACCTTGCGATCCAGTCGGAAAACCTGCTCCCCTGTTGTGAACGAAATCGTCCATTTCGCGCCACAATCCTTTCCATTGAGCCGGGCATGCCCATAACCAAGTGAAGGCCGGAAGCCAAGTGAGCACACAAGCTCATACACGTCATGTGCAAGTCCTGGGTTTGTTGTTGTGAACTCAACAGCACTATTGCGGTTAACCGTGCCATTTGTATCGAGGAGTCCTGCGAGAAGGGCGCGCCGTTGCTGTTCGGATGCACGCAAATAGGTCGCGGGGATGTGTTTGTTAAGCAGGAGTCCGAGCGCACGCAGACGGCCAGTCATGCTGGGCTGCAGTCGATTTACAGCCTTACCGTTCTCGTCATCAACCGCGTACAGGTATGGGTGGCTCTTCAAGGATCGGACGGCGTAGCTTTCCTGCTCTATCTCAGCGATGAGGGATGGATCGGCGGTCGTAATCTGGTTGTTGCGGGAATTTCCGTCACCGAGCCAGACGCCGAGGAAATATGGCGCGATAATCAGGTCCGCGTCCGGTAGCATAAGAGAGCCAGCGACCGCAATGGCGTGATTTGCAAGTGGAGATGAGCTAACTGTTAGTGTGGCGGCCATTCTCTCAGTAGTGATGAGGGTATATGCTCGACCGTCCCGGCGCTGTTCGCCCAGGTCTCTCGCTAAGCGACCCCGAACAGCGACGAAGTTCCTGGCTGTGTAAGTATCAGTCCGTGGACTATCAGCCCATTTTCGGTCAGCACATGTGTAGGATGCCCACTCATGCTCGGCATCTGCGATGAGCGATGAGCCATCGGAGAATACGACCTCATAGCATTTGTGGTGATACATTGCATCGAATGCTGCCGTGACAGGGGTTGGATGGCCCTTCTCATCAAATACAACGTCGCCTTCGGCGAGATCACCCATCCGCTTCCACCCAGTTGGAGTTGGAATTGGTGTATCGACGTCTAGCGCTTTCCCCGTCCCGGTGCCCGCTTCAATAATCGTCGGCGTGTCTTGCATGAGTGAATGGGCGACCAATGTTGCCATCTCGATCTGTGCAGGACGCTCTTCGTAGCCAGGCAGGCTCTGCGAGAGGATGCCGCCCTGGCAGAGGTCCCTGGTGACGATATCTGCCAGACGGTGTTCACCGTTCTGGAAAGGAGTAGGAATGTTTCGGGCCATATCCTGCGCTTTGTTATTTGCTGTATTGTCCTGATCTACAGGTATAGATTGCGAGAAGTCATGCGTGTGTGGGACTGGCAGGCGATCATCATCTTGTTGCCGCGCAGCATGATGACCATTTTTAGAAACGGGTTTGACGAGTACCAGTGGGGCAGGGCGCTTTGTCTCAAGATTGAGAGGAAGACCCATTAAGGCGCGTAAATAATTGTCGGCAAAGGCCTGGGTGTGTTGAAAGCGCTCGTCGGGATTGAGGGCGAGCGCCTGGAGGAGGACTTTTTCCACGGCTGGCGAAATGTCGCTGTTCAGGCTGCAGGGTGGGGGTAGAGGGTCATGGGTTTGTTGATTGAGAAGTTCTGTTCGCTCTATCGCCGTGTAGGGACGCTGGCCACAGAGCCACTCGTAGGCCATGACGGCCAGGGCGTACTGATCGCTGGCGGCTGTTAGGAGGCCCTGCAACTGTTCTGGCGCCATATAGGACACTGCCGCTGCCGGTTGATTGGCTGGAAAGGGCAGACCCTGCAAGGTAAAGGAGAAATCTGTGAGCAGGGTATTGTCTTTCATGTCGATGAGCAGGTTGCCGGGATGAAGATTGCCATGCAGAATGTTGGAGACATGGGCGTAGTGGAGCGCGCTGGCGATGGGTGAAAGGCGGCGCTTGACCTCGTCGGCAGGGATGCGCTGCCCTGGTGGGACGCGTTGTCGCAGTGTTTCGCCTGGCACATATTGCATGACGAGATAGCCCTGGTCTCCGGCGTTATTGTCGACGTCCTGGATGAAACCTGCATCGTGAAGCTCGACTATCTGGCGGTCTTTGAGTTTTTTGAGTTGTTTGGCGCGCAAGAGGAAGGCTTCTTTGGCTTCAAGGGTGATAAGCGGGGTATGAAATACTTTGATGACGATATCTTTCTTGCGCAGTTTGCCAAGATAGAGGCTACTGGTGGTATCGTTTTTGAGCAGACGTGTGATGATGTATGAGCCGATTCGCTGCAGCTCTACCTCTGTATCGGACATAAGTCTTTTCTCTCCCCTAATGAGAACGAATGTTGCGCATGTGCCAGTATAACATAGGGGGATGTTGGGGCGCAATTTCATATCTTCAACTTGACAGGTATCAAGTGGTAGAGTATATTAGTGTGTGAAATACACTAAGTCAGCTATTTCGGTAGGAGGGCGGGCTAAAAGAGTGTACCTAACAGTACAATTATAGCATATCATCTCCATACTATTTTGTGGGGGAAGGAACGATAGCCAGGAAATGCAATTTGGCAAGACAGAGTACGCGGAAAGAGACTGACGGTATCCATGGAACAGACGGAAGAGCAGAGCGAATCAACCGGTCATGTGCAGGGAAAGATGCCGCCGACAGCGGAAGCTAAGGCGCATAGCTATGATGCGAGCAAATATGAACGGCCTTCGGTGACAGTGGATGTGGTGATGATGAGTCTGAGGCAACGAGACCTGCAGGTATTGCTGATAAAACGGCGCGCATGGCCTTATGAAGGAATGTGGGCGATACCGGGGGGGTTTGTGAATATCGACGAGTCACTGGAGACGGCAGCGAAACGCGAACTGCAAGAGGAGACGGGCGTGCAGGACGTCTACCTGGAGCAACTCTATACCTTTGGGGATCCCGGGCGTGATCCGCGCACGCGCGTGATTACCGTTGTCTACTTCGCGCTGCTGGACTCGGAACGTTTGCAGGTCAGGGCTGCCGATGATGCCGCAGATGTTGGGTGGTTTTCAGTATATGACCTGCCGCCGCTGGCTTTTGACCACGAAAAAATATTGCAGTATTCTCTCGAACGTATGCGTGGGAAACTCGATTACACTACAATAGCTTTCAGCCTCTTACCTGAGCAATTCACTCTGCGAGAATTGCAGCGCGTGTATGAGATAATTTTGCACAAGCGCCGGGATAAACGGAACTTCCGCAAGAAAATTCTCTCGACGGGTATTCTGGAAGATACAGGTGCCAAGAAAATGGAGGGGACACATCGTCCTGCCCGGCTGTATCGCTTTAATCCAGCGGCGGAAGCGAAGCTCTAAGCTCCACCTCTCCATTACAGTGTTTAGAGAGGCGTGTTGTTGGCAGCGTAAACGAAAAAGTCGAGCCTTCTCCCATTATCCCGGTGCTCTCAACATTGATGGTGCCGTGCATAGCTTCCACTTGCCTCCTGTTTATTAGGAGGGACGCCATACCCACGATCAATCACGTTGACCCGTACCATAGGCGACTCCTTCTGTTCGAGCGCGGCGGTAATGCAAATAGGCGTTTGCCGGGGGGAGTAGCGTAGGGCATTGGCAAAGAGATTGCGGAGAACCTGTTTCAGGCGGGTATCATCGGCCCAGACGATAATGGAATCGGGGATATCGACCGTGACCTGGCGCTGCTCCTGGAGAATGATAGGTTCAAAGAGATCGACAACGGTTGTGCAGATCTCCTTGAGTGGAATGGCTGAGCAATCGATAGAGGCAGCTTCGAACTGTATGCGGCTGGCGTCCATGATATTTGCTTGTAACAGAACCAACTCGTCGCAGGCGCGGCGAGCCTTATTCACAAATTCGGTGCGAGTTTGTGGATCAAGGTGCTCTATCTCACCCAACAGTTCAAGATAGCCTTGTACGATAGTGAGTGGAGTACGTAATTCATGGCCAGCGGTGGTCAAAAAAGCATCTTTGAGATGATCGAGTTCGCTCAGTTTGGCGTAAGCCTGGCGCAATTCTGTATACATGCGCGCGTTTTCGCGGGCGGCGGCGGTCTGCTCGTTGAGGTTACTCAGCAGGCGTGGGTAGGCCGAGCCGAGCAGTCCGATGACCAGAGAAAGGATTGTGCAGACGCCAACATAGAATGTCCAGTCTTTATCAGAGATAAGGGTGTTATCCCAAGAAGCTGTGAGCGTCGCCCAAATGCCGAGTAAGCTTGCTGCTCCTCCAACGGCGCTGCAGAGGTAGAGTACCCAGGTGGGTGCAATGAGTTGACCAGGCCTTTTCGCAAGAAGTAAGCGAAAGCGATACAAAAGAATCGGGAGATCGAGGAAGAGGAAAATCATGGAGATGCACCAGATGACGCTTGTTGTGGCCTGAGAGATAGTATAGACCTGTTCAGAAAACGATAAGCCTTCCCCTATATAAAGAAGTGGTCCTAAAAAGTATGTGAAGAGGGTGACGGCAATGACAATGGCGGTCTGCGTTATAATAGCGCGAAAAGGGGCATGGTGGCGATTGACATCTGCGAGATTGGTCGGGAGACGGTGATCCAGGGCGGAGACAAATAAGATTCGCGCGAACGTGACGTTGTATATGACAGAGACCAGTATAAAGAAGCCGATGAAGACGAAACCGACGGCGATCGTGGTAGGTGTGCCAAAAACGAGGCTGACGGCTGTGAGCGTTGAATACGTCGAGCTTGCCTGACTTGCGGGTACGACTACCATGACACCAAATGTCCCAATAATGTAGGCGAGCAACACGATGAGTGATCCCCAGCGGAGAAAGAGGCGAGAAGCGTGGGGATGTTTGGTTTCCGCGGCCATATTCAGCGGTACCTCAACACCAAGTAATGCCAGTATGATTACGCCATAGAGGACTATGTGAGGCGTGCCAAATGTTGTGTGGGTGATGTTGAGTGGAATCCGGGGTGAATGACCGCTGGCTAGCCAGACGATGCCGGCCATACCAACAGTGAGAATAGCCAGGATATAGAGTGTGATAACTCCTTTGGCTGCCTTCATGATCCGGGGTAAAGAAAAGGTAGATAGCCAGCCGCTTAACAGGAGCAGGCAGAGCACAATACACCCTTGTTGCCAGGGCTGCATGAGCCAATTGGCATTTGGACCGGCGATTTGTGAACCAATGCCCTGGACCAGTGCAATGATGCTATCGGCTGCCGCGAGCAGTACCAGGACACCAGGAAACCAGGCGCAGAAGGCGGCGAAGAAGCCCCAAAGCGGTCCAAGGGCCCTGTGCGTCCAGACATAAATCGCGCCATCGACCGGCAGGAAACGATTGAGTTGTCCGCAGATGATCGCACCGGGAACGAGGAAAGTAATGGTGCCAATTATCCAGTAGAGATAGGTTGCTGCACCTGCTCCTTGTGTTGCCTGGACAATTGAGGCATTGGGAATGAAGAGAACAATAGCGATGAAGATGACGAGCATATCTACTCGTGAGAGTGTGCGAGGCAACAGTTCACCAGTACGCTGCTCAGAACGTAACGGCTCCCCTATGGCATTTTGTAGGATAGTCGGAGTATACTGTCCCTCAAGCTTGTTCATACTTTAGCCCAATTCGATACATTCTATACATGTCGCGGCGGGAAAATTAGTGAATTGCGTAGAGTTAGTATAGCAGTTATTGGTAAGAAGGTAAATATCTATGTTGCAAATGGTACGTTTTTCGGAATGAGATGCAACGAAGCCAGGGTGACCGCGCAACGAAGCCAGGTTGACCGCAAGGGTCAACCCTACTATACACGGGGCGATGTGGCGCATAGCACGGGCACGAGGAACGCACCAATCATTGCGGGATTTCTAGCAGGTCAAGCAACTCTGTGAGTGAATGTATGAGTAGGCAATCCACGCTGCTCTGTTCTAGACGTTTACCTCTGTCGAGTAAGACTGGTGTGATGCCAACAGAGCGGGCACCCAACACATCCTGGATGTAGGTATCTCCGATATGCAGCGTATAATCGGCGATTGTATTGGCTCGTTGCAATGCCAGGTCATAGAGCATAGGTGATGGCTTGGCATGACGGGTAACGGCGGAAATCAGCAAACAATCAAAATAAGGCGTGAGGTGCAACTGCCGGAGAATCGGGCCAAGTGAGATACCCCAATCGGAGATAACGCCAAGGGTATAGCTACCTTTCCTGCGCAATGCTTCAAGGGTTGGCAAGACGTCGGGATAGAGTTGCCAACTGGTATGTTTATCAAATTCCTCGTTAATACTCTGCGCGAGTAGGTAAAGCCGGTGTTCGTCGTGTTCTTCAATAAAAGGACGCAAGAGGTTCATATAGTAGCCAGTCCAAAACTCCGCGATGGCCTCTTCGCTGCCCCAGGTATGGCTATTGAGGCGCGATTGGCGGTAGAAATAGTCCTGGGACTCGATCATGCGCTGTTTTACGGCGTCGATGTGAATGTGTAAGTTGAGTTGTTGGCAAACTTGCTGGCAGATTTCAGGTGAAGATGGATTGGGATGTATGAGGGTAAAGCCAGCATCAAAAAAAACGGTCCGTATGGATTGTGGCTGTTCAAAGGGCATGATTACCTCTGTATTATGACATGATTCATCTCTATTCGAAGTTTTAGGGGTATCCCTCAACTTCTTATGCTTTACTTGCCGCCTTCGGCGGCAAAGGAAAAAGAGAGTTTGGGGACACCCCAAACCTCGCTTAGGGGCGGCCGCCCCTAAGAACCTTGCTTATACACGGCGTCGGCGGCAGCGAGGGCTGCTCCGGTGGGGGGAGTAAAGCCACAACGTGGCAGTACATGTTCTAAAGCTGAAAGAATGGTGTCCACATTCTTGCGGCAGGAATTGTAACCCATGAGGCCGATACGAATCAGGTGGCCGTGGAGCTGGCCGAAGCCGCCGCCAATTTCGATGTTATATTCATCAAGCAGCCCCTGGCGAATGGCCAGTTCGTCAACACCTTCCGGTACGCTGACGGCGGTCAAGACGGAGAGGGCGTAACCCGGCCTGGTGAGGATCTTCAGACCCATCGCCTCGATACCTGCTTTGACGGCATCTCCGTTCAACTGGTGGCGTGCCCAGCGGGCCTCCAGTCCCTCCTCCATTGCAATGCGAACGGCCTCCCGCAAACCATAGACGATGTTACTGCAAGCGGTATGGTGGTAACTGTGGTCACCATTCCAGTAGCGATGCAGGCTCTGCAGATCGAGGTAGTAACTCTGCACCGGCTTTTTGCGATTCTTGATGACCTGTACCGCTTGCTCGTTGAGGGTGACAGGAGCCAGCCCTGGCAGCGCGCCGAGGCTCTTCTGGCTGCCGGCGTAACAGGCATCGATCTTCATTTCATCGACATTCATAGGGACGCCGCCAAGCCCACAGACCGCATCAACTACAAAGAGCGCACCATGTACATGGGTGATACGCTCCAACTCCTCCAGCGGTTGCAGCAAACCTGTAGAGGTTTCCGCGATGGCGGTAGCAAATATTTTGGTTCCTGGGTGATCTCTAAATGCCTGTTCAAGGACATCTGCTTCCAGCGGAGCACCGAGTTCTGTCTCAAGGTTGACCACGTGGGCGCCGGCGCGCTGTGAAATATCAACGATCATGCCGCTGAAAAAGCCGAGGCTGCCAACAATAATCGTATCACCCTCTTCAAGCAGATTACATAGCACGGCCTCAGCGCCGGAAAACCCTGAGCCAGAGACGCAGAGGGTCATCTCGTTCTTGGTTTGAAACAACCAACGAAGCATCTGGGCGGTTTCTTCGAGGATGGCGAAAAACTCTGGATCAATGTGTCCAAGCTGCGGCGCTGAAGCGATGCGCAGGATGCGTGGGTCTACGTTGCATGGGCCAGGTCCGAGCAGTAACCTGTACGATGGATTCAGTTCAGGAATGGTGTCCTGCTGAATGTTCAGATGTCCTGCTACCAGTTGTGTCATGTCGGTTCCCTACCTTTCAATGGAGGCGCGAGATATCTCGCGCCCGTTTCACCAATGGCCCTGCACACAGTCTTTCTGGGACTCGTCACGTGCTACTTTGCCTTTACCTCTTCCTCGAACAAATGCTGCAACTTGTCGGCCTGATCGACTGTGATCAGGGTGTCAATAAATTCGTCAAGCTCACCATTGAGCACACCGGGTAGATTATGACGTGTCAGCCCGATGCGGTGATCGGTGACACGGTCCTGAGGGAAATTGTACGTGCGAATCTTTTCACTGCGGTCCCCCGTCTGTACCTGAGAGCGCCGCGTCTTGCTCAACTCTTCCTGCCTCTGCGCTTCCTGCAAGTCCCAGAGGCGCGACTTGAGGACGGTCAGCGCTTTGAGCTTATTTTTCAGTTGAGACTTCTCATCCTGGCAGGTGACGACCAGTCCTGTGGGAAGATGGGTAATGCGCACCGCCGAGTCGGTCGTGTTCACACTCTGACCGCCATGACCGGTGGAGCGATAGACATCGACGCGAATATCGTTTTCCTTGATATCGATTTGGATGTCTTCATCGGCCTCCGGCAAGACAATTACCTTGGCTGTGGAGGTGTGAATACGCCCATTGGCTTCGGTTACGGGTACGCGCTGGACACGGTGCGTGCCTCCTTCGTACTTTAAACGTTGATACGCTCCCTTCCCCTTGACGACGAAGGTGATATCTTTGATACCTCCCTGGCCCGTCTCATTGATATCCAGGATTTCAATTTTCCAGCGTCTCCCTTCGGCATAGCGCGTATACATGCGGAAGAGTTCGCCTGCAAAAAGTGCCGCCTCGTCGCCTCCGGCGCCGCCCTGAATGGTGACGATAGCATTTTTATCATCCATAGTGTCTTTGGGTAAGAGCGATAGTTTCACTTCTTCAAGTAAATGCTCCTTGCGAGCTTTGAGGCGTTCCATCTCTTCGAAGGCGAGGTCCCGCATCTCTAGATCATCGCCTTCGTACATCTCTCTGGCCTCGTTAATCTGTTGGTCGTTGTCCACGATCTCGTGATATTTGTTGACGACATCTTCAAGTTCAGCGTGTTCACGACCATAGCGTTGTAGCAGCGGAATGTCGTCGAGTACCTCTGGCTGAGCCATCAATGTATTCAGTTCTTCGTATCGTTGTGCCAGGCTGGCAAGTTTATCCATTAAATCCATATGTATTAGTTCCTTGAATCTATCTCCCGTCCCTCCGACCATAAGAATTAGCGCTAAAAACACTGCTGAGTACCAGAATCACAGCCCATTTACTTGATGGTAACATATTTTCGGGTATGCCGAAACGGACGAAATGTTGCGAATTATGAGAAGAATATAGCCTTACAATACTTTTCCTTATGAGAAAGGTCTGTGAGGGGTATGAGGTCAGGTCGCTACCCAGCTGCAAGCAAGTAGCGTTCGACTGTAGCACGAAGATAATAGATGATGGAATGTCTGTGTGTCTTCATATATGTATATTATAGCACGTATGGGACTATTCATGCCTTTTGATATGGGCGAAGTCGTTCATGACGTAGAGCACACGGCGCTGACCAGAGACGCGGAAAATAGTAATCGAGGTATTGGCAGCAGGAAAGAAAAAGTCTCGCTTCAGCCCCAGTACCTCTGCCGCGTATGCGTTTACCACGCCGCCGTGGGCGAAGGCAATGATTCGTTCTCCAACGTGCTTGCCGGCAATCTCATCAAATGCTGAGACGACACGCCGGCGAAATTCTTTGGACGGCTCGCTATTGGGTATAGTATCCCAACTGCCAGTTACGCCTGCAATGCGCACAATTTCAATTTGCCGCTCTTTGAGAGCTTGAGTCAAGATGGAGAGGTCGTTATCATGCGCTGGTAAAGGATGTATGTCACCCAGCCTGATCTCTTTAATACCTGGGACAAGTATGGGGGTCAACTCTAAACGCCGAGCCAGCGGTGCAGCGGTCTCCTGGCAGCGTCGCAGCGGGCTGCTATAGATAGCGTCGAAATGGAGTTTCCCCAGTCGCTCGGCCAGGTCCTGCGCCTGTTCGCGTCCCAGGCGACTGAGGGGCAAGTCATCGTAGATACCGCTGGGAATAATTTCATCCACGTCAGGAATAGCATCGCCATGACGCACGATAAACAATTCAGTGGCATCGTCACGTTTCATTAAAAAAGGATCTTCCATAGGTGTTGATGTTTCCTAAAAATGTGATTGGGCGCAGGTTAGTGCGCCCGGCGAACTATTACAGTCAGAATAACTATTTTAATGCTTTGCCAATTGGCGGATAACCTGCCTTGCCAGCGCGCGTTTATGCACTTCGTCGGGTCCATCGGCCAGGTGGAGTGTGCGACCGTGCGCCCACATGGAGGCCAGCGGGAAATCATCGCACATGCCAGCGCCGCCGAAAACCTGGATGGCGCGGTTGACGACATTGGTCATCACTTCCGGCGCGACAATTTTAATCATGGCGATCTCTTTCTGTGCGGCTTTTTTGCCCAGCGTATCGATCATCCATGCCGCTTTGAGGGTCAGTAGGCGCGCCTGCTCGATCTCCAGTTCGGACTGAGCGATCCAATCCTGGATGACGCCCTGTTCGGCCAGGGGTTTGCCGAAGGCAACGCGCGAGTTGGCGCGCTGGCACATCAGCTCCAAGGCGTAAGTCGCCGCGCCGATCGCGCGCATGCAGTGATGGATGCGTCCAGGTCCCAGGCGGGCCTGGGCGATGGCGAAGCCGCTGCCCGCCTCTCCCAGCAGGTAGCTAACGGGGACGCGCACATCCTCAAACAGCATCTCACAGTGGCCCTCGTTATCGATATAGCCCATGACGGGCAGGTTGCGTAGGATGGTTACACCGGGGGTGTTTCTCGGCACGAGGACCATGCTCTGCTGTTGGTATTTATCCGGGTTATGGGAATCGGTTTTGCCCATCACGATAAAAATCTGGCAGCGCTCGCGGGCCGCGCCCGAAATCCACCACTTGCGACCGTTGAGCACATATTCGTCGCCCTCGCGCTTGATGGAGAACTGGATGTTGGTGGCATCTGAGCTGGCGACATCGGGTTCGGTCATAGCAAAGGCTGAGCGAATCTCGCCGTTGAGGAGGGGTACGAGCCACTTATGCTTCTGCGCTGGTGTGCCAAACTGCGCCAGTATCTCCATGTTGCCTGTATCGGGCGCCGCGCAGTTAAAGACTTCAGAGGCCCAAGCGACCCTGCCCATGATTTCCGCCAGCGGGGCGTATTCGAGGTTGGTCAGGCCAGCCCCGTACTCTGCATCGGGCAGAAAGAGGTTCCAGAGGCCCTCCGCGCGGGCTTTGACCTTTAACTCATCAACAATTTCGGCATGGTGATGCGGGTTGCCAGAGGCAGCGATCTGATCGTGAAAGGTCGGCTCGTTGGGGTAAATATAGCGGTTCATAAAGTCGTTGAGCTGCTTGCGCAGCCCGTTGACTTTATCTGAATAGGCAAATTCCATAGTGATCCTCCATCGTGTTGCGATTACGTTCACTGTTTGAATATATCACATCTGGTGGGAGGAAGAGGGGAAGGTTACAGGAAAGCTCGAAATGTTCCTAAAAAATGGGAATAACCTTACACCTCCCTGCGTTATTACCAGTAGTTAGCAATCAAGCAGATAGAGTGCTAGACAGCCGGAAATGTTTGTGGTATGATTTAGCAGTCACATCGTGAGTTTGCTAAAAACGAGATGTGAGGGATCGCGTCTATAGTCAGGAGTACAATAAATTATTATGCAATGTGAACGATGTCAAAAGAATCCCGCTCGTATCCGTGTTGATGAGATGGTCAATGGCCGCCGCGTGCAGCATTATCTCTGCCAGTCGTGCGTAGATGAACTCATGGGCGCAGCGATGGAGCAGATGGGCGGCGCGAATGGGCAGCCCGAGAATATGCCATTTGGTTTCGCTCCTCATTCCAACAATTCTGCCTCTGCAGGTGGCGTTAATACTGCGACCGCTGAGCGGCAGGCTAAACATAGCAAAACGCCGACCTTAGATCAGTATGGGCGTGATCTCACTGCCGAAGCTGCTGAGGGCAAGCTGGACCCGGCTGCCGGGCGACAACGTGAATTGCGCCGTGTGATTACGGTCCTTGGACGCCGTCAGAAGAACAATCCTGTGCTGATCGGTGAGCCAGGCGTTGGTAAGACGGCAATCGTCGAGGGTCTGGCCCGTCGTATTCACGAGGGCAATGTTCCTGCGGCGCTGCGCGGTAAGCGTATCGTTTCTTTGAATATTGGCGGTATGGTTGCCGGCGCCATGTTCCGTGGTCAATTTGAGCAGCGCATCAAGAGTATTCTTGAAGAATTGCGCCAGAACAACGATGTCATCGTCTTTATCGATGAAATGCACACGGTAGTTGGTGCGGGCGCTGCTGAAGGTGCGGTTGGTGCTGGCGATATGATCAAGCCGGCGCTGGCTCGCGGTGAATTGCACTGCATTGGCGCCACGACGCTGGACGAATATCGAAAACACGTAGAGAAGGATGCCGCGCTTGAGCGACGCTTCCAGCCCGTGATGGTCGGTGAGCCTTCAGTCGAAGAAGCTATCGAAATGCTGCGCACGGTGCGCGCGAATTACGAAGCGCATCACGGCGTGAATATTACTGATGCCGCGGTGGAAGCTGCCGTGAAACTCTCTGATCGCTATATCAACGATCGTTTCCTGCCGGATAAAGCCATTGATGTGATGGACGAATCGGCCTCGGCCCTGCGTTTGGATGCCACGGAGAAGGGTATTATCAGCCCGACATTGATTGCGGACCTGGAAACTGAACTGGCTGACATCCAGGCGAAGAAGGAAGCTGCTGCCAACGCTGAAGACTACGAATATGCCGCGAGGTTGCGCCAGCAGGAACTGTTGGCACAGGATAAGCTCGAGAAAGCGCGTGCCGAATCCAAGGATGCCATGGCCCTGGTTGTGACACCTGAGCAGATAGCGCAGGCGGTTGAGAACTGGACGGGTGTCCCTGTGAGCCAGATGCTCGAGAGCGAGCGCCAGAACCTGCGTAACCTGGAGGATGACCTGCGCAAGCGTGTCATAGGCCAGGACGAGGCTATCAGTGCTGTTGCTCGCGCTATTCGCCGCTCGCGCGCCGGACTGAAAGATCCCAGGCGTCCGATTGGCTCGTTCCTCTTCCTAGGCCCGACGGGTGTGGGTAAGACGGAACTGGCGAGGGCCCTGGCGACAGAACTCTTCGGTGGTGAGGCTAACCTGATCCGCCTCGATATGTCGGAGTATATGGAGCCGCACACTGTATCTCGTTTGTTCGGTAGCCCTCCGGGTTATGTCGGCTATGACGAGGGTGGCCAACTGACCGAACAGGTGCGCCGACGACCGTATAGCGTCATCTTGCTGGACGAGGTTGAGAAAGCACATCCAGAGGTCTTCAACGCTCTGTTGCAGATCATGGATGATGGTCGTTTGACCGATGGTCAGGGTCGCACCGTGGACTTTAAGAATACGGTGGTGATTATGACCAGTAATGCCGGCAGTGCTGATCTCAAGCGTGCTGTGCGCATTGGTTTCTCGACAAGGAAAGGCGAGGATGAGCGCGATGAGCAGCACGAGGCAATGCGTTCGAAGGCGATGGAAGGTCTGAAGCGTCTGTTCCGACCCGAGTTCATTAACCGTATTGACCAGATCGTGGTCTTCCATTCACTGGGCAAAGCGGAACTCTACAGCATCGTTGACCTGTTACTGGCCCAGGTGCGCTCGCGGCTCAGTGAGCAGGGTATCGGGCTGATTGTGAGTGACCAGGCGCGAGACCTGCTGCTGCGTGAAGGCTTTGACGAGGAATATGGTGCGCGACCACTACGCCGGGCTATCCAGACCTATGTTGATGATGCGTTGGCGGATGCCTTGCTGGCTGGTAAGATTGCTTCCGGTCAGATGGCGCTGTTGACAGTCGATGATGAGGGTCAGATGGTTGTCGAGGCGCAGGAAGTCTTGCAGGCAGCATAAGACAAACTGGCTGAGTATGAATAGAAAAGGGAACGCGGGAAGTTGCGTTCCCTTTTTTCTGTGATTACTCTTTTCAGGTCAAATCCAGCGACATCAATTCCTGATCAAAATACTGGTTCTGCAACTTCAGTGCGTGCTTCTCTAATCCGTAAGGCTCAAAGCCGAGAGAGATAAAGAGTTGGCGTGCTTCTTTACTGGTGAGCACCACACTCAAGTTGATCTTTTCAAGGTTGGGCAAGGTTTTTGCATGGGCTATCGCGGCCTGCAATAGCGCTTTTCCTATGCCACGCCCGCGAGCCTCACGTGGAACATACATGCCCCAGATGACGGCTTTATGTTGTTTTTTTGTCTCTAGCTCGCGCCTGAAGCCTGCGATGCCAACAATATTGCGTTCAAATGCACCAAAAGTGACGTCGTCAGGATTTGTAGGTCGTTTGCGCAGGCCCTGTGCAACGCCGGCGATACCTCGTTCGAGGAACTCTTCAAAAGTTGCTCCGAAGGATTCGGGGTCGTCGCGCAACGCTCGCAGGCGGATATTCCAGAATGCTTCCGCATCGGTTTCTGTTAGTATGCGTACTTCCATGTTTTATCCAGCTTTCTGTGAAAAATATAGGTCATATCTATTTTATATCACATGCTATGATAGAGAAGAAAGCAGATGCTATAAACCTTTTACTCTCTCAAAAGGAAATTGATTCATGGAAAAGCTCTCACTCGTCCACCTGGCGCGCCAACCTTTGGTGAAAGGCGGATCGCCTCCACTGCTGCTGCTACTTCACGGGGTCGGCAGCAACGAAAACGACCTGTTTGAACTGGCGCCGTATCTAGACGGGCGCTTTCTGATCATCAGTGCGCGGGCGCCAAATACGTTGGGACGGGATAGTTACGCCTGGTTCGAGGTCAACTTCACGCCGCAGGGGCCGGTCATCATTCCCGAGCAAGCTGAGGCAAGCCGTAAAAGATTGATCACTTTCATCGATGAGGTCGTTAAGGCATATGGAGCCGATGCCCAGCAGGTTTACTTGATGGGCTTTAGCCAGGGTGCTATCATGAGCGCCAGCGTCGCGCTCACCAGGCCTGATCTCGTCGCGGGGGCCGTTCTGATGAGCGGGCGTGTCCTGCCGCAGATAGAGCCGCTGATCGCGGTCCCAGAAAAGCTGCAAGGTCTGCCGATACTGGTGGTTCATGGCACTGCTGACGCTGTATTACCTATCAGTCATGGACGTGCCAGTCACAAGAGACTGTCAGCACTACCGGTGGATTTGCTCTACCGCGAATATCCCATGGGCCACGAGGTCAGCCGAGAGAGCCTGGCCGATGTGGTAGCATGGCTCAGTGCGAGGCTGGATAGTGCTAGCAAGCGGAAGAGATAGATGTGGAATTGACCCGAAAAGATGGATCATGCACCACCTGTTGAGGAAGAGACGGGAGCTGTGAGAAACTGGTCGACGACCTGCGCGAGTTCCCGCGCACTCGTCGCCAGTCCCAGGTGTCCATCGTGGAAGATGTAGAGCTGGGAATGCGGGATCAGGCGATGCATGATCTTCGCGTTGACAAGTGGGACAAGCGGGTCGTCATCCCCATGCATAATCAGCGTCGGCTGCCGTAAGAGTGGAAGCCACGGTACACTGGTCCACCCCACTCCTCCCAGAAATTGATAGAAGTAGCCTTTCAGTCCACCCGAGCGAATGGTACGAGCGATCTCGTGCGCTAGCTCGGGATGGGTGCGTACCTTTCCCCCATAGAGTGTTGCGGCGTTGTCCTCCATGTGGGCCGGGTCCATATAGCGTCGTGGCGTGGCCATTTGAGCCAGGGCCAAGGGATTACCGGGGACCATGAGCGCTCCTGTCGCGGTGCTGACCAGGATCAGCCTCCGGCAGCGCCTGGAGAATTGAAAGGCAAACTGTTGGGCGAGCCCGCCACCCCAGGAGACGCCCAGCACATCGACCTGCTGGTAGCCCAGTTGGTTGAGCATCTTCGTCACCAACCAGGCATGCTTCGACAAACGGTAGGGAACGCGCGGGGCCGGTGAACCACCGGTGCCCGGCACATCGAAGCGAATGACTTCGATGGCCGGGTTGAGGACATCGACGAACCAATGGAGCACTTCGAGGTTGACGCCGAACCCGTTCATCAAGAGCAGCGGTGTACGAGTGCCATTTCCTGGTCGAATGTCGACCCGCAGACGCTGCCCATTGACAGTGATAGTACGTGTTTTGGCCTGTGGCCTGATCGATCCTGTTTGCACGGAGTGTCCTTTCACTTCCAGCTTGACTCAGATACATTGAGTCGTCGTATGGCTTGAACACATGAGGAGCCATCGCGGCTCTCACAGCTACGAGTCGTCATGGCTCGAACACATACGTACCTGGAGCCGGTGTTCCCGGTTGATACCGCTCATTGCCCAGTTCTCGTGGTGCCGGCTTCTTTTCACCCGCACGCTTGCCCAGCCAGTCTCGCCAATCCTCCCACCAGGTGCCTGAGACTTTCTGTGCTCCAGCCTGCCATTGTCCGGGATCAGCCGGGTAGCGATCGTTGACGAAGTACGACGCCTTCGGGTTGCCCGGTGGGTTTAGAATGGACTGAATGTGACCAGCGTTGCTCAGGATAAACTTGACCTTGCCTCCCAGCAATTGGGTGGTCGAATAGCAGCCCTGCCACGGCGTGATGTGATCGGTGATGCCCGCGATGATATAGGTATCGTTGGTCACCTTGGAGAGATCGATGGGTGTCCCCAATACCTCGAGGGTGCCCGGATGGGTAAACCCATTGGTCTCGAACAGGTCGAGCATCTCGCCATGCAACTTCGCTGGCAGGCGGGTGGTGTCGTTATTCCAATATAACACGTCAAAGGCCGCCGGGTCCTTGCCGATCAGGTAGTTATTGACCCAGTAGTTCCAGACCAGATCGTTGGGGCGCAGCCAGGCGAACGCGCGGGCCAATTCCTGGCCCTCGAGCACCCCCTTCGATCGAGATGACTCCTTGGCGGCCGCGATCGTTTCTTTGGTCGCGAACAGCCCCATCGTCGACTCGACATTAGTATCCAGCACCGTCACCGTGAAGGTCACGGCATGAATGCGCTGGTCCCCCCGCGCTGCCAGGTATCCCAGCAGCGTGGCCAGGGTCATGCCGCCCAGGCACGCCCCCAGGATATTGATGTCCGGGCTTTCAGTAATCTCGCGAACCACGTCGATGGCTTCCAGGATGGCCCGGTCGTAGGTTTCGAACCCCCACTCGCGTTGTTCGGGGAGCGGATTGCGCCAGCTGATGGTAAATACCTGCAACCCGTTGGCAACCAGGTACCGTATCAGGCTCTTGTTGGGTGACAGGTCCATCAAATAGAACTTATTCACCTGGGGTGGGACAAAGAGCTGCGGGCGCTGATACACCTGGGGCGTCGTGGGCTGATACTGGATCAGCTCGAGCACCTCGTTCTTGAACACGACGGCCCCCGGCGAGATGCCCAGGTCCTTGCCGACCTGGAAGGCCTTCATATCGACCTGGGAGGGCATGCCGCCGTTATTGGCCAGGTCTTCGAGCATGTGGGTGAGGCCTTTCACCAGGCTGGCCCCGCCCGTCTCGTACATATTCTTCATGGCCGCCGGATTGCCCAGCAGCGTGTTAGTCGGGGCCACGGTATCGGCGAAGAGTGAGAGGACGAAGCGCGCCCGGTCGGCATCCTTTTTGTCAAGATTTGCATCGTTGACAAAGGCATTGAGGCTCTGTTCCCAGGTCAAATAGGTTTGCAAATAGGCGTGGTAAAACGGATTCGTTTTCCAGGCCTCGTCGGTGAAGCGTTTGTCCTTGGCATCCGGCTCGACGGTGGATTGACCGGTCATCACACGGCCCATCTCGAGCATGTAATTTGAGTAGCTTTTCATTAGTAACGGCGGTTGTTGTATCGCTTGCTGGGCAATCTTCTGACTGACGTCGAAGAGATCCGTACCGCGAAATCCTACGAGGGGCATGAGACCAAAGGCAGCCTCCCCACCCGGCATCTGCTCGGCTGTTTGCTCGTGGGTCTCAGCGCGTGTTGCAGCAGCCTGTCGCTGTTGCGCAAGTGCCTGCTGCGCCTCGTCGGCCTTGCGCCGTTCTTCTGCAAGCGCCGCTTCAACAGCAGCCAGCCGACGCTGCATGTCTTTCAGCTCAGCTTGCGCTTCGGCGGCTTTACGTCGTTCCTCCCCAAGAGCGGCTTGCGCCGTTCCCGTTGAGCTACTTTTTTGTTTGGATACGCTGTGCGTTGAGGCTGACTTCATTTCCCCTGGCTTCGTTTCAGGTGGAGCGGCCGATGCTCCGCCTTTCTGGTCTTCTGTTTCTGCTTGATTAATATGCTGTGGATCGGTCGTCATCGTTTTCCTCCTTCCTTATAATAACTCCAATCATCAGAGTCCAGGCGGCGCCGGCACGAAGGCTTCTCTGCCATCGGTGCCGACCTTCCCGGCTCTTTTGCTCATCTACTGGCCGCTCGTCTTTTCCTGCTGCTTCGTCCCATAGGCACCTCCGGTCCAGCGCCGAACCAAATCCGCCTGCGTATCGATCATCTTGTGCGCGCTGTCTTGCCACAGTTGCACTAGGTCCTTGCCTGCTTGTGCTCCAGCTCCAGGCTCTGGTCTAAAATTGATCTCCCTCGCCACGTTGAACCAGCCCTGCCAGAGATCACGCTCGGCTTCCGCCCAATGCTGCAACTGATCTTGCCCCTCGCGAGCCAACTCGCGGAACTCCTCGGGGGTTCCCTTGGCGTTGGCCAGTGTCTCAGTCAACTGCCGGGTAAATTCGGCTCGGGCATCCACAGTCTCTTTCACCGAGGACTGCCAGGCGTCCACCGTTTTCGTCCAGAGCTCCAGTGTCGGTGTCCCACCCAGCTTCCGCATTGTGTCGAGCCAGTCCGTCAGCAACTTCTGCTGTGTCTCCGACCAGGTCTTCAACAAGTTTTCATCTGATTTTTTTTCACTCATCGATTCGTTTTCCTTTCACCGGTTGTGTGTACGAAATGCAGAGATAGTCATTTTCGTCTGTCCGCATCGCGCGGGAAGTGTTTCTCCATACTCCACGATGACGATACACGCCGTGCGTCGCAGAATCAAACACTCGCCCGCGGCTTCATACGATGGATCAATTATACGATAGATCAAGTATAGTTGACGAGCGTTGGCAAAAGCGTTTGCCGGACCAGACGTGGTAGCGGACGAGCGTTTGTTTATACTGGGTCCAGTTGAAAAAGTATAGGAGAGCATTTCCAGGATCAGATCCGCTTCCCCTCTTTTTGCAGTGAGGAAATGCTCTCATAATATGCCTTTATTTGCCCGTGAATCTGGCTGCTCGCTTGTGCAAGAAGGCGTCTACACTTTCTCGGTGATCCGCTGTAGCGTAGGCGGCTTCTTGTAATTGTCCCTCAAGATGGAGGGAGGCTTGCAGGTCCATATCCAACGACCTATACATGAGCTCTTTGATGAGCTCATATGTGCGAGTGGGTCCATTGGCCAGCCGCTTCGCCAATGCCCTGGTCGCCTCATCAAGCTCTGCCAGGGGAACGCAGCGATTGACCAGTCCAATGCGCTCAGCCTCCGCGCCACTGACATCCTCTGCCAGCAGCGCCATCTCCAGGGCTCTGCCCAGGCCAATGAGCCGCGGCAGATGGTAACCGCCGCCACCATCGGGAACCAGGCCAATGAGTGCGAAGCCTTCGCGTAAGCGCGCATTATCGGCCGCGATGCGTATGTCGCAAGCCAGGGCGATGTTCACAGTGATACCCGTTGCTATGCCTTGCATTGCCGCGATGACTGGTTTGGGCATGTGGTGGATCGCGAGGAGTAGGCGATGGTACTTCGCCAGTTGGTCGCTCACCAGGTGCGTTTCGCCACTAGCATGAGCAGAAGCGAACTCCGTGAGATCCTGACCAGCCCCAAATGCTCGCCCGGCGCCAGCGAGCACGACGCAGCGGATCGCATCATCGTGAGCAGCCGCTTCGACAGCTTCTATGAGTTCTTCTAACAGGAGCGTGTTGATCGCGTTCAGCACGTCGGGGCGGTTCATGGTGAGTGTGACCACGCTTTCATCGTGTTCAACGAGCACGTTTTGGAAATCAGTTCGCATTGGGTCCTTCTCCTCCTTCTTTCTTCCCCCTGGTTAACGCCGCGATCTCGTCCCATTCCTGGGAGGTGAGCGCGCTCAGCTGGTTAAACTCACCCGCGCCGCCGATCCACTCGCCGCCATCAATGGTCACCACTTCGCCATTGATGTATCCGGCAGCGTCGGAGATCAGATACGCGGCCAGGTTCGTCAGTTCGGCCATCTGACCAACGCGCTTGAGCGGGTTGGTGTGTAAGAACTGCTCTTGCATCTCTGGCCTGGGCATCAGACGTGTCCAGGCGCCTTCGGTCGGAAAGGGACCGGGGGCAATCGCGACCTGCCGAATACCGTTGGGGCCCCATTCAACTGCCAGCGAACGGGTCAACGCCAGGACCCCGGCCTTGGCGGCGGCCGAAGGAACGACATAGCCTGACCCGGTCCAGGCGTAGGTCGTGACAATATTGAGCATCGTGCCGGATTGCCCGTGTTCAAGCCAGCGTTTCCCCAGGGCCAGGGTGCAGTAGAAGGTGCCATGTAAGACGATACCCAGCACCGCGTCGACCGCACGCGGGGACAGCCGCTCGGTCGGGGAAATAAAGTTGCCGGCGGCATTGTTGACCAGCACATCGACGCGGCCAAAGCGTTCGATGACGGCGTCCATCATCGCTTCCACCTGGTCGGCCTGACGCACATCACAGCGTGTGGCGAACGTCTCGCCACCTGATCTACGGGCCATGTCAGCGGCGGCTTGCTCGGCGACATCCTGTCGCCGCCCACAGATCGCCAGTTTGGCTCCCAGTTCGAGAAAACGTTCGCCCATGGCTCGACCAAGGCCCGTTCCACCACCGGTTACCAGGATCACCTTGTCTTGTAAAAGGTCAGCTTGAAACATGCATTTCACCTCTCTTGCTTTCCCAGAGTCCTGCGCCTCTTGGCTTCATAAGCGTCCCTCTCTCTCCTGACACAAGGGCGTGTTGAGCAGGTTCCACGCGCCAGGACTCTTGCTGTCAGGAAAGAAGATGATCAGATGAGATGAGTATAACTAAGGTGCGTTGAAAAAAGCGTTTCTTGGGCCATGCGCGGTGGCTGCCGTACGTTTGTTGATAGCGGGACAAGTTGCAGGAGAACCGGACTTTATGGTAAAAAATTGCGGTTGAGTCCATTGACTTTGCCCAATAGCATCGAAAACACAACGTTCACCCATCCACTTACGTCTCCTGCCTGCTGATCATCGTTGTGAGCATCGTGGCGCAGAGTTTTTCTATGCCATCTTTCACAGCCACCACCTCACCTTGGCAGACCGTGATCGTGCGACCTGGTTTGACAACTCGCCCATGCGCTACCACCAACTCCCCGCCCACCGGGGCGAGGAAATTGACCTTGTACTCAATGGTCAGCACCTCGAAGCCTGCTGGCATCAGGGTTAAGGCAGCGTACCCACAGGCCGAATCAACGATGCTCGTGATGGCACCTGCGTGGAAAAAGCCGTGCTGTTGCGTCAAACCGTCATTGAACGGCAAGGTGATACTCACATGCCCTGGCTTTACCACATCCAGCGCTGCTCCGAAGAGGCGCATTAACCCCTGTTTGTGAAAACTCGTGTGGATCGTCTGGATAAAATCAGCATTCGAGACGTGAAATTCGGTCATGGCGATATCCTCCTGGTTCCAGATAGTAACCCATAGACCACCTTCTTAGTCAGCATCGGCCTTCAGTATAGCATTTTTCTCATCAGCGAGGATGCGTAGGAGCCATAGTCTCGAGCCAGTTTTGTGCCAGGCATAAGCCCTGGGTCAAACGCGTTGACCGCGGTGGGCCGCTCCGGGGTGCTGTACCCTTCCGACTGGAGTCGACGAGAGAGTTCGTAGGCGTAGAAGAGGACACATAACATTGCTGCCGACCCGGTCGGTTTCAGGTCTTTTGCAGCAGAACCTTGTGATGTGCTTGAGCCTCGCAAGTGCTCCAGCAGGAGGCCCAGGTACCCTTCGAGGCTGGCAGGCCAGGCATATCCCTCTCAATTATTTTTTCGCCTGCGTCAAAATGAAACGTATCTGTGTGAGAAAATGCT
>VBHI01000333.1 GCA_005881495.1 Chloroflexota bacterium
AACAAGAGGATGTCATTGAGCATGGTGAATAACCAGCGAGGGTCGAAGAACAAGGTTGACCGGCTATAGAGGGAGTTCCAGATGATGAAGAGGGTTGTTATGCTGACAAATAGGATAAAAAAGGATGCGCCTGGGAGGGCGGTTTTGGGTTTATTGTCGCTGTTGGTATTTTCTGGTGTCGAGGATTTCGCGGTGCGTTGTGTTAATAGGGTGATTATTACCTGGGGACCAAGGAGGAGAATGTAGGGCGCCCAGAGGGGCATGAGTGGTTGATATGTTTGAAAGAGGCCGAAGCCGGAGAGGCAGATGAGGATGGCGTCGATCCAGGATGCTTCCATGGCGGCGAAGAGGAAGGGGAGGAGTATTTCTCCGAGGCTGGGGGCTTGGGTTATGGGGGTTGGGCGTTTGAAGAGTGGGTGGATTCTTTTTTCTTTTTCTGGTTGTTCTGTTGCCTGGTTCATGCCGGCGCTCGTTCTTTTGTTTTCTGGGGCCTCATCGCTGCGCTCTTCGCAAGGATTTATTATGTGATGGTGTGGGTTTGGCAGACGCAGTCTGCCAAACCCACACCATCACAAGCTAGATTTTTGGTGATGGATGACCGCTGGCACCATCACAAGCTAGATTTTTGGTGATGGATGACCGCTGGCACCATCACAAGCTAGATTTTTGGTGATGGATGACCGCTGGCACCATCACAAACTAGATTTGGGTGATTGATGGCCGATCGCACCATCACATAATAAATTGTTTTGATTAATGACCGCTGCGGCCTTGTTCGTAGCGGCGGGCGACTTCATCCCAATTGACGACGTTCCACCAGGCGTTGAGATAATCGGGGCGGCGGTTCTGGTACTTGAGGTAGTAGGCATGTTCCCAGACGTCGTTGCCCATGACGGGATAGAGACCATCCGTTTGGGGGTTGTCCTGGTTGGCAGTGGATGTGACTGAAAGTTTGCCATTTCTGTCGAGGACGAGCCATGCCCAACCGGATCCGAAGCGTTTGACGCCGGCGTCGTTAAAGGCAGCTTTGAAGGCATCGAAGGAGCCGAATGTGTCCTGGATGGCGCTGGCGAGAGCGCCGGTCGGCTCTCCGCCGCCGTTGGGCTTCATGATCTGCCAGAACATGGTGTGATTGACGTGGCCACCACCGTTGTTGCGGACGGCGGTGCGAATGTCTTCGGGCACTTCATGGAGGCGGCGTACCAGTTCTTCAGCGGAAACGTCTGGATGTCCGCTACGATCCTTTAGCGCGTTGTTGAGGTTGGTGACGTAGGCGGCATGGTGCTTGTCGTGGTGCAGATGCATGGTCTGCTCGTCGATGTATGGCTCCAAAGCGTTGTAGTCATACGGTAGAGGTGGTAATTCGTATACCATTAAATATCTCCCTTACTAGAATTGAAGCTGGCTCTGTGACGAATGAGACAAAGAGTGCAAGGCATCAGCATTTGCGCGGACTGGGCGACCCAGGGCGACCACAAGGGTCGCTCCTACCATGGACGACCGGATGCGAGCTGGGCGACCACAAGAACCGGGCGACCGCACGCGAACCGGACGACCACCGGATGCGAGCCGGGCGACCACAAGGGTCGCCCCTACCATGGACGACCACCGGATGCGAGCCGGACGACCGGATGCAGATTGCGTTGCTTTTGTTGCCTCATTCGCTGGTAGAGACATCTTAACGTGAATAATGTACTGCTGAGGCTTAACGAGCCTGGTGGTTTGCTAAGTCCATTATTCATTCTATACGAAAGATTGGGTTGCTGCAAGTTCCAAAAGGACAGTATTGGGTTCATCGACTACAAAAGCTATACTGGTCGGTGTGGTTCTTCTCCGCTAGCGAAAAGTATGTCTAATGATTTTGCGAAAATGAATTGAGCGTTATATACTCCTAAGACATTTCTCTGCTTGCTATTAGTTTAAGACGTTTCTTAGTTTAAGACGTTTCTAAGAAAGATTGTCTTTTGGAGCAAATTCTATGAAGCTACAAGACCCCAGACCCAGCAAATGGCAGCTTTTTCGCATCTGGGCAAGCGTCGGGCTACAATCCTTTGGAGGTGGGGCATCGACGACGCTCTTGATACAACGCGCGTTTATAGAGAAGCATAATTGGTTGTCAATAGAAGAGTTTACGCACCTTTGGAATTTATGTGTTATTACTCCTGGCATCAATTTAGTGGCACTCACCGTGTTGATAGGAAGGAAACTGGGGGGAGTCTGGGGCATCGTCGTATCACTGGCTGGTTTGCTCTTACCAAGTGCAACGATCACCTGCCTGTTAGCGGCTACTTTTAAACAAATTGAAAATCAAGCGGTAGTCCAGGCGGTTTTACGAGGCGTGATACCGGCGACAGGCGCGATTATGCTGCTCGTCGGATGGAATTTTGCGCTACCGATTATCCGTAGAGGCCATAAAGAAGGGGTTCTCTATTTGCTGGGTAGCAGCGTTGTCATCATTGCCTGCGCGCTCGCTATCATTCTCTTGAAAATCTCGGTGATCATTATCATTCCTGGCGCTGCTTTCCTTGGGGGGCTCTTCTTTTCGCCAAAGCCTGCTTCTCCTCTTTCTACAAAAGAAGAGCAGGGGGAAAAGCAATGATCAATCCATTCATTTACTTTCTCCTGTTCCTGAAAGCCTCGCTCTTCTCGACCGGAGGCTTTAGCAATTTACCCAGTCTGCACCAGGATCTGATAGCCAATGGTTGGGCCAAAGAATCCTACTTTGGGCAATCTATTGCTATTGGACAGATCAGTCCTGGCCCTAATGGATTATGGGTAATCAGCCTGGGCTATTTCACGTTTGGCTATGCCGGGGCATTTCTCGCCTTGATTGCTATCACTCTCCCTGCACTCCTGGTGCTCGTCGTCTCAGCCGGTTACATACGCATCGAGCATCGCACATGGGTGCAGGGTGCTATGTATGGTGTCTCACTCGCCGTCATCGGTCTCTTGCTTTCTGTCGTCTGGACGATTCTGCACCAACCTGGAGTAGACTGGAAAGGGTTACTGATAGCGGCAGGCGCCTTCGGGCTAGCTTTGAGCCGGAAGGTAAACATTTTGATTATTTTGGGGCTGGCAGGACTCGTGGGGTATCTAGTGTACCGGTGAGGTGATACCCCTTTGTTCCTGTTCCTTCTTTCATTTCACACGAGCAACTTCTGCTCGCTTCTGTTCCGTCATGGGCGTTGCTATATCCCTTGTACCCCTTGCATCGTTCGGCGCGTGCGGGTTGTTATGGGGAGAGGCGCTTATACCGCGAGCGGGAGTGGCAGGATGCGCAAGATGCGGGGGATGCGCGGGAGCGCGCTTGCGCTTGCCTTTCGAGGAGAGCAATCTCCGGCAGAGCAGCGAGCCTACCAGGGCGATGCTGACCAGGTAGATGCCCAGCGCCCACCAGGTCTGTGTATCACTACCGGTGCCAATCCCGTGAATCGTCGCGAGTGCAAAGATGCCCAGCGTCAGCACATGCAGCCGCCTCCACCATTTGTAGCCGATGTGTGGGCGCAGCCAGGTGCTGATGCCGATGGCGATGCCGAGGTACAACCCGACGATCCCGAGCGCCATCCACTCCGGGCGATAGTGGCTCGCGAGCGGAATGAGGATTTCGTTCCAGCCGAAGTGGGTGAAGGGATCAACCCACGCGGCCAGGACATGCACCACGAGAAAAATCGTGCTGAGCAGGGTTAGAAAGTTGTGCAGTTCGCTATTGAGTAAACGCGGCCAGCGGCTGGGCGATTGGAGCTGCGTCGAAAGCGCGAGACCCACGACCACTGCCAGGGTGAGTAATATGTAAGCGGTGAATCCGCCCGCCCGGGCGATGTCCCAGGTGACGGCTTGCCAGATGGTATTCATATGCTTCCTTCCTCCCCCCCCTTGCGGTGTGTCGGCCACAGGATCAACGGCTCCACGGTTTCCCACGAGCCATCCTCGCGTACGAGCAGTCCCGCGATGCGGTGCCTCCGCAGAAAATCGGCCCCTTGCTGGGAACCAAGAATGAACGCGACTTTCGCCGCCACTTCGGCCTGTTCACAGCGGTCGGTCACGACGGTGACTGACCAGAGATCGCTCTGAGCTGGCAGACCCGTGCGCGGGTCGAGCAGGTGGTGCCGTAGTGTGTTGCCCTGCCACCAGTGGCGATGAGCAATGCCGGAAGTGGCGATGGCCCCGGAACGCAGCGGGATCGTCCAGAACTGCTCCCGTCCTGGCGCCGCAACCAGCCACTGCTCGGCATCGGGAGGGAGTCCCAGGACGGCGAGGTCGCCCCCGGCGTTGACCAGGGTAGGACCTATCCTGCTCAGGCGCAGCTGCTCCAGGGCGGCATCGACGGCCATGCCTTTGGCGATCCCTCCAAAGTCGAGCTGGATGCCGATGGGCAGTGTCACGCGCCGGCGTATCGGGTCTACCTTAATGCCGCGCCATCGTCCTCCTGGCTCCCCAGGAATGATAGGATCGAAACGGGCCGCCGGAAGGCTATCGAAGGTACGGTCATAGCCCAGCCGCACCAGCTGGTCCAGCATGGCGGGATCGTAGACTCCTTCAGTTGCCTGGGCTGCCGTGAGAGCAGTTGCCAGGACAGTATAGAGCAGGTCGCTCACGGTAATGGGCGTTTCAGCTTGTTGATTGAGCTGGGAGAGCTCGCTCTCCGGTAAGAAACGGCTCAGGGTCTGTTCCCACTCGGAAAAGAGCGTGCGAACAATCCGCGCACCTATCTCTGCCTGGCTTTCAGGAAGCAGCATGGAAATGGTCGTCCCCATCGCCCGGAACTCCTCGCGGCGCATACCAGGAGGAGTGGTATAGTCAGGAGGTGTGGGTTCCGGTGACGGGTGTTGACGAAGAGCTGCTTGTTGAAGAGCTGCTTGTTCCACTGGTATTTCCTCCTTGCTGATTTAAGAAATTATTGCTATTTTGAGAAGATGAACTTGATGTCGAGTTCGTATTGGAAGACGCTGACGAGGTCTGACTGGCGGTAGTACCGACCTGATGAAATGCTACCAGACCGCCGAACGCGCCGAAGCCCACGATCGAGGCAATGACGAGCCATCTCTTGAGCGTGTTGGCCAGGGCCAGCGCTCGCGCCCTGGGCATTTTCTCCGGTGCCCTGGGCTTCTGACCCGCACTGTGCTGCGTAAGCCCCGTGTTCCGCGATCCTGGAAGCTGTTGCTGTCGTGGTGTCCACGAAGCGCGTATATTATAATCTTTCGGATTTGTTTCCATTATTATCTCCAATTTACATAGGAAAAATTCATCGAAGAGGGCAAGCTTGCCTCTCTATTGCTGGAGAATCTGCTGCAAGACTGTTTCAACAAGATTGGATGGGATGGCAAAACTGACGCCATTGGCGGCTGTATTGGACTCGGTATTCACCGCGGTCAATGTTGGGATGCCAATAAGTTGCCCTTGCAAATTGACGAGGGCCCCGCCACTATTGCCGGGATTTACGGCGGCATCGGTCTGGATGGCGTTGGAGATCGTGGTTCCTGTTGACTCCGTCACACTCTTGTTCAGGGCACTCACAATCCCCTGGGTGGCCGTTTCAGTGATCCCGAGTGGGTTGCCAATGGCCAGCACCTCTTGCCCCACGATGAGCCTGGAAGAGTCGCCGATCTGGGCGACCGTCATATGCGCAAAGGGTTGGATGCGCACCACGGCCAGGTCATCGGCAGCAGCCGAACCTACTAGCTGCGCCTGCTCTGTGCTTCCATTGGCCAGCACGACTTCAATGGTCTGTTCACCACTGACGACGTGGTTATTGGTCACAATATCCCCTTGCGCGTCAATAATAACCCCTGAGCCAATCTGTTGCCCTTGTGCGGTCGTCACCTTGATTTCGACAACGGCCGGCTCTATCTTTGCAATGGCAGCCTCCTGCAGTGTTTCTAACGTGGTGGTGCCTGATGTCGTGGTGGATGCTGCGGATGCTGCGGCCGCAGCCTTCGACGTTGTGCTTGTACTGCTCTTGCTGCTGCTCGTGAACTCCCACCCAGCAAACAGACCCACCCCAAAGATGATGGCGAGCATGAAGGTGAGGAGCAGCAGCGCTCCCGCACGACCGGGCCGCTTGCGTGGCGGAGGCGAGGTCTTCGGCTCCGGTGGATACCAGGGTGGTTGGGATGCATTTTGCTCTCTCGGAGTTTGCGTGATTGGAGGATCATCTATGACGGCGGCGGACGCAGACGATGAGTATTGCGGTCGAAGTGTATATGGTATTGAATACGGTATATAGACTTCCTGTTCTTCTTGTAGCATGTTCGTTGTCTCCTTGTTTATATGCAAGCCTCGCGCTTTGAGCAAGGTATTGCTCACAATGCTCGTTGACGTTTGATGTGCAAGGATTCGTTTCTTGCGCTAGTTCAATAGTAAGGGAAAATCATGTGAAGCATATTGGAGAAAGATGGGAAATTTCTCATACACATTTCGCACAGTACAAGTGCGAAACAGGAGAAGCGCTTACCACATGGAGGGTGCAGAAATACGTACGCCGTTATGGCCACATTGGAATGTTCACATCTCTTTCCAATACAATTTCAATGAACCGATGCTATGATTGTCTATGTCAGGAGAGGATCCTTTCCGACAGAAGGGAAATTCTGTGAGCAAAAAGGAAGGAACGGCATGAACTGGAGAAGTCTTGCCTGGTCAATAAGGCATCGGGGCAAGAGTCGTCTTTCACGAGAGGCAGGGGCGGCCCTGTTTCAGGGCCTGCGCATTCGCCTGACGCTCTGGTACTGCGGGGTCTTAGGGGCAGCCCTGGTGCTGTTCGGCGTAGCGCTCTATTTTGGGACCCAGTACTTCCTCCTCCGTCCTATTGAATCCGATGCCGCCGCGCATGCCCAGGTGCATATGAACGAGTGGCTATCTGGCGCGATCGATCGTGCCTGCCCGTCATTCGGCTTTCCAGGCCAATTTGGCTCGCCTCCCGGCCAGGGATTCCAAATGCCCGAGCTGGCGGTGTGCTTTGACCAGAATGGCTCCCTTCTGCCAGGCGAAAACACCGCAGGACTACCGTCTGCTTTTGTGACGAATACTCTGGCGAAGTCGGCCTTACAGACAGGTCAGCCGGTCCACGATATAGTCAGTGCAGGAGGCACAGTTGGACAGATCTATCGCTACGCGCTGGTGGTCCCCAACCCGACGGGGAGCGGAAGCGCAGGCGTGGTGCTGATTGGCGAGGTCGTCCAGGCGCAGGAATCCGCGCTGTCGTTGCTGCTGACGCTTCTCCTGAGCATCGGGGGGGTGGCATTACTCGGGGCGGGACTGGGCGGACTGTTTCTGTCGAACCGCGCGCTGGCCCCGGCGCGACTGGCCTGGGCCAACCAGCAGCGCTTTATCGCCGATGCCGCGCACGAACTCCGCACGCCCCTGACCTTGCTGCGCGCGGATGCCGAGGTCCTGCTGCGAGGTCGTGAGGGTCTGGAGGCAGAGGATGCGGCGCTGCTAGAGGATATTGTTGCCGAAGCGAACCATATGTCGCGTCTCGCCACCAACTTGCTGACACTTGCCCGCCTGGATAACCGGTCCTCTCACCAGGAGCATGAGGTGGTGAGCCTTGCTGAACTGACCCAGGAGGTAGCGGGGCGGGCGCAAGCCCTCGCCGAGCAGCGTGATATCGTCGTCCAGGTGGAGTGCACCAGCGATCCCTACGTGATTGGGGATCCGATGCTGCTGGAGCAGGCGGTGCTGGTGCTGCTCGACAACGCCATCAAATATAACCACCAGGGTGGTCGTGTTTCCGTGCGCACGGCGGTGCAAGATGGACATGCGCTCCTGGAGGTACGCGACACCGGGATCGGCATCGCGGCCGAGCATCTGCCGCACCTGGGTGAACGCTTCTACCGGGTGGACAAGGCCCGCTCGCGCGAGGCGGGAGGCACGGGTCTCGGGCTCTCCATTGCACGAGGTATCGCGGTTGCTCACGGCGGCCAGCTCTCCCTTTCTAGCGCTCCCGAGCAGGGCACGACGGTGAAACTCACACTGCCCCTGGCGTACGGGACGCTGCCCGATGATAGAGAGGAGGGAACGGGAAGCATGTCATCGCTGCCGGAACAGACGAATTGAATCGGCTTGCGCTTCCCGTGACACATTCTGATAGCCGACGAACCTGCCCTGGATGCACGAGAAGAGCATCGGGGTCACATGGAGATATTCTCACTACTTCTATGGAGGAACTATGAAGAAACGTAACATCTGGCTGGCCGGAACCGGCGTAGTCCTCGTCATCATCGTCGCTGGTATGATATACACAGCGCGCTTCGCCAGCACCGCCAACCAGACCCATAGCGCGCCAGGGGCCGTAACGGCCACCGGAACGCCCATTCCTTCAAACGGTCTGCAGAGATTTCAGATCGTGCCTGCCCAGACCACCGCATCCTATAGCGTATACGAAAACCTGATCTTCCAAAATAAACCGAATAACGATGCGATTGGCACGACGCACTCGGTGCAGGGCAGTTTCCGCATACGCACCAGCGCATCGCCGCTTGTTGCAGCCATGAATGTGACAGTCGACTTGAGGACGTTGCAAACGGATGCGCAGAGGCGCGATAACTACGTGCGACAACACGCCCTGGAAACAGACACCTATCCTTATGCGACATTCATCTCTGTCAGCACGCAAGGCTTGCCGGCGAGCTACAGTGACGGGCAAACTGTTCATTTTCAACTGACCGGTAACCTGACGATGCACGGCAAAACCAACAAAGAGGTATTTGACGTGCAGGGAAAGGTCGTGGGCAAGGCGATAACGGGAACGGCGACCAGCACCATTTATATGACAGACTTTGGGATCGAGCCGCCCAACCTGGCGAACATCGCTATTGCGCAAAATAAAGTCCTCATCACCATCACCTTCACGGCGGAAGAGGCATGAGAAAATCCTGATCGCTGGCAAGACCTGCCTGACCTCTTAACTGTTCTGGTACCATATAATATAAATGTCTCTACTTTTTTAGCGTTCGTCGAGGGGCACGAAATGTTCGTCTGTTGGGCCGATGTAGTCGGCTTCGGGGCGAATCAGACGATTGTTGCCGGCCTGTTCCAGGATGTGGGCGGTCCAGCCTGCGACACGGCTGACGGCAAAGGTCGGGGTGAAGAGGTCGCCTGGCAGGCCGACGGACGAGAGCAGTACCGCGGAATAAAACTCGACATTGGTGTAGAGACGGCGACCTGGTTTCTGCTCTTCCAGAAGGGCAATCGCTATCTCTTCGACGCGACGAGCGAGGACGAACTCCTGAGGATCGGCCAGGCGTGCCAGTTCGCGCAACTCTTCGGCGCGCGGGTCCTCGGTCTTATAGACGCGATGACCAAAGCCCATTAAGCGCTGCCCAACTGCCAGAGTGCTGCGCAGCCAACTCTCGGCATTGTCGCTAGTGCCAATAGCCTTCAGCATGTCCAGGACCTTCGATGGAGCGCCACCATGCAGGGGGCCCTTGAGAGCACCAACGGCAGCGACGGTGGACGAGACGATATCTGACTCGGTGCTGGCCACAACCCTGGCGGTGAAGGTGGAAGCATTCATGCCGTGATCTGCCAGCAACACCAGGTAGGCGTCCAGCGCTTTGACATGCTGCTGCTCGGGTTGCTTGCCACTCAACAGGGAGAGATAGTTGGCGGCGTGTCCTAATTCTGGCCGAGACTCCAGGGGTTCCAGGCCGCCGCGCAGGCGGTGAAATGCCGCAAGGAAGACGGGGAAACGTGCTGTCAGAGCGATAGCCTGTTCAACGGTTGCTTTTCCCTTAATGGTAGAAGCTCCCCAAGCGGAGGCGGCAGTGCGCAAGACATCCATCGGTTCTGCTGTTATCGGCAGATCGCTGATGATCTGTAATACACTTGTCGGTAGGGTGCGTTCCGCCGCGAGCTTTGCCTTGAGGTCTGCCAGCTCGCTTTTGTTGGGGAGATGGCCAAACCAGAGCAGGTGCGCTATTTCTTCAAATGAGGTTGTTGTAGCGAGATCATGGATATTGTAGCCATGATAGATCAGACGTCCGGCTGTGCCTTCGACTTTGCTGAGCGCGGTAGTTGCTGCTACTATACCTTCCAAGCCACCCTTTGAGGGTTTACTGTTTGTACCTGGAGCCGTTTGAGGGGCCCCGTTGGTACCTGATGTCGACGTTGACATAGTAATAATATGCTCCTTTGCTTTTTACTGTTTACCAGTGCATAAAACATCTCCTGCTATAATATGTAGCAGGATTTTGGATGAAAGTCAATGAACATTGATATTACTTGTTATTACTCTATTATAGTCGATTTATATTGATTGCAAGGGGAGATAATAGAACATTGGATAGTGCCTCTCAAAGGCCAAAAAGATGTTACAATGCAGTGTGTGATATAGGAACGCACCAGTCAGGAGAAACAACAGGAGACGGACTTATCCGATTAGGTCCAGTTAGAGAGAACAAGAAATGGCCAATTTTATGAAATCGCCATGTGACGAGGGCGTTATGCGCTCTGCTCCCAAGGCTACACCATGCGCCCCACATACCGGGCTGTGGATCCTTGTAGCAACCATCCTTGGATCTAGCATGGCTTTTATTGATGGCTCAGTCGTGAATGTGGCACTTCCAGTCATACAGAGAGAATTGAACGCGACGACCTCTGATGTACAGTGGATCGTGGAGGCATATTCGCTCTTTCTCGCTGCGCTCATTCTCGTGGGAGGCTCATTGGGCGATCACTATGGACGGCGGCGTATCTTTGCCATTGGCATTACGGTCTTCACTTTTGCCTCAATCTGTTGTGGTCTAGCGCCGAACGTGCAACTATTGATTATCGCACGCGCCTTGCAAGGAATCGGTGGCGCGCTGCTGGTACCGGGCAGCCTGGCGATAATTAGCGCCTCGTTCAGCACCGAGCAACGAGGGCGAGCGATTGGCACCTGGTCGGGTTTTACTTCTATCACCTCACTGGTGGGTCCAGTACTTGGAGGGGTGTTAGTAGAGTATGCTTCCTGGCGCTGGGTCTTCTTCCTCAATGTCCCGCTAGCAGCAATCGTGCTTAGCGTTTTATTCTGGCGTGTGCCGGAGAGCCGTGACGAAGACGCAACAGGAGGACTGGACTGGTGGGGCACCCTGCTTGTGACGATTGGTTTAGGAGCTATCGTGTATGGACTGATCGAGGCTGGTAACCTTGGCTTAGGCAGTCCAGTTGTACTCGGCACGGTGGCTGCTGGCATCGCTGCGCTGGTCGCATTTATTCTCGTAGAAGCTCGTATTCAGGCGCCGATGGTACCGCTTGGCTTATTCCGTTCGCGTACATTTAGCGGTGCAAATTTACTGACGTTCTTGCTCTATGGAGCCCTGGGAAGCCTGGCCTTCTTCTTACCTTTCAATTTGATTCTGGTACAGGGTTATCCTCCTACGGCCGCTGGTGCTGCCTTCGTCCCATTCATTCTGATTATGTTTCTAGGCTCGCGTTGGACTGGTGGTTTAGTGAATCGCTACGGCGCGAAATTGCTGCTGGTTGTTGGACCGACCATTACTGCTGTTGGCTTTGTCCTCTTTTCCCTACCTGGAATTGGAAGTGGGGCGAGCAGCTACTGGTACACCTTTTTTCCAGCAGTGGTCGTAATGGGTGTCGGCATGACGGTAACAGTTGCGCCGTTGACGACGGCAGTCATGGGCGCGGTGGATCAACGCCATGTGGGTATTGCTTCTGGCATCAATAATGCTGTTTCGCGAACAGCCGGGTTGCTGTCAATCGCCATTCTCGGTATTGTGGCCTTATCTGCCTTCAATGTTAGTCTTGACAGTCACCTGGCAACGCTGCATTTAGCGCCCGGAGTACAACATATTATTGATGTACAGCGCGTCAAGCTGGCTGGCATCACTATTCCTACGAGTGTGAGCGGTGAAATGCAAGTGGCGCTCAAGAGAGCGATTGATGAAGCTTTTGTGAGCAGTTTTCGCCTGGTTTCGCTCATCTGTGCCGGACTGGCCCTGGCCAGTGCGCTCTTCGCTGGGTTGTTGATTGAGGGAAAGAAAGTGAAACTCGTGGGTAGTGCAGGGAGTGATGATAGGGTGGGAGCAAAGGTGCTGGGAGAGCGCTAGGGGGAAGCCCCAGGTGAGACGAGGGAGCCGCCGCGCCCCAGGTTGACCGCAAGGGTCAACCCTACTATACACGGTGCGATGCTGCGCATCGTACGTGCGGACGATGGGTGGTCGGATATAGCGATCACGAGCCCGATCCCACCACCCCGCCCCAGGTTGACTGCAAGGGTCAACCCTACTAGGCCTAATCCATACATTGGTGACGCCGCGGTCAAGATAGCACTATTGCTGACAAGTGACAGTGATTGACGTTGAGACTCATTGGACCGACGCCGGAGAGCGTGTCACCTTCGGGCCGAATGAGTCTCAACACCCATTGGTTAGGAAACGGGGAGTGGTTCTTCACGCGGTTCTGCTGCCCCTGCCTCACCGGCTTTGCGTCTGCGTGCAAGCGCAACCCCGATGAGCCCGACCAACCCCGCTATACTGAGCCAGGCGAACAGGTCGCCGATCGTGGCATAGATCGTGTGCACGCCCTGCATGGGGACGTAGGCCACCATGACCTGGGGATCGGTGGTAAAGTAGTCCGAGGCCGAGAGCACCTTTCCTTCGTAATCCACCGTCATTGCAAGCCCATTGCCCGTTTGGCGCACCAGGGAGTAACCGTTCTCAATCGCGCGAAACGTCGCCACCTGGGTATGGTACGGGTCAATCTCTCGCCAGTCACTGGAGGGCACGAGCATGATAGCGGCTCCCGCCTGCCCGGCCTGGCGAAGGGTGCCGGGGAAGTCGGCATCGAAACAAATCACGTTGGACAGCCGCCCATAGGGTGTCTGGACGGTGGGCACCTGGCCATCTCCAGGGTTCCACGGCTCCCCAGGAACCGGGTGGGCCTTCTGGTAGCGCCAGACGACGCTGCCGGTCGGGTCGATCAGGATGCTCTCGTCGGTAAAGAAAGACGACTGCACCGGATGCGAGAGCAGCTCGCAGAGGCCCAGATCCAGGTAGGTGCCCGTCGTGCGGGCCAGGGCCCTGGCCCGCGTCAGCAGGGCGGCCTCGTCTTCTTGTAATAAGGTGGTGCCCCCCCCAATGCATTCAGGCCAAAGGATGATCTTCGCCCCGGCACGGGCCTCTTGCAGGCTCAGCGCGAGCAACTCATCGAAGACCGGGGCATACGCCTGGCGGACGAGCTGGCGAGCAACCTGCGTCCCCTCCCCTGACATCAGCGCATCGATATTCTGGGAATCTTGCTTGTTAGCCGCTGCGATCAGCGCTTGGGAAGGGGTGATCCCGGCGACCCGCACCGTACTGCCTTGCGCGGGGAAGAGGGCCAGGCGCGCGCCCCCAAACAGCAGCACCAGGGCGAGGAGACTGGCGTAGAGCACGGCACCGCCGCGCACCCGGGGCCAGGCAAAGCCACGCTCCCAGGCCCAGTTGACCAGTGAGGCGAGCCAGCTCATCACAAAGACGATGCCCCACAGACCGGTCACCGACACCAGTTGGAGCAGGGGCAAGTTGCCAAACTGGGTGTAGGCGGGGTTCGCCGTGGTTCCATAGGGGTTGAGCAACCCACTCAGGTACCAGATCGTGGTCATGGCAGATGGAAAGACCAGGGTGGCAAGCAACCCCTGCAGTCGGGGGGCAAGCACGCGGTCGATCAGGTAGGGCAGGGTGAAGATGACGCCAAAGCCGAAGACAATAGGCACGTACAAGAGGATCGGAGCAGGAACGACCCCTGGCAGTTCAACTTCCCACACCAGCACGAGAGCCAGGAGCACCAGCAGGATGCCTCGCAACAGGGGCTGTGTGCGGACGAAACGGAGCAAGAAAATGGGGTACAGCCAGGCAGCCAGGGGGATCGTCCACCTGATGGTGCCGAAGGCGAAGAGCAGGATGCCAAGCGCGAGCCAGAGGTAGGAAAGCCGATCTCGCTGGCTGTTGACCACTGTCGTATGTTTCTGGTTTGTCATAAAACCTTTCTCCTGTGTCTGCAAGTAACACCTTGCACGGTGGCCTCTCTCCTAGAAGGAGAGGGGTTTGTTGAACGATACGAGTAATAGCAATAAGTGGGGGCGAATCGCCTGATTGGTGCAGGGCCGTGGCACAGAGGCTTCTTTTCTTCCCGACTGTGCCACAGCCCTGGCTACCGAATGGACGCGTTGCTCCGTGTGCTACACCTTTCCGGTGAGCACCTGTTTGATCGCCGCAATGACAAGATCAGGTTGCTCAAGCTGGATGAAGTGCCCACTGCGGGTAGCAATGATGTAGCGGCTGTGAGAGGAGAGACCCGCTAAATTCCTCTGGAGAGCTTGCCAGTCCCGCTCTCCCTGCGGACCAAGGTAAGGAAGTCCATGCGTCAATACTACCAGGGGAAGGTGCCCCAAGGAAGGTCGAGCGGCACGGACCTGGGCGGAACTCTCGTCCCACGCCGCGTACTCGGCAGAGGCGGTCTGACAAAACCGCGTTTGATTGAATTGCGCTTTGGCCGCTGGCTGCGCCGTGGGTGGATACTCGGCTACGCTTGGCAGCAGGGCGAACCCGAGTACGCGCACGATCCCAAATGGGGCGAGTGCTTGACAGATGGGGGGGATAGGGCCAACATGCAGCTCAGGATAGCGGAACTGGTCTGCATGCACGGACTCGACGAGCACGAGGCCTGCCACCTGCTGTGGGTACGTAGAGGCGTACAGCTGCATGATCAGCCCCCCATAGGAGTGCCCCACCAGGACATAGGGACCCGCGACGCCAGCCCTGGCCAGCAGCGTGTGCAATTCCCTGACCATGTGCCCAGCCGTGCGTGGCAGGGGACCATTGTCGCTCCACCCATAGCCCGCACGGTCGTAGGAGCACACGCGCGTGAAGGAGGCTACCCCCGGTTGGACCTTGCTCCAGACCAGAGACGTATTGCCATATCCCGCCTCCAGGATCACCGTCGGGCTTCCCAGACGGGCCGTCCCGGTACAAGAGAGGTGCAAGCGGTAGCCTCCCATATCGATGAGTTTGCCAGGGGCAGGGTAGCTGGAGGCATCCTGCGCGCTGGCGATGCTTTGATAGAGGAACCCTGTCAAGGCCAGGAGCGCGAGGAGGAGGGCGGACACGAGCAGGATGCGCCGGGTGCGCCGCAGCGTCTTGCTCCTCTTGGGAGGGGTGTGATCAGGTGCTTCGCCGCTAGGGGTACGCGAAGCTTGAAGCCCCAATCGCTGCGTCTGTTTGCGTTGTGAATCGTTTGAGTAGGTTGCCATCTATTTCCTTCTTTCTGCCATCTTGTGGCAATGTACTTTCGAATATGTTGACAGTTCAGGTTGTGCTTCCGTCTGCATCTGCGGGTTCATGGGCTTGTCCTTTCTTTTTGATCCGGTATGACTGTTTGAACCTCTACCCACAGTCTAGCCTGGTTTGTGTGAAAACACATCGTTACCACATGCTATTTGCCTAACTATTTGTGAGGGCGTGAAAGCAGCGTTTGAAAGGAGCTTCTAGTTAACGATAACTATATGCTTCATCAGGAGTGAGAGCGGGTGGGTGGTGCGTACAGGATGGATGCACTTCCATGCGAAGCAATGATCACATGAGGTGGTGTTTGGTGGCAAATTGCATTACTGCAATGCGCGAACTTACTTCCAGCTTACTATAGATCGAACGCATATGGGCATTGACGGTGTAGGGGCTAATAATGAGCTGTGCGGCGATCTGCGCGTTGGAGAGTCCCTGCGCGACCAGGCGCAGTACTTCAACTTCACGCAGAGTGAGACCTGCAGGATAGGTGGATGCTGGGGTTACTGGGGGAATCGCTGGCGTCACCGGGGATAGTTCTCGCGGGATGGCTTGCGGTTCTCGCGCCGCGAGGACTTGTTCTGGCGTCATGGCTTGTCCCTCGGCCCATACCGCAGCAAAGTCCTCCTCACCCAACCCTGTGCGTGCGGTAGCGACAGATTGCTCATACCACATCTGCGTAGCGGATGGCCTGGGGACGGCGATGCTTTCGCGCAACGTCTCCACTGTTCCCAACAGCCGTACTCCCCAGGTGAGTTGTCCCTGTGCCACCGCCACCGCTGCCAAAATCTCCAGACAAAGGGCCATCATCGACTGATGGCCTATCTTTCTGGAGAGCGCCAGGCTCTCCTCAAGCAGGGCTTGTGCCGTCTCATAGTCGCCTTGAGTAAAAGCGAGGAAGCCCAGACCCAGAATCCCCTGAGCAATCTCTCGCTGCTTCCCCATCTTCCTCGAAAGCGCTACGCTCTCCTCGAGCAGGGAGTGTGCTCTGATGTACTCGCCCTGGAAAAGAGCCACTACTCCCAATAAGAGTTCCCCGGCGGCCTCGGTCCCTTTGTCGCCTACCTCTCTGGAGAGTGCTAAACACTCTTCGAGCATGGCATGTGCTTTCTCAAGCTCTCCTGCGGACCATATGAGCATCCAGGCCCAGGTCAGCAGGACGTTGGCGATGCGCGTCTTGTCCCCCACCTTTCTGTTGAGAGCCAGGCTCTCCTCGAGGAGGGAGCGTGATCTGCTGTACTCGCCCTGTTCCAAAGCTAAAGCGGCCAATCTCTCAAGCGAGGTTGCTATGCCCCATGAATCATCTACCTCTCTGAAGTGTGTCAGGGCTTCCTCTAGTTGCGCGCGTGAACGCAGCAGGCTTCCTGTCCAAAACGTGATCTCCCCCAGCCACAGGAGGGAAAGCGCAGTGCCTTGTGTGTCTCCTAATTGGCGGGAGAGTGCCAGGCTCTCCTCACACAACGCCAAGGCGTGCTCATGGTCCCCCTGCACGCCCATGAGCACGCCAGCTCCATTGAGCGCCTTCGCCCGTATTGCTGCTGCAACGCCTTCACTTGCTGCCAGGGCCTGCGAAAGCTCGCTGCGCCCTTCAGTCCAATGACTACATATCACCCAAAAGGATGCCAGCGCTCCGCTCAAGCGCAGGGCCATCTCTCGCTCTTTGTGGTCAAGCAACCAGCGCAAGGCTGCCCGCAGGTTATCATGCTCTGACTCCAATCGTGCCAGCCACACTGCTTGTTGTTCGCTCCTGAGGTGTGGTTCGGCCTTCTCCGCGAGGTACAGGTAGTAGGCAGCATGAGCATACCGTGTTTGCTCCAATTCGCCACTAGCTGCCAGGCACTCTACCCCATACTCTCGGATCGTCTCCAGCAGCATCAGGCGCGGCTCATTGTTTCTATGCTCGATCTGCATGAGCAGGCTTTTGTCCAGCAGGGATGCCACCCCATCCAAGAAAGTCGACGACATGTCCCCAGGCGTCCCGCACACCGCTTCAGCCGCTTCAAGTGTGCAGCCCCCCACGAACACCGAGAGGCGGCGGAAGAGCTGTTGTTCGCGAGCCGAGAGTAAGTCGTAGCTCCACGCAAGCGTGTTGCGCAGGGTTTGCTGCCGGGCGGGCGCATCCTGCCTGCCACCGGTCAGTACCTGAAGCCGATGCGTGAGCCGTGCCAGCAGCGCCAGCGGGGGGAGCAGTTTGATACGGGCGGCAGCCAGTTCAATCGCCAGTGGCAATCCATCCAGCCGAGTGCAGATCGCCGCGATGGTCGAGGCGTTCTCCTCGGTCAGGTCGAAATCGGGCTTGAGCGCCTGTGCCCGCTGCACAAAGAGCGCGACCGCCGCGTAGTGCGAGAGGTTTTCGACGTCGGAGAGATGCTTTGGGTCCGGCAACGCTAGCGGGGGAACGGGAAATTCGTGTTCACCATGCACGCGCAGCAAGGCGCGGCTGGAGACCAGCACCTTCAACTGGGGGCAGTCCGAGAGCAGTTCGACGAGCAGCGGCGCTCCTGCCACGATCTGTTCGAAATTATCGAGCACGAGCAGCAGGCGCTTCTCTCTCAAGAAGGCGCGAACGCGCTCAAAGAGCGATCCGTCTCCGGCTTCTTTCAATCCCAGCGCCTGGGCGATGGTCGGCACCACCAGGTCAGGATCGCTAATCGGGGCCAGCGCGACAAAGCAGATGCCATCAACAAAGGCATGCAGCAGGTCGGTCGCAACCGCGAGCGCGAGGCGCGTTTTGCCAACCCCTCCTGGGCCGGTCATAGTCAGCAATCGTACCTCTCTACGCAGCATGCGTGTGCCCGCCGCCTTCACTTCCCCTTCGCGACCGACCAGCGGGGTCAGATTCAAGGGAGGCGTGTTCAGGAAAGGCGAGGCGCGTCCAGATGCAGGAGGCTCCTTCGGAGTCGCTACCGGCAGAGCCGCGAGAGGATCAGTTGTCGGCACAAAGAACGTTTTCGAAGGCGAAGCCGCGTTGTTCGCTTCTTCCAGGGCTGTGGCGAAGGCTCGTACATCCTCAAAGCGGAGCTGGGGGTCTTTCGCTAACGCTCTCACTAC
>VBHI01000115.1 GCA_005881495.1 Chloroflexota bacterium
TTGAAATTTCGGTCTGGATGGTGAGTCAGATGCCATCCCATTGCACTATGGGACACCTCCGTGATGGGCGTACTATGCGCTTGCTTGAGCAGAGGTTCGATCTGATTGATGCATTCATTGATGGTGCGCAGGTCCACGCTGCTTCCTACCATGTCACTCCAGCGTTGGCTCAGGTGACGCAAGCTTTCGCACAAGTCACTGCCCAACAATACGTCTTGGTCCAAATCCAGCCAAAAGCGCTGAAACTTTTCCAGGATGGCGTAATGACAGATCACATCGTGACCACATTCCTGGCATTCCAGCATCGGCACTTTCAATGCTTTCACCACTCCCCAGTTGGTAGCTAGCGCCCGCTGGTAATGCCCATCTCGCATGAACCGTTTGGCATCCCGACAGCCACAATGTCTACAGTACCAGTCGATCTCATGGGCTTGCCCACTCACGTGCCGTGGTTCGCCTTTCTCCCGTCTGAGTTTCGCGGTCACCTCGGCTTCCAGAAAGGTTTCCAGTATCATGGTGATGGCGGCAAGCGCAGCCTCTTGCACCTGCTGCTGGACAGTTTGAATGGCCTGTTTGCAGTCTTCGCTCTTCGGCTTCCTCTGGGAAAATTGTATACTCATCTTACTGAATCCTCCTACCCATCTCGACCCTTAGCAGGGGATACACTACCGGAAACTGTCAAGTGCATTTGAACCATGCCTTAGAAGCACTACGAAATCGACTCAATCGTTCTATTTCAGTTTCAGTAAATCCAGCCGTGCGCAAAATCTCACGGTCTTCTCTGCGTTCCATGCGATTCATGGGGTCCTCCCTGTTCAGGACTAACAATTATTCAGCTGCCATCATTCGCACGCGTTCGAAACGCTTGAACGGTGTGGCGAGGAATACGGCTTTGGCAGATGAACCACGTTCTGTATACTCATCGTTTGCCTAACCCGGCCATCTGCGCCAGTACCTCATACACAATGGCAAAGTCTTTCTTGGCAAGCCCCATTGCTCGGGCAGCAGTGAGATACTCATTACTCACGGAAACCGTTGGGAGTGGCACATCGAGTTCCCGACCCAGCTCCAGAGCCAGGAGCATATCTTTCTGCATCATGTTCACATCGAACCATGCTTCTTCTGGCATGTTAAGGATAAAGGGAGCGCGATACTGTAATGATGGTGAGGCAATGACGCTGTTGAGCATCACTTCAAGGGCGGTTTCACGAGGAATGCCCCCCTTTTCAGTGAGAAGTAACCCTTCGCAGAGGGCCATAAATTGGACTTGGAGATTGAGGTTTACCGCAATCTTCATCAAGACAGCTTGACCATTTTTACCGACATAGTCCGCTCTTTGACCAATCGCCAGCAAGATAGGCTTGACTCTTTCAAAGGTACCCTGATCGCCACCGACCATGAGCGATAATTTCCCCTGTTCGAGTGTGATGACGCTGCCGGATACAGGTGCATCAAGCATGCGTGCTCCCTTTTCTGCGGCCTTTGCCGCCAGGTCTCTCGACTTGGAGGGACTGACCGTGCTCATATCGATGTACGTTTTTCCCGGTCCCAGCCCTGCCAGGATCCCGTTTGGACCTGATGTGACCTCGTGAAGGGCATGCGTGTTTGTCACCATGGTGAACACAATATCTACCCTTTCTGTCACTTCACGAGGAGAGTCAGCCCAATGCATTCCGGCGTCCAACAGCCATTGTGCTTTCGACTTCGTGCGATTGTAGCCTGTCACGGTATGACCTGCATCAAGCAGGCGTTTGACCACGCGGCTACCCATTGCTCCCAGGCCAACGTAACCAAGATTTGCCATAGAAAACCTCCTCACACAAAATAGCTAGCCTTACGCAGATGTCGTGCCAACGTCCGCTATCATTTGTACTATCAGAATATTATATGATTATCATACAAACTTTTGGAGCGTTTGTCAATCCTTTTTGGGGCAATTTGGGACCCACCTCCGAAATTGCTCCTGTCTAACTAGGCAGCGAATATATCGTGAGGCCAAGGCGGTCAGTGCTCTTGAAGGAGGATGTGTTCCTCCCAGAGCATCCTTTTCCCCCTCAGAAAACAGCTATCAGCAATGAAGCAGCTTGACAAATAGGCCCAAACTGAGTATGTTTATACTATCATAGTTTAAAATTATCATCATACTAATATAAGTGTGATCTCTTGAATTGAGTGAGAGAACATGTATACCCCGATACGAGCAAGCAAACTGTACGAGCAGATCGCCGAGCAGATCAAGCAGCGCATCCTCAGGGGTGAACTGCGCACTGGGGATCGTCTCCCCACCGAGAACGAATTGGCTGAGCAATTCGGTGCCAGCCGCACAGCGGTCCGTGAAGCCATGAAGATACTGGCTCAGCAGGGGCTGATCGAGACGCGCCCCGGTCGGGGAGCTCTTGTGATTAATGCCACCTCGCAGGCCATGCACCACTCCCTCGAACTGCTGATGAGAGTCGAGCATGCGGGCGGTTTAGCTGATCTGATGGAGGTGCGCGAAATGCTGGAGCCCGAGATTGCCGCTCTCGCTGCCAGGCGTGCCACCCAGAAACACGTGACGGCCATGCAGGAAGCGGTGCAGGCGATGGATGCCAGTTTGCAGGATGTCGATGCCTACATTGCCGCCGACAACCAGTTTCACCGCGCCCTGGCCCATGGCACACAAAACGTCCTGATGCTCGCCCTCGTCGACTCCATTGTCGACCTGCTCACTGAGCAGCGCAAGCAGATCTTCGCGGTTGAGGGCGGCCCTGAGCGCGGACAACTCTATCATAAACGTCTCCTCGACGCCATTAGGCACCATGATCCCGAAGCGGCTCGCCAGGCCATGGATGCTCACCTGCGGCAAGTTCGTCAGGATGCTGGAATTGCACCTGCTTCGTAATATATTTTTGCTAATAGGAGACCATTCCAGGATGGGGCAAACTGAACGCTTGGTTGAGAAGAATCTCTCCTGATGCATACAGCACAGCAAGAGGATCCTCTTTCAGCAAACAACCACTTTGCCCCCGTCCTGCAATGGTCTCCATGAAAGAGCCTTCTGGTCCTATATAGCTCAGTCCCCAAAACGGTCGTTTGATGGACTCAGCCAGATTCCTTCTCAGACGCTCTCCTCCTCAGGCATTCGCAAAGGGCGCAGATTTTCCAGGGAACGCCCGGATTGCGGCGCAAAATGATAATCGCCGATCAAGCGAATGTGCTCCCATCCTAGAGGCGCAATATGGGCGACAGTCGCTTCTGGAATGTCTTCACCCCGCTTGCGCAAGGTTGCAATGGCTTCGGTGAGATAGACGGTATTCCAGGCAGCAATTGCTGCCATGAGTAGATGAAGACAACTGGCTCGATGCATTTGATCCTCAAACGCCCGATCGGCCAAAGAACAGTTGACGGGCAAGCGCATGCAATGCCTCTCCTTTGTTCAAACCAATGAGCACACACCGCCTGAGCGCTTCGTCGCGGAAATACTCAAGCAGGAAGGCCGTTCGCTCCAGCTTGCCCATCTCGGTGAGTGCCCTAGCCACCTGATTCTGATGGGGATAGGCCGCCAGTTTGCGCATGAGCAATGAAGCCGAGACGGTTCCATGACAGATCGATGAGGCCACACGCCGCATCTCATCCCACTGCTCGATAATCACCTTGCTTTTGACCTGACCAAAGAGCAAGCTGTTGAGTGGTCCAGACGCTCCCACCTCGTCCACGAGATAGAGATGGCGTGAGAGCGCGTCTCGCAGACGCGGAGCAAAACGAAAACCAAGCAACGCCGTGAGGGCAAACACCCGCTCCGTACTGCCGCCAGTATCCGTGTAATGTTCTTGAATGTGGAGATCACTTTCGTGATGACATAAAGCGTCAACAACGTAGAGGGCCTCTTCATTCGTCCCAATGATTTGCGGCTTGCCAAAGGGAACCCAGATGTCAGCCGCATGGATATACATGTTGGTCCCTCGTCTGGCGTGAAAATATTTCGCGTTGTACTCAGCGTTGGCCGCTTGGACGCCCACATGGAAGCGCATTCCATCGGATGACGAGGTGGTTCCATCTCCCCAGGCAGAGGAGAGGGGAGCTGCAAGCACAAAGTTATCCAGATTCGCCAGCGCGGCCAGCAGCGTCTCCTCTCGAATATGCCAATCGATGGACCAGGAGAGCTGGCGATAGGTATACGGACAGGATTCCGCCATCTTTTCCAAGCCGAGATTCATGCCCATGCCCATTAATGCGGCCACAAGCTCCAGCTTCTGGGTCCCAATCGGGGCATCTTTGCTGGTGAGATGCGTGAAGTGGCGCAAAAATCCGGTCCAGGCATCGACCTCCAGCAGCAGATCGGCCAATGGCAGGTGCGGCAGTAATGCATACACCCGTTTTTTCAAACGTTCCACGTCTTCCGGCACGGCTTTTTCCAACTGTGGGAGGTGCAGATGCCCTTTCTCATCCAAAATCAGACTGCCTTCCACCTTGCCAATGCTCTCTTGTAAGGCCACCAACTTCTGGGTAATCTCTTGCTGTTTTGCCGTCAAATACGCTTCCGCATCACTGTTGACTGCCAGCCGGGTCTGCTGTTTCTCTGTGAGCTGCTCAAAGTGCGCTGCTGGTAACAGATAATGCTCAAATGGGCGATACCGTCGACTGCCGGAGACGGCGATATCGCCTGAACGCACTCGCCCTTTGAGCGCCTCAAAAGCGGCTGCTTCATAGTAATTCGGCGTGATCTTGTCTCCTTCCAGGGCATGCTTGCGCCACCGTTGGGTCAGGTGGCCCAGAGGCGCGTGCATCTTCACCTTACCCACTTTTTGCTCTTTCGCCGTCACCCGTCGGCGGTGTTTGGCGAGCGTCGAGACATGTTCCAATGCTTGTAGAGCGGGTTCACTCCGCCGAAACGGCTGAAAATCGAGGGCCTGATACAAGATCAGCAAACTTTGTCGCATCGGCACATAGCGCGCTTCGATGAGATCCAGGGAGTCCAGATCCTCTGGACGCAGGAACTGTTTCGCCGAGTCAACGGTGGCCTGGAGCTGGGCTTCCGGCACTCTGTCCAGCAGCGCCTGTACAGGATCGTTCCCCTCTGTCCTGGCGAGCAAAAACGCCTCTGCCGCTTTGGTGAGAATCGTTAAATGGCTGTTCATCTTGCGTGAGTTGAGCCGTAAGTGCTTTTCCTGACGGCGCTCGCCTTTGCGCTGCAATTCCCCAAGCAACCGATCAAACTGGTTGAGCGCCTGATCGGTGAGGTCCTGTGAAAGTTCAAACAGATGTGACACTAGCAGGGCATGGCGTCGATCTCGTGGCAAGTTCAGCAGCGGCTGCGCCTGGTATTTACTGCACTTACGCGCCAATTGTAACACCCTATTCTGGTGTAACGTGACCGACGGCGCGGGGAGTGCCAGTTCTCGCAGAAACAACAGACGCTCGACCAGGTGCTTGATACTTTTGGGCGAGGCCACACCCGGAGCCTGTCGTAGCCAACTCAAACGGGTCGCGCCACGAATGCTGGTATC
>VBHI01000334.1 GCA_005881495.1 Chloroflexota bacterium
TGGTCAGATCCCACCCACGGATCCTGTCCATGTTGCCAATTACAGCGAGATATCGGCTGTCTGGCGACCAGGCGACCATCGTAATCATCGGCCCGTTGTCGCGCGCGCCCTCCACGAAATAGGCCGTCACCTGTCGGCCTGTGTGAGCATCCCGAATGCTCACCTTCCCCCTGGAACCATCGCCGGTGAGCGTATATCCTATGGCAATGAAGCGCCCATCTGGTGACCATACTGAACTCGCCAGCTCGTGTGGATTCATCTCTTGCTCAGGCCCCAGATCAAGAATCGCCTGTCCGTTGCGTGCATCCACAACTCCTATCCAACGTGGCTCGTCCTCAGAACTGAGTGCAAGGTGCTGGCTATCGGGAGACCAGCTGAGTGTCCAAAACCAATTGCCTTGCTGCGTCGTCTGCCAGAGGACCTGGTGGCGGGAGAAATCCCAGAGAGAAAGGACTCCAGTAGCCTGGCCAGTTTTTTTGCTAACGCCAAAGTGACTAAAGGCGAGGCGAGTCCCATCAGGGGACCAGGCTGCCACATTCCTATTACTTGTATCCTCACCCTCAGGCAAAGAGGTTACGCCCGCTATCTGGGCTACTGGCGGCGTCCCATCCTTTCCTCCTGCGCCGGATCCAGCCAGAATCTGCACCCGATTCCCGACAGGTGCAGCAAGCCACTTGCTATCCGGTGACCAGGACAGAGACCCGATAACATCATCCGTCTGGTGACTCATCCGCAACCTGCTCCCGTCAGCATCCCAAACCTGAAGCCCATATGTCCCTACGTCCGTGTACGTCAAATCAGAGAGGATGACTGTTTCGGGAGTTTTTGCCAGGGCGATGTACTTGCCATCGGGTGACCAGACCAGGGCGTTGATGGCTCCCAGGTCGGTTGTTGTCAAGGGAGGCAAAGTCAGTCGCTGCCAATTGGCGGCCAGGTCCAGGTACCCGCCGGTTCCCAGCGCCAGAAGGGACCCGGCAGCAATTGCGCCTGTGATGATCTTGCGCCTCGTATGCTTGACTGGAGGAGGGTGCACGCTGCTTGCTGACTCCTCTGACTCCTGCCTTGCTGGTTCTCCTGGAGAACGCTCCCCTCGCAAGGAATCTGAAAAAGACATCTCGATATCTCCTTTCACCCGGTCTCTTTCTCTGCTCTTCTGGTCTCTTGCTTTTTGCGCTCCTCTTTCTCTCACCTGGAAGAGCAAACGGATACCCAACAACAGGGGTCACAATCGCTGTAGCATCTCCTCATCAAGCCACGCTGTCGAGGCTTCACGCGGTCAGAGAGGTCACCCAGACCCTCTTGGAACTGTTCCTCTCTTTTCGATCTCGATGTACTGAGTGCTCGGTGGTGGGAGATGCTGTCAGTTTCTCTACCCTCGTCGGCATCGTTAAACTCGGAAAGCACTTATGATCATCTGTACTAAGGTCCATTGTGCGGTCATACTCGTATGAAAAACAGGCCTAAATAATACATATAACCGTGGACAAGCTAAATTACCAGACATACGGGATGAGGCGATATTTGACCTGTGCCATATAGGCATCATAACCTGGCAATTCCTCGCGCAACGCGCGTTCCTCCAGGACGGCTCGCACCGCGCCCCCGGGTATCATGACCAGGGCCAGCAGCAAGCCGTACCAGGACCCCAGCAGCAGTAGGGCCCGGTTGAGACCACCGTTTGTCCCCGCTCTCCCTGAATACGCACCGTTGGCGACAGGAACGCGTTTTCCCGAAAGGTCAGGGAAATGAGAAGGAACGAGCCTACCAGAGCCATTGCCCCGACCACCTGGAGAAAGAGAGGCACCTGCGACCAGTGAAATCTCACGGCGTCCAGCGGCATCAGAACCAGCCAGGCAAGGAAGAACAGTCTGAACAGCAAGAGAAACACCCTGTCCCAGGCTTTTTGATGCGGTTGGGAGAGACTCAGGCGCTCTTCCAACAAGCCAGGGTTGGACTTGAGCAGCATCCAGATGCCAACAAGAAGGAAGCCGTAGAGCAGGATCAGGAAGATCCAGCCGGCAGGCCAGGCGATGGTGCCCGCCGGGAGAAACAGGGCCAGAGCCATGACCAGAAAGCTCGTCACGACCCACACAAGCGCTTTCATCGCGAGAGTCATAGGTCACCTCTTTCCATGGGGGATGAGCATCCATGAGCGCTCTATGAACGTCTTCGCTCACCATGCTCATCAGCCTCGCACTCGGCACGCCTGCTCGGCCTCGTGGGCAGGCCCTACGGTTCACCGCACGCTACACGATCGCGGTCGTGAAGCCTGCCATGGCGGGTTTGCGGTCCGTCTCCTGCCCGAAGTTCCGTTGCTCTTCCATAGACAGGCCGCAAGACTCAAGGAATGCAGCCACATGCTTGCTCGCAGGTGGCGGACTTAAGTAGTCGAATGCGACGACACTGCCACTGGCGGTGCCGGCGATCTTCCGCAGCGTGCTTTCGACAGCCTCCCGGTCCAGGTACATGGTTACACCCTCCCAAAGGAAGAATGTCGGTTTGTCCGGATCGAAGCCAGCATGCACCAGCTTCTCGAGCCAGTCCTCCGTCATGAAATCAGCAGGCACGAACGTGATCCCAGTCGTGTCCAGGCCAGCCTTTTTCAGCATCAGGCGTTTCGTCTGCTGCGTCTTCGGGGTATCGACCTCGAAGCAGTGGATTGCTTTCGGCATCCGGTAGGATCGTGTGTCCCAGCCCGCACCGAGAATCACAAGCTGATCAATGTCGCTGAGATGTCGGGTCAGAGCAGCATCGAAGAAGGTCGTTCGTGCAGCCGGCTCTTGTGCCATCTGCGGTTCTCCCTCAAAGGGGAAGCGGTAGATCCCGGGTACATAGCCAGTCAGGCGATGTGCCAGGAGCGTACCTCCCGTTACGAGGCGTAAGGCCAGATGGGAGACGTTGGGAAGTACCATCATCAGTCGTTCACAAGGCTCATCGAGCCTCGTGCCCAACTCGTGCTGCATCCGCCTCGTATAGAGAGATGCCAGCGTCGTTGACGAGACTCCCGACGTGCGGCTGAAGAGGATCATCGTGATAACGAGGAGGACGTAACCGACAAGCCCGATAGGCGACCAGGCGATTTGAATCAGGCGAAAGATGGGAGCTTTGACGATGTTGCGCATATTGCTTAAGCCCTCCTGTTTCTTTGCGAGATGAACCTTTTCGGACTGCATCAGATTCCTCCATTGTGTAGATCAAAAGACCCGGATCTGTAGGCGAGAAACGCCAGATGTCCCACCCTGTTCACACGCTCGATCAGGTATCAGGGAAGAAGAACCGTCGCGTGAACACTCCGCTCACCTTCGAACACCACCAGGTTCCGTCCCAGAGGCTTGAGATAGCTTGCTTGATACCCTGATTGTTTTGCCATACTTGTTTACGGCTCCTGTTCTTCCTTCTTCAGAAAGGGCGGAACCAGCCACTGCGAGAGTTCTTCGCGCGAAGCGCGATGCAAGCAACCCCCTGGCGCTCCCAGCACGCGTTCCAGCGCATCAGCACAAGCCTCGACGATCCGTTCGAGGCGGGGCAGGTCGTCTGGCGAGCGTTCCTCCGTGAGGAGCAGCTCGACTGTGGCATACCCAAGGTCTTCAAGTAAGGAGAGGACCACTCTGCCCGCCTGATCAGGATAGGGGGTCGTCAAGACGCCTTCACGGGTCCCCTGACGGATAATCTCCTCCAGCCAGGGCGTGAAGCGTTTGATTCTGGCGAGGTAGAGTTTGTGGCGGACGATGGCATTCTCATCGGCATACCAGACGCGCAGGTACGCGAACACCAGGCGCTTGTGGGCGAGTTTGTGGTGGTCGAGCGTGGCAAAGAAGCGCTGGAGTTTGTCGAGGGCACCAAGCGTCGGATCATGGACGATGGGGAGTACGAGCTGTTCGACCTGGTCCCCCATGCGTTCGACCAGCGCGGAGAGCAACGCTGGTTTGGAGTCAAAGTAGTGATAGAACGCCCCGGAGGAGATCTGAAGTTCGCCCAGAATATCGGCAATCGCCATCTGCTCATAGCCTGTGGTCTCGACGGCGCGCTCCGCCGCGTCGAGAATGGCGTTGCGCTTGGCTGCGTAGGCTGCTTCGTTGACCGTGCGTACCATAGCTTCCCTCTTCTCATTCGGAAACAGAGTCTCGGTTTATTGCTACAAGGAGTATAGCTCATGAACGAGTCGTTGTCAATGGGAACACGGGCGCGCGTGCAAGCGTTGAACCCAGTCCGCGCTTGTCATCTGAAAAGACTCGTCCCATTATCGACCGTTATCCAGAGGCTTATACCGCCTTTGAACAATCCATTCATCTGAACCCCAATAACTCGCTCACTCACGACGGTAAGGGATCAGTACTCTACACCCTCAGGCACTACCAGCATGCTCTTGCCGCCCTCGACCACATCTTGCAACGAAATCCCAGAGATCAAAATGCCCATCGAGGTAAGATACATACGCTCTTGAGGCTCAAACGTCACACAGAACCGCTCCCAGCCATGAAACAAAGCCTCTACTGGTGGATGCATTGACCCCCACCACCCTACAATTTGGTGCCATCCGTATAATAAGTACAGGAGGAACATCCCTATGCCTCACCATATCCTATATCACTACAACGCATATCACATCGTGATCACAAAACCATCGCTCCCTCGCTTCTATCTCTACTATATCCAAAAAATTAGCGCGCAATTTACTCGCTATCTCCCAAAATTACCGAGCATAACAGCAAAGGCCGCCAGGTCCCTCGTCCCGTTCCCCTTACCGCATCCCGGGAACGATAAAACCATCGCTCAAGTACTTTACCTCTACTATATCCAAAAAATTAGCGCGCAATTCGCTCCCTATCTCCCAAAATTACCGAGCACGACAGCAAAGGCCGCCAGGTCCCTCGTAGGGGCGGGGGCGGTGTGGAGTGGTGTGGGGACCCTTGGGTCGCCCTCGTCCCGTTCCCCTTACCGCATCCCGGGAATGATAAAACCATCGCTCAAGTACTTTACCTCTACTATATTCAAAAATTAGCGCGCAATTCGCTCGCTATTTCCCAAAATTACCGAGCAAGCGAGCAACCCACCCGGTTGCGCTCTGCCCCCAAAGGTGCTAAAATATATCCTAGTGAATTAGTCGGATTAATCGGTGTGCCAGTAAAGCATTCCCGCTGTATTAGATCGCTCGCCTGGCAAAATGGCGAACAAAAAGAAGGAAGGGAGAAGGAAAGGCCGTGAATTTAGGAATCTCTACAAAAGGCGAATATGGCGTACGGATCATGGTGGACCTCGCTCATCATTATGGCGAGCATCCTCGCTCCCTCACGGATATCTCACAGGCAGAATTGCTGCCCCTGGCATACCTGGAACAATTGGTGAAGATGTTGCGCGAGGCTGAACCGCCTCTCGTTATCAGCACCCGCGGAGCGCACGGCGGCTACCGCCTCAGCCGTAACCCCGCACAAATCTCCATGGGTGAAATTGTACGCGTCCTGGAAGGACCCATTGCACCCATGATCTGCGCCACCGAGGGCGAGATGACACAAATCTGCGGCTTTCTCGACTCGTGCAAAACTAAGTCTCTCTGGGCAAAATTGCGCGATGTTGTTGCTCGCACGCTCGATAGCATGACTCTAGCCGACCTGGCCGGGGAATCGTCTGTAGCTGGGCGGACAGGTGTCACAGTGCCAACAGCTAACCGCTTCATTGCCCTCTCTGATATTCATGTAGCGCCGAACCTCGGGTTCGCCCTACCATCTCAAATAAGCGAACCTGGTGAGGTTCGCCCCCTATCTTAAGGAGGTCGTGTTTCGTTAATGGAATCAGAACTAATTATAAAGAACCTTCATGCCAATATTGAAGGCAAAGCAATTTTACGTGGTGTTGACCTGGTGGTGAAACAGGGTGAAATTCATGCGCTTATGGGACCAAATGGCTCTGGAAAAAGTACCCTCGCCAATGTTATTATGGGCAACCCCAAATATGAAGTGACCGAGGGAGAAATCTGGTTTAAGGGCGAGAACATCCTGGAATATTCTCCCGATCGCCGCGCGCGCATGCGCCTCTTCCTCGCCTTCCAGTACCCTATGTCTATCCCCGGTGTGAGCGTGGCAAACTTCTTGCGCCGCTCCCTTGAGGCCGTTCGTGAAGGCAACAAACCTCTCGAAGAGGGCGAGAATCCCAGCGGCAAGATGGTCAAGCGCAAAAGCATTCCTCCCAAAGAGTTTCGCAACTTGCTCCAGGAGAAGATGCGCCTGCTCAAAGTAGATAACAGCTTTATCAATCGCTCCATCAACGATGGCTTCTCCGGCGGTGAAAAGAAACGCGCCGAGATCCTGCAGATGGCGCTGCTTGAACCAGAAATCGCACTGATGGACGAGACTGACTCAGGCCTCGACATCGATGCGCTCAAGATCGTCTCAGAGAGCGTCAACGCCCTGACCGGCCCAAATCTGGGCATCCTGCTCATCACTCACTACCAGCGCATACTCAACTACATCACCCCCGACTTTGTCCATGTCATGTTCAACGGTCGCATCGTCAAGTCAGGGGGCAAAGAGCTAGCATATGAGTTGGAAGAGAAGGGCTACGAATGGCTCAAACCCGTTGAAGAAGAGAATGGGGTGAGCGTCAATGGCTAACTCGTTGGCTACTGGACTGACCCGCGACGCGGTAGCAGCGCTGTCGCATCACAAGGGTGAGCCTGAGTGGATGCTGCAAAAGCGCCTCCATGCCTGGGACGTCTACGAGAGCCTTCCGGCGCCCCTGGGACGCCGTGGCGACCTCGGCACATTCCGGGCTGTCGCGAACTTTCATTTTCAGGAGGTCAGCCCTTTTATCCCTGCCGATATCAATGGCCGCTCCGGTCATATTGTGCAGCGCAATGCCTCTATCGTACATATCGAACTCGACGAAGCATTGCAGCGCCAGGGCGTCATTCTCACCGCCCTCGACACTGCTGTCCACGATTACCCGGAACTGGTCCAACAGTACTTTATGACAAAGTGCGTTCCGGTTGAGAGTAACAAGTACACGGCTCTGCACGCCGCCTTCTGGAGTGGTGGCGCCTTCCTTTACATCCCTAAAGGCGTAGAAATCGAGCAGCCAATTCTCTCACAGATCTGGATTGACTCGCCCGCCTCTGCCACCTTTGCACATACCCTTATCATCGCTGAAGAGCAGAGCAGCGTCCGCTTCGTTGCCGAATACAACTCGGCCTTCGAGGATGAGCGCCCCTCTTTCTTAAACGATGTCGTTGAGGTGTACGCGCAGAACGAGGCCCGCGTCGAGTTCTGCAACATGCAGGACCTGGACCAGAATGTCTGGAACGTCACCAATAAGAACGCCATCCTTGCGAAGGATGCCAGTGTCACCTGGGTCATGGCCGACCTTGGCAGCAAGGTAACTCTCGCCAACATCGGCGCGACCATGAGTGGCAATGGCAGTGTCGCTGAGTTGGTCGGCGTGTTTTTCACTGACCACGACCAACGTTTCAGCATGAAAACCCTCTCCGACCACGCCGCTCTGGCAACGAATGCCGAGACGCTCGTCAAAGGCGTGCTGACAGACCAGTCACGCGTCGAGTTCGAGGGTATGATTCGCGTCCGGCCCAAGGCTCAACAGACGGCCTCCTTCCTCTCGGATCATACCCTGCTCCTGAGCAAGGAATGCCGCTCGGAATCTATCCCTAGCCTGGAAATCGGCGCCAACCAGGTCAGCGCCAGTCACGGCGCCACCACCGGCCAGATCGACGAGGAGCAGCTTTTCTACCTGATGGTACGCGGTATTCATCGTGAAGAGGCCGAGCGTATTATCGTTCAGGGTTTCTTCGAACCTGTGCTCCAACGCATCCCCCTGGAGAACCTGCGCACGCGCCTGCGCCGCAGTATCGTGCGTCGTATGAGCGGTGCCTACGAGACCGAGGCCGATACCTGGGTCGATGTCCAGGAACGCTGGGAGATTGAAGGTGTCGATGAATACGCCATCAGCCTCGCCGACAAAAAGTCCGAAGAAGAAATTCAACTTACTGAGTATTAGGAATTGACTCCGTATGATGGCATCTTTGGGAGTCCATCTTAGAGAGTCAAATAAAAGAAACCAGGTAGTAGCAATGATAACGTCGAACAAAGCAACAGACGCAAGCGCCTTCCATCGCAGCGTCGCTGATATTCGTAAAGACTTCCCTATCCTATCGCGAAAGGTACACGGAAAGCCACTGGTCTATCTTGACAGTGCGGCAAGTTCACAAAAACCTCGTGCCGTCATCGACGCCATGAGCACCTACTACGAGACATATCACGCTAATGTCCATCGCGGAGTCTACGAAATCAGTGAAGAAGCCACGGCAGCCATGGAGAAGGCGCGCGTCAAAGTGGCTCGCTTCATCAATGTCCGCCACAGCAAACAGGTTATCTTTACGCGCAATACCACCGAGAGTATCAACCTGGTGGCCTACAGTTGGGGCAGCGCAAACATTGCTGCCGGCGATCTCATCCTTCTGACAGAGATGGAGCACCACAGCAACCTCGTCCCCTGGCAAATGCTCGCCCAGCGCACCGGGGCAAGATTGGAGTTCATCCCCATCACCGGCGACGGCTCACTACAACTCGATGTCTATCATCAACTTTTACAGCAACATCCCAAACTGGTGGCCTTCACTCACGTGTCCAACGTACTCGGTACCATCAATCCGGCGCAGGAAATGATCGCGCAGGCCCATACAGTGGGCGCAACAGTGCTGCTCGATGCAGCACAAAGCGTCCCCCACCTGCCGGTAGACGTCCAGGCCCTCGACGTTGATTTTCTCGGTTTCAGCGCCCACAAGATGCTTGGCCCAACTGGTATCGGCGTCCTCTACGGAAAACGCGCTCTGTTGGAAGCAATGCCCCCCTTTATGGGCGGCGGCGATATGATTCGCAAGGTTGGTTTGCGAGAGTCAACCTGGAATGATCTTCCCTGGAAGTTTGAAGCAGGCACGCCTTCTATCGCCGAAGCCATTGGACTGGGTGCGGCAGTCGATTATCTCCTTGCGATCGGCATGGAAAATGTGTTACACCACGAACAGCAAATTACCCGCTATGCCATGGAGCAATTGCAGACCGTACCAGGCTTAACCATCTATGGACCGGATGCCAGCAGGCGCGGAGGCGTCGTCTCCTTTACGTTGGGAGATATTCACCCGCATGACCTCGCCTCGATACTTGACCAGCAGGCAGGTGTCGCCGTTCGCGCTGGACACCACTGTGCGCAACCCCTGATGGAACGTCTGGGCCTCACTGCAACCGCGCGCGCCAGCTTCTACGTCTATACTACAGAGGAGGAAATCGACATCCTCGTACAAGGACTGCACAAAGCCATACATATATTTAACCTGTAGGAACCCGATGTATCGCGTCCAACGCGGGGACTTCCTTACACTTTCAACAGTAAGTTTTTTGGGGCAGATCATCACATTCGTAGGGGCGGGAGAGGTGTGGAGTGGAGTGGGGACGCTTGCGTCGCCCATGGGGGGCAGGGGCGAAGCGGCAGGGGAACAGGACGCCGGGCGACCCAAGCGTCCCCTCCCTTCTTCCCTGCCACCCCCGCCCCTACGCGGGACTTCCTTGCATCCCTGCTGACCTCCCAACAGCCGGGCCTGTGATGCGCAGCATCGCGCCGCGTATAGTAGGGTTGACCCTTGCGGTTAACCTGACCCTTGCGGTCAACACCTGGCGTCGTTGCAGGGCAAGCATTTAGCCCAACCCATGCCATACATTCGTCAATTAAAAAGGGGCCAACCCATGTCAATGGATTATCGAGATTACATACTTGACCACTATCGCAACCCGCGTAACTACGGCAAACTAGAAATTGCCAGCGCTCACGCGGAGGACTCCAATCCCCTGTGTGGCGATCAGCTCGGTATCGACCTCCTCGTCGAAGGAGATATGGTCACTCAAGTTCGCTTCAAAGGACGAGGTTGCGCCATCAGCCAGGCCTCCGCCTCCATGCTCTCAGAGATGATCGAGGGCAGGCCTGTGGAAGAAGTCGTCAAGCTTGGCAAGGAAGACATCCTGGACGCGCTGGGCATTCCCATTAGCCCGGCACGGACAAAATGCGCCTTTCTCTGCCTGCGCGTTCTGCATCGTAGCCTCGCTCTTGCGGGCCTTGAGAAACCACAAGACGACAATGACGAAGGTGAGGAGTAGTGGCCGCAATCTTCCTCGTCTCATCCGCCTGCGATGGAGTAATTGGCGTTACACTCCCTCTGCAAGCAAAGGAAATCTAAAAAAGGCCTTATGACAGATTTTATTAAAGTAGCAGAACTCGATGAATTGGAAGAAGGTGCGCTGCTGGCTGCAGAAGTCGATGGCGAACCTATTTGCCTGGCAAGAGTGAATGGTGACGTCTGTGCCTTCACTGACAACTGCACCCATATCAGCGGCCCGCTGAACGAGGGCGATCTCGATGGTGACATCCTCACCTGTCCCTGGCACGGCGCTCAATTCAATGTGCATACCGGCAAAGTGGTACGCGGCCCCGCGCGCCAGGATATCCAGACATATCCCGTCAAAATAGAGGATGATTCCATTTTTGTACGCATACCCGAAGAAACATATTCAGCCTGACATTCTTGCTGGTCTACCACTTGCTATTTGGAACAAATTTCCCTAAAATGGTTCAAGTAAAATGTCCATTGTAAGGGAGAAAAACAGATGGAAGGTAGATCCCATCTACTGATTGGCCTGACCGCGGGAGTTGTTCTGGATAGCGTGGCGCACATTACTGGTGACCCACTGCTAGCCGCAAAAGGAATAACCATTGGGCTTATTGTCAATAAGGTTATATACTATACGATGGTAGGCTTTGGTGCCTTGTTACCGGACATTGACAATGCGCACAGCACGCTTGGGCACAAACTTGGCTGGGTCAGCAAAGAGATACAGCACATTGCAGGTCATCGCACGCTTTTTCACAGCCTGCTAGGCCTGCTGATTGGATCATTAATGGCAATAGGCCTGGAACAACTGGTGGCCTATTTACTGGTTCAACGAGGGTACATCATACCGGCCCAATTTATCACGGCCTCACATGTGATCTTTATCGCCGTATTATTTGGTTGTATCATACATATTGCAGCCGATGCGATGACAGAAGGCGGTGTTCCGTTGCTCTGGCCAAATCGTAAACGCTTTGGGTTCCCACCGAATCCGCATTGGCGATTTCGCACAGGCACCTGGCCCGAGTTCGTGATCGTATGGTCCTTCATGATCCTGGTCGGCATAGGCATCTATCAATCAATCCTCGTGGTATAAAAGTCATAAAATGAAATCTCTAGATGAAAAAACTATTTGACACAAGTAGACAGCAACTGATCGCCTGGTGGCTCTTGCTATTTGCCGTAGGAGCATACGCCCTGGAAATGAGCTATCAGGTAATGCTGCGCTATGATGTCTATAAGGCTACAGCCTTCGACCTTGGCAATATGGACCAGGTCCTCTGGAACACCATTCACGGTCGTTGGTTCCAATTCACAAACCAGGCAGTTGACTGGTATGGGCCACCAACACGTCTTGCCCTCCATTTTGAACCAATCCTTCTACCGCTGTCCTTACTCTACGCCTTCGGTGCAGACCCACACATTCTGTTGGTCTTCCAGACCCTGGCACTCGCCTCGGGGGCCTTGCCCGTCTTTTTACTGACGCGCAAGTACATTCCAGAGTGGCCCTTCATTGCCGTAGCGATGGCCATAGCGTATCTCTTGTCGCCCGCACTGCTCGGCATCAATATCTTTGACTTTCACCCCATCAGCCTCGCCACTCCCTTATTGCTGTATGCCGTACTGGCACTGACCTACAAACGCTATGGGTGGTTTATCCTGGCCTGTATTCTGGCAGCTTCGTGTAAAGAAGATATTCCCTATTATCCCGCATTTCTATCCAGGCGCCCAGCATAACAATTTCTGGTATCGCTACGAAGTCTTAGGTAGTTCACCCAGCGATGCAATTGGCAATGTCATTCTCCATCCCTGGCTGCTCTTCACCACCTTTATCACTCTTGACCGCTTCTATTACCTGGCCGGACTTCTCCGCAGCACTGGTTTTCTCTGTCTGTTAGCTCCCGAGTGGCTCTTACTGGCCATTCCCACCCTTGCTGAAAACCTTTTGAGCACAGACTCCTTACTCTATTCTGGAGTCTATCATTACAATGCCACAATTATTCCCTTTGTCATGCTCGCGGCAATACATGGCACAAGGCGCCTCATCACAATCTGGCAACATTGGCGTGGGGAACTCAGCGAAAAAGAGGCGTTGTTTCCCCTACAGCCAACGAACAAGGCATCCCAGATTCCTTCTACCACTACTGTTCATACAAAGGATAGCACCGTCTCTCTCGCAGGCGGACTGCCCTTTACTAGCATCCTTGCCGATATGTATAAAAGCCTATCTACTACCATCACATCGTGGTTTACTGCCTCCAAACACTTCATTGAGCAAGTAATAATCTCCTGGCTACAGCAATCCCCCCCCTATACCCTTTTAGCTACATTTATCGGGGCGTGGCGCTCTTCACTGTCGCGCTTGCTTTCAATTCAGTGGCGGCGCTTCAGTCAGCTATGACGGGACTTAATCTAGCGATTACCGTTCCGCTCCTGGAAAATTTCCTGGCAGATCACGCTCCTGGGAGCCGCGAACAACATATTCAGCAGCTGCTATCAATGATCCCGCCGGATGCTTCTGTCTCCGCCGGCAGCAACCTTAACCCGCACGTAAGCGAACGGCAGCGCCTGGCTGTCTTTCCTTCTATCAGCGATCCCAGCCACGATACCCCCGACACGGTTCAGTATATTATTGTCGATCTTAACGCGGTTTTCCCCGAAAACCGCGTCGCGACAGACAATGAAATCAATCATTTACTACGCTCTGGTCAATACATAGAACTCGCTCGCGCAGAGGGTGTTGTGCTACTCGTCCGGCGTTCGACGTAGCGCAACAGGGGCAATTCATGTTATAATCGGTGTGAGAGATACTAGAAGAATCCACCAGCTTTTGGAGGTAACCAGGATGCGTAATAATCCGTACCCGAACGACCACCCATTAAATATGCAGACAACTGATATCATCCCTCCGCTGCCGGATTTACCGCCAAGGCCAGCTCAGCAGGCGCCAGCGCCCGTCCCTGAAAGTTCGGCTCACACTGAACAAGTCGATGAAGGAGAGAAGTTACCGCAAGAACCTCCTGGTCAAACGCTCGCATTCGTTCTTGGCAAAGTCAATGATTTCATACAATGGTTTGCTATCGTTGTGGAGATAACATTGGGGCTGCGCTTTCTCTTCAAGCTTATTGGCGCATCTCCCACCAACGTTTTTGCCAGCTTTATCTACGCCCTGACCAACGTCATGCTATTGCCCTTCTCCGGTCTCATAAATAATCCCTCGCTGAACCAGAACCAGGCTTTCGAATGGACTACATTGATAGCCATGGGCATCTATGCTCTTATCTTCTGGCTCACAAGGAGGCTTATTCGCATTTCGATTACTCCTCCTAAGCCTGAAGAATAAATGCCAGCTGATCGGAGTTTTGCTTTAACCAGGGCCACCTCTTATAGTACCTGTCTGGCGGCAGCGGCAGCAGGAGCAGCGCAACGTGGAGTTGTCCATAGCGTTTTCTATGCTGCCGCCAATATCGTCTTCCCAGGTGGCCTTGTCCTCTCCCTCAACGCTGCCGATTCGGCACGTATGCCCAATGGCCTGGAACTCTCCAACTCTCCAGGCACATTCCCTTTTACCATACTTCGCCCTGGCATGCCCGTACTCATAGGAGCACAGCGCTTACATATCGAATCCGCCCATTGCTCGCTTGATCTCTCCCACTGCACTCAATGGAATCCCCATATTAACAGGCCAGTATGCCTGGACAGGCACAATATAGTGAAAAATAGGGAATGGCTCGCCAGATACCTATCGACCAACCCTGTATCAACCAGTCATACTTTAGTGCAGTCCTTAGATCTCTCTTCTTTCTTCGCAGATACCCTTGTATGGTATTTTCCCCCTGCTGTTACCCTCGAGAGCGACTGCAAAATCGATATACTCCCTATGGCACGCTCTCTATGTGGACGTGGAATCGGCTTAACACCGTCAGGTGATGATATCCTGGCAGGATGGATAGCCATCAACTGGCTGCTCTACGGACCGCTGCCATGCTTACTCGAAGCCTTCCAACAGATCATCGCAGTTGCCAGTCAACAGACCCATCTCCTCAGCCAATGCTGGTTAGGCTACGCGGCAGAGGGCAACGTCGCCCAACCCATACAAGCATTTTTGAACGCTCTCTCCAGCGACAACGAAGCAGAGCTTGCAAAGACGACCCAGGCGGTAGTAGCCATGGGCGCAACCTCCGGTTATGACCTTTTACAGGGCATGCTCCTCGGCCTTACAAACTTCTAGTGAAAGTAAAAAAGGTACACTCTAAAGAGCTAAGCATGATCCTATCTAGCCAAAAAGTAAGGTCAGAGAACTCCTCAAACGGCACTATGTTATAGTGGTATCTGATATAACATGCCTCTACAAGCGAGTTGAGCGTAGGCAAGAGGGCAAGGGGCTAATAGTACAAAACGATACAATTTGGATAGCGCTATAATTAGATGATATAATTGCAACCACGCAGTTTACAAAATGTATCATGATTGCCTGTTTGTAACAGCAAGGGGCGGATGAACGAATACATGCGCACACGACTCATAATTCTGCTCCTCACACTTTTGGTGCTCCTTGGATTCTCCGGAGGTTATGTTGTGGGAGGGCTACAATCTTATTCTCGCTATCAACAAAGCAGTTTTGCAAACCAGGAACACTGCGGTGATCAACTGCCTGTACATATATGCGTCCGCTTACCAGCAGCAATCTTCAGCGCATATTACCCGTATTACGTCGCCAACCAATATCCCCTGTTCACTGTAGAATACAGCAGTAACAGCCCGATGACACTGGTGGTGAGCATGAGCATCAAAGGAATGAGCCAGGTGCAGGTGCAAACCATCAATGCCACCAACAATCTACAGACAGTCAGCATTCTGCCTCCTTTCATCCCCCAGGATTTTCGTATGCTCACCTTTGAGGATCATACCTCCCTTCGTGTGCAGGTTACAGACAACAATAAACACTTTTACTATCTGAACGATATTCCCCTGCTGCTGCATTCGCGCTGGGTAATGCAGTGGATAACCGCGAATCGCCTGAAGATCGCCGCCTGGGTTACGCCGAATGATCCCGCCGTTGGAGCATTGGTGCACAAAGCAGCCAACCATCTGCCCCTGGAGCCACCTCCCGTTCCACCCGCTTTGGTTGGCTATAGTAAAGCGAATGCAAGAGAAGTCATCGCCCAGGTTGACTCCATTTATGATGCACTGCGTATTGATTATAAAATACGCTATCTCCAGGCAAGTGTACCATATAGCGGTCCGGGAGATGCCAGCACTGCGACACAAAACATCAAGCTGCCATCAGAAGTATTACAGCAAGGCAGCGGGATGTGCATTGAACTGACACTGCTACTGGCTTCGGCGGTAGAGCATATTGGATTGCACGCCGAGATTGTTATTATTCCGGGACATGCATTCCTCGGAGTCGCAGTTACACCTGATGATAAGCATTTTGAATACTGGGACGCTGTTCAGGTCAATAATAATGTTGTTGGCGATTCCGCCAACGTTGCGACGGATAGTGTCTACGCAATAAACGCACAACAGCATACCATCATAGATACTATTTTGATTAGTGACGCACGTAATGCGAACATTGATGCCATGCTTTGATAAGTCGAGAGGAACACTACGACGAGCAGCTTAGATTTCCCAACCTGGTTCAACGTTGGCTGTTATAGCGGATTAGCTTGCTGCATGTTCGCTATCGCTGTCAACGCCCTCTATACCTCTTTGCGGAAACGAGGGACGACCCGCCAACTCGCCAGTGCTATCGTCACTTGTGTTATCTCAGCATTGCTGTTGCTGCCAGTTCTCATCTGGTTTAATATTCGCTTCAATGTCGTACAGGCAGCAATTCCGGTCGCGGAAGTGGAGGTCGCACTCATCTATGTAGCGCTGTGTGGCTGGTTGTTGCCATTAGGCGTAACCACCACCTACTGTCTCTTTACCCTACCACGTTCCTCAACGACATCTGTACACATCCCTCGTCAAAATCGCACTACACGCGCCAACGCTGCCGCCGCCATTCATCCCCCAAGACATCAAGTCGGAGTAATCCCTCCTTATGTCTACGGAGAGGATACTCCGTGGGGATGGCTCGACTATCGCGGGGGGCGTTTTCAGGGTCTGCGGCTGGCATTGGAACGTGCCATCGTCACTATCGGTCGAGGAGAGGACAACGATATCTGGTTGGATGATGACCTGGCTTCACGTTATCATGCGGAACTGGCCTGGGACAATGGGCGGACCTATATTACAGACTGCGGCAGCTTGAACGGCGTCTTCCTCAACAGACGACGGATTCGCGGTTCTACACGTATTGAAGCAGGCGAATTGCTTGAAATCGGTTCGCAGCGTTTTCTATTCGAAAAGGCTGAACAACCAGGTGCTCCTTCTGAACAAGATGACCCTCTCACGCGGCATGTCTGGCATTCTTCTACGTCATTATCTACTGATAGTGAGCAGATGCCTATGACGCAACCATTGAATGGCGATACCTCTAATAAATCCAATAATAAATCCAACCTTGATGCTCAGAACATTGCTTCAACATCAGCGGAGGATAAGCCGGTGGAGCTGCAGGATACAGCGGACCTCAACCCCGTCACGCCACCTCAGACAGCACGCCCAATCCATGGTGGTCCAACGCCACTGCGACTGCCAAGCAGGCCGAAAAACGTATAAACTCCTATCACTCCACAACAATATTCTCCAATGGGTGTTTCGATAAAATCGGCCTGCCATGGCCTGGATAGAGATAGTAGATGTCCAGGCTGCGTAGCGTTCTTAGCGTCTCTTCTAATTGACGGCGGTTCGCAGCTCGACGAAATGGTGGCACCCCAACCTCTAGTGTATTCACCGTATCTCCACACAGAAGCTCGTAGCTGAAAGGATTGTAAAGACAGATGCTCTCGGGAGTATGGCCTGGGCTAGCAATAACCCGCCAGTTGGGGTGATAAGGCACTCCCGCAACATCTTCTAGCCATATATCAATAGTATTCATCTGGTCGGCATAATTGGGTGGGAACAGATCCAGGTGAAGTAATGCCGGCGGTACTGTTTTCTGCCTCAAAACCTGCTCAGTGAAATGTGTTATCCCTGGTAAAGCCTGCTTCCCTTGTATCTCCTCACGAGCTAATTGCTGTGCGGCAATAGAAGCCGCGATGGGAGCATTACATATTCGACGAAGCAATTCTACCCCCGCCGTATGATCTGGGTGGAGATGTGTCAAGACGATAAGATCGATAGCAGTCGGGGTACGGTGCAGAAAATCCTGAAGATATGATAACGCCAAACACACATTAAGTTCCGAACCAGGATCAACAACGATAATTCGTTCGCCCTCAATGAGGTATGTATTAGCCATTGAATAACGATCAGTGATTGTATGTACCTGTCGTGGTTGCCGACCAAAGTGTTGATAATGTTGTTTATTCTCTAGAGCAGGATCCAATGAAAATGACTCTCCCCTCCGTAAATCACAACTTCTGTTCACCCCATGGTATCACAATACCCAGCAAATTTCGCCAGTATATGGTACAATTATTGTATGGTTTGGGGGCAGAATCCCATCAAGGTAATGAACATCTGGGCCCCGGTTTCGTTCCGCTATCCGGTCTCTAGGAAGTTACTACCTATCAACACCGTCAGGTATATTCACCTGTTAGCAGTTTTAACCAGGTAATATACTGCTCGATGAAACCTCCTCCATTCAAAAAAAATTTGTAGGCGGAACGAACAAACAGAAAGAAGGGGAAATACTACCCATGATGTCCAATGAGGGATACCAGGATCGTATCCTCATATGCCGCGATTGTGGTCAAGACTTCACATTCAGTGCTGGAGAACAAGAGTTCTATGCCAGCCGCGGACTAACAAACACTCCTGGCCGTTGCCCAAGTTGCCGAGCCGCTCGTCGCGGTAGGCCGTCATCTTCCACACATACTCCTCGTAGTAGTAGTGAACATTACCAGACCACCTGCGCCACCTGTGGACGTCCAACCTCTGTACCATTTATCCCGCGCGAAGATCGTCCCGTATATTGCAATGATTGTTTCCAGGCTCAGCGTGCTTCACGTAGCTCACGCCGTGATGACTCGCGCAGCAGTTATAGCACAAGCGGCTACAGCAGCAATTATAGTAGTGGTAGGGGTAATCGTGATCGACGCGATCGGCGCGACCACCGCCACTCGGATTGGTAACATCAAAAAAGGTACCTTGCAATAGGCCGTTGAGCCGGGCACTTAAAGGCTGCTCGGCTCGTCTACTTCGCTATCAACGATGACTTAACTCTGATACAAGTCTTTAGCGCCCTCCTAATTTCTTGACGGGAATATTCCTTGCAGGGCTATACAGTAATTGAGACCGAGGTATGGCTGTATATTATTGTGCGGTTGCGAGTTGCCTCCATTCGCGATCATCCCTGGATTCATGGTAGATCCATCAGCGGTTGGTTGGAATGAGTTACCAGCGGCAAGGAAGTTATTAACAGGTTTTCCAGAATCGGAAGCGTTAGAGTTAACATTGACCAAATGCGAGTGTGCTCCCACCTGATTTCCGGTCAATGTGACTGTTTCCTCGCCGCCGACTTGTCCGAGGTCATAATTCTGCAAGCCAGGACCTTGTCCTGAGCTGATGGGAACACGGCCACGCAGATCGGGCAGAGCAAAGGTTGTTTGGCCATCGCCGCCAAAGGTGGTGCCGATTAGCGAAAAGAGCGCCGTGTTCTGCGCGATGGGAAGCAATTGGCCGGCACAGAACGCCCAACCAGTTGGCGCAAAGGTATAGGGCACAAGAATAATCTGACCGATAAAGGGTTCCGGCATTCGTCTATCTCCTTATGATAAAATCTGTGCAGGCGATTGAGTGTCGCTTGCGAGCAATATTATAATCCTAGCCATCAAGAAATTAAACACCTATTGATGTCCACTATGCTGTCAGGACGCCAAAGGAGTTAAGAGGAAATTATAGAAACTGAGGCTAGAAGCGGTTTCGGGAGATGTGTTAGGAAAAGTACTGGCTATATGTTATACTTACCAGTAAACAAAATGTTACCCCTCGGCATGGAGGTTCTTATTTCATGACACGGCTTCAAGCAAACCAGTGGCCTCAGTACAGGTACATTGTTCCACAAATCTATACCAGGGCGAAGGTACGCCTTATTGGTTTAGGGGCCTATGCTCCAAGTGGTATCGTTACCAACGAATACTTTGCCTACATCTCTACACGCCTTGGCGATCCTCGTAGCGCAGATGATCTGGAGCGAGTGACTGGCCTGAGTACGCGCCACGTACGTGCGAGCACCCTGGAGTTATGCCGTAGAATGGCTGGCGCAGACGCTCCAGGACTGATCGATGGGCCGGGCGCCCCGCAAGATGAGTCGTTAGTCGATATGGCTGTTATCGCAGCCCAACGTGCCCTGGCCAGCGCCGGTCGCGACGCCTCCGAAATCGACACGGTGATTGGCGCATCCTCTTCTGATAATGATGCTTTTCCCACTATCGCCGGAATGGTACAGATGCGTTTGGGATTGGGGCCAATTCGTGCAACCATGCTCAAGGGTGCCTGCGCCTGCCAGACAGAGGCGTTCCAGATGTGCGCAGAAGTGCTGGCAGCTAGTTCTGCCAAACTTGTGTTGATGGTTACCTCCGAGGGGTTGCTTCCCAATATTATGAATGTCCTTGACTGGAAAACGAGTTCTCTTTTCGGCGAAGGAGCATCAGCTTTTCTGCTTGAACGCAGTGATGAGGATACCTTCGTCATCAATGGTTCTGATGCTCACCAGGGGCATTCTCTTTTCTACCAAACACCTCTGCGTAAAGATGTCATCGAAATGGCAGAAGTTGACATGAAGATACAAACCCTCTTCAAGGAGGGTAAAGGCAAAGAACTCAGCCAGGTACTCTCGCAATACATGGTTGGCTATACCAAAATGAATGGGAAAGAGGTTTTCCGCGAGGCTCCTCGCGCTATGGCAGAGTCGGTTGATGCCTTGTGCCGTCATGCGGGGCTAAGTCCCGACAAACTTGACCATATAGTTCCCCACCAGGCCAATTCACGCATTACACGCCGTATGGGTGAATTATTGATCAACGACTACGGTTGGCCTCAGTCTACCATGAACAAACTGGTTGATAATTTCCGCTACTATGGCAATCTCTCGAATGCTAGCATCGCCATGGCCCTGGTGGAATTATTGCGTATAAACCGGCTCTATGATGGTCAGTGGATAGCTCTCCCCGCTGTCGGCGGGGGCATGAATTATGGCGGCTGGCTGTTACCCTTCCATGAGCTAAAGAACCTTGATGCCGTTTTAACACCCACGTAAGCAATTCTCGGACAACAAAGTACTCGTGGATTATACATTTGGGAGCGTAACGCCGTGTCCGTATGGGGGAAACGATCTTCATCCGTAGGGGCGAAGCCAGATGCGCTAGCGTCATTGGCAAGACGCATTTCAAGGCAGCGTCGCCCTCCGTCCCGTTCCCTATGGATGAGGCAATTCTTCGAATTTCAAGTCAATTCCCGCCCATACGTACAAAAAATATTGCCATCCCACTCGTATCCTGCTCCCACAAAAGCGTCACGTACCATTATGAGGTCTGGAACGTAGGCATTGACGCTCTCTAAACCCATGCCGACAATCTGCTGTCGCAATGCGTATGCAATCAGGCTAATTGATTCGGTTGTACCATCAATATAACCTACAGAGAGTTGTGAACCGCGCCTGATCATATGTGATTCCGCGATAGCCAACCCATCCAGGCGATTCCAACGGCGCAAGACATACACCTGACTTGCCTGTACTTTAGCTTCCAGGAAGTCGCTGGTGATGGTGTAGGCAATGAAACTGTGATAATAGAGTCCACCTATTGCCGGAAAAATATTTGAAGTATTGAGATAGCCAATAATATCGTCAATATCATCCTGTGTTGCCAGTTGTGGTTTTTCGAGACCATACTGTTGTTTCATAGAAACGGCCTCCGGTATAGCCCTATATAGGGCGTAAGCGCCAATTTGTCGGAAAAACCCTCGTTCGCTCAACGTAATGGCTGCAGCATTGGTAGACTCGGCAATCAGTCGTGCGTTTGTCGCTCCACGCCTTTTCGCTTCTGCCATCATCGCAACATTAAGAGCCTTGGCAAGACCATGCTGCCTAAGGGCAGGATCAACGCGCATTCCTTCAAGCCAGGCATCCGTTTTGTTGAGCATGCGAAGATGGGATACTGCCACAGGTTGATTATCAATTGTGGCAACAAACAACATTCCCTGTGGATCATGCAACCATTCGTCCCAGACATACTCGATATAGTCTCCCCACTCCCACGTGTGGGCGCAAAATGCCAATACCGCCTCGCGATCCTCCGCACGGGCAGGGCGAATCTCTGTTTCAGGCATTATTCTCTCCTTCACTTTGTCCTATACTGACTGTAGCGAGAATCGAGGTTTTCGTCAATGTGGTTTTTCCCTGATCCCTACATCTCAGTAGTAGCGTCTTAACCGAAACATCTCCCCTGTTTAAAACGTACTATAACTAATATCTCAAGGGACAAAGCCGGTTATTAATGTATGCAAGAGCCTAAAATACCATCGAACCACGTCAATGAACAAGAACTGGTGGGAGAGCAGAAGCCACCTACCGAGGCTCTCCAGGAATATACGCAGGATGTAATAGAAGAAGTACATCAGGAAGTAGAAGCCGCTCGAGTCACATCGTATCTCACAATGAGACGCGGACGGATATTGCTGTTTTTATATACGCTACAACTGGCTCTCTTTGGAGCCCTGGCATGGTGGGTACATTATAACCCCATTTTAGCAATTGACGTTATCATAACTCGTGAATTTCAAGAGAATCAATCCCCGTGGCTAAAGTATACTATGCTAGCCATCAGTTACCCTGGCAACGTGCTACTAATTTCGGTGGGACTTGTTTTGCTCGCTACTGTAATCCTCTGGATAGTACATCTTCGATTAGAAGCTATTATGCTGGTCAGTCTTTCCGCAATCAGCGCCTTATTGAATGCATTGCTAAAAATCATTGTTGAGCGTCCACGCCCGACAGCAGGTCTTGTCGATATCATCCAGGCCGCAAATGGGCTGAGTTTCCCCAGTGGGCATGTAATGGCCTACATAGCTTTTTGGGGATTCCTGTTTTCTCTCTGTGTTATTCTTTTTAAGGGACTGGAATGGTGGCGTATTTGTTTAATGATTATCTCCGCCTTGTTTGTGATATTGGTGGGGCCTTCGCGCATTTATCTTGGAGACCACTGGGCAAGCGATGTACTGGGTTCTTACTTGATAGGCGGAGCATTACTGGAAGTTGCTCTCTGGCTCTACCTCACGCTTAAAGAAAGAGGAGTGTTGGCGAGGAAAGTATCTGTGTGATACACTCACACAAAGCAAAGGCCGAAAAGCCCTGTGCGAGAAAAAGTGCTATAAGGTTTACCGCACGATGGAATTAAACGATACAACCGACTATCAACGTTGTTTTGTCTGTGGACAACGTAATCCTTATGGATTACACCTCGTCTTTCGTCTCGAAAATAACACTATTGTGGCCGATTTTCAGCCTCGCGAGGAACACCAGGGATTCCCGGGAGTTATCCATGGAGGGATTGTGGCCGCCGTGCTTGATGAAGCTTTGGGACGGACATCAATGCTGGCAGAGAAACCAGAGTGGTCCATGACAGGACGATTAGAAGTGCGCTATCGCCGTTATGTTCCCTTTGGACCGCTCTTACGTATACGTGCATCATTAGAATCAGAAAGGCGCCAGATAGTGCAAGCCTCTGGAAAACTCACTCTAGCCGATGATGAGAGTGTAACTCTTGCAGAAGCTCATGGCACATTTTTATATCTCTCCGACAATGTAATTGATACCGTCCTGAAGGATTATCCAGCGCTACGCGAGTTTCTCGAGCAATAAACATGGGCAGTCCGCCATTTCGCGAGGGACTGCCCACTCGGCATTATAATGGTGAATTGGGCCCTACAGGCCGTATTATCCCTATTGGTCGCTGCCAGTACTATTCCACTTCTGGACGAAGGGGGACTGTACCAGGTGGTGGTGTAATAACCCGCGGTATACCCTCAGGTAGAGATTGGGGAGATGCGATAACCGCTCCCGTTTCTCGCATAATCTCCTGCAGCTGCTTAGAATCGATTACTTCTTGACGACGTAACTCATCGGCAATGCGATCAAGTGTCGGACGATGCGTCTCTAAGAGTTCAACAGCGCGCGCATGACAAGTCCGGACAATACGATCAACCTCATCATCAATTGCCTCGGCGGTAGTCTCGCTATAATCGGATGGCGCACCAGCTTCGCCACCGCCAGTAAATGGACTGCCGCGTTCACTATATGAGATAGTACCGAGTTTCTCGCTCATACCCCAACGAGTAACCATTTGACGTGCCAGGGCAGTAACACGTTGGAGATCATTCTCCGCTCCCGTTGTAATGCCTCCAATCGCCACCTCCTCAGCCGCGCGCCCACCAAGAGCGGTGACAATCTGCGTTAGTAAGTACTCCTTCGAGTAATTATAGCGATCATCAAGCGGTGTAGACATAGTCACGCCCAGGGCCTGACCGCGTGGCACAATAGTAACCTTGGTTACGGGATCCGCATCTTCTGAGAGCAGGCCCGTTAGCGCATGGCCCCCTTCGTGATACGCTATAACCTTCAGGTCCTCTTCGCTAAGCACCAATGGACGCTCAGCTCCAAGAAGAATTTTGTCTAACGCTTCTTCAAAACACTTCTGAGTTACACGATCCAGGTTTCGCCGGGCAGCCAACAATGCAGCTTCGTTGACCAGGTTCGCCAGGTCTGCGCCAACCATTCCTGGCGTGCTACGTGAGATAGCAACCAGGTCCACGTCGGAAGCTAATGGCACATTTCGTGAGTGGATCTTGAGAATAGCCAGCCGTCCATTCCAATCAGGGCGGTCTACAGTTACACGTCTATCAAATCGGCCTGGACGCAGCAGAGCCAGGTCAAGTCCATCCGGGCGGTTGGTAGCCGCGATGACAACAACTGCCTGCCGGGTATCAAATCCATCCATCTCTACGAGCAATTGGTTTAACGTTTGTTCACGCTCATCGTTTGTATTGATACTTGCACCACGCTGTCGCCCCACCGCATCGATCTCATCAATGAAAATGATACTGGGAGCAGCCTTTTTCGCCTGGTCGAAAAGATCGCGAACCCGGCTAGCGCCAACTCCCACCAGCACTTCGACGAACTCAGAACCGGACATGGAGAAGAAAGGTACCCCAGCCTCGCCAGCAACGGCTCTCGCCAGCAGTGTTTTACCCGTTCCTGGAGGGCCAACCAGCAGGACACCGCGGGGTATTTTTCCACCAAGGCGCTGAAACTTTTGTGGTGTCTTAAGAAACTCGACAACTTCCTGTAGCTCATATTTGGATTCATCGACGCCCGCGACATCGGCAAACGTCGTGCTGGGTCTATCCTCGAGAATAAGCTTGGCTCGACTTTTGCCAAAGCTGAATATGCCCTGTTGCCCCTGACCTGCCCGCCGTGATAGGAAGATGAAGAGAGCAATTACCAGTAGCCACGGTACAAAGGCAATGAGCAGATTCAACCAGAAACTATTATCCTGGGGTTGCTGAGAGGAAATAGTGACGCCTTTATTTTGTAGCACTTGCGGGAGTTGGGGGTCACCATTTGGAAGTTGCACCACCCGATACTGGGTGTATGAATCAACAGGTTGAGTGAATTCACCAGTGATATCAACCTGCCCGTTAAAAACGGCTGTTTTGATGTGCCCCGCGTTGATCTGGTCGTAGTAGGCACTATAGGTGATTTGATCGACCTGGTTTGTATTGTTGTTGTTATTCTGGCTGAAAAACGAGTATGCATAAATCCCAAGCATAACCAGAACAATGACAAGTAGCCATCGATTTAAATTAGACGAGCCTCCTCCCTGGGGAGTTTGCCCGTTTTGACGCCCACTGGGACGCAACTGATTTTGTTGCCGCTGCGGCGTATTGTTATTATTATTTTGTAGCCAAAGTATATTGGCTGGTTCTTTATGCATGTAAGTGTACCTGCTTTCTGGGCCTGTGACAGGTGTACCAGAATCCTCAGACTTCGACTGAAACCTGAAGTTTCAATAGTATGGGCTTTTTATGGTCACGTTTATCATTATTATATCTCACAGAGGGTAGAAATGCACGCAATTCGCTCAAATTGTAGTGTGGTCTTCTAGCGTCTTTGAGATGCGAAAAATTGGGGATCATCGTAGGAAATTTCATAAAGTCAGTCATCTTATTCAATTCGTCCGTTTTCATATAGTTGACCTGGCGTTATTGTATTGCAGCGGTGATTCACATGCAAAGTACCGTGTCTTGAATAGCTAGAAGTACGTGTGTATTGCGTTTTGTTAACTGGACGCTTTATACTGTATTGTGTTACGATACTCCTGGTTATTTCAAACAAGAGTACATATTAGTGAGTTCATAGAACCCTGCTGCCAGAAGTGAAATGGGGGCTTTATGGGAACGGAGGATACTTCAGAGAGAGTAACTTCCGAAGAGGATAGCAGATCGGGCAGAGAGGAGAAGCAGTCTGTGCAAGGATATGTTGCTATCAAGGGGACACGCAATGGCTTGCTTTTAACTCTGGAGCCGGAAACCCCTTTTAGCGAATTACTTAACGCACTTTCTGACCGGCTTGCAGAAGCACCAGGCTTTTTCCGTGGTGCTTCACTGGCGTTGGATACCAGTCGTCGCATGCTCCGTATGAGCGAAAGAACACAACTTGAAGATCTCCTGGCACACTATCAAATGTCGGTGACGTCGTTAGAACAGGTCACCCCAGCGCACAAATATGCTGAGGCAGGAACTGTCTCCTCAAACGATATGGCTTCAAATACAGTTACAATGAGTGAAATTCTTGAGACTCAGCGTGACCCACGCGAAACAGATGATACTCTTTTTTTGCGACGAACAATCCGTTCTGGTCAAGCTGTTCATCATGCCAGTAACATCGTCATTCTGGGTGATGTCAATCCTGGTGCGGAAATCGTAGCAGGCGGGGATATCATCGTCTGGGGCGTGTTACGAGGGATGGTTCATGCCGGCTATCCCGACAATGAAAATGCGTATGTTTGTTCGCTGCATCTGGCCCCTGTGCAGTTGCGCATAGCGCACCTGCTCTCACGGCCACCAGAAGGTGGGGAAATGCAGACCCTCCCGGAAGTCGCGGCAATCAGAAATGGACGCATTGTGGTCGACACCTGGATCAATGGTCGCCCACCACGCAAATAGTGACTCAACTATGGCCTGATGGCTAGCGCTTTCTAGTTTGTATCAGTAGAAGCGATCTTAACGGTCGTGAGTGTAAACCGTAGCTTTGCATGGAGCGTGTTTTATGGATAGTCGGGTGATAACCATCACGTCAGGGAAGGGCGGTGTCGGAAAAACCACAACTACCGCGAATATTGGTACTGCTCTTGCGCTGCAAGGGAAAAGGGTGGCCGTTGTGGATTCGGACATTGGCCTGCGTAATCTGGATGCTGTTCTGGGATTGGAGAATCGCATTGTCTATGATCTTGTCGATGTGGTTGAGGGTCAGTGTCGTTTACGGCAAGCGTTGATTAAAGATAAAAGGCTTCCTGAACTCCATTTGCTTCCTGCTGCCCAGACACGCGATAAAAATGCCGTCAACAGTGTTCAGATGGAGCAACTCTGCCAACAACTGCGCGCAGAGTTCGATTTTGTGGTGATCGACTCTCCGGCTGGTATTGAGCAGGGGTTCCGCAATGCGATTGTAGGTGCAGATGAGATTATCATCGTGGCCAATCCAGAGATGGCCTCGGTGCGCGACGCGGACCGCATCATCGGCCTGGTGGAGGCCGCTGGAAAACCTGAGCCACGGTTGATTCTCAATAGGCTACGCTCTGAAATGGTCAAACGCGGAGACATGATGGACGTAGCTGATGTCTTAGAAGTGCTGGGGATTGATCTGCTTGGTATTGTCCCTGAAGATGAAATGATCATTGTGGCAACCAACAAAGGTGAACCTATCGTCTATGATAAACGTTCTCGGGCAGGCCGCTCATTCCTGAATGCCGCCCAGCGTATCATGGGCGAAGAGATTCCCCTTGATGAGGTAACGGAAGTACCATCACTTTTGGAGAGGCTGCGACGCTTTGTTGGGTTTGGCCCAGCGCTGGCTGAAAGGCGCGTTCGTTCTTAGCCATCCTGAAAAGGGGACAGATATTATGGGTATTTTTAGTTTCATATCAGGACGAAAGAAGCCCACGCCAAGTGAGCTTGCAAAAGAACGTCTGAAGGTTGTGCTGGTGCAAGATCGCATCAAGGTGAATCCTGAGCTGCTGGAACTGATCAAATCCGATCTTCTAACCGCGATCTCGCGTCGTTTAGATATAGACGAGCAACATGTTGAGATTCGCATGTCTCGCGAGGACCGTTGGGACAAGCTACAGGCGGAAGTACCTATCAAACGTCAGAAGATATCGTTTGAGTGGGATCCCCCTGCCCATACTACCGCTGTGACTGGACTGCGCGGCAAGGTCACTGTCGAGGTGGAAAAAGATGATGGTGTAGAGTAGGGCTTGCCCTTGCTCCGATAACTCACAAGTCCATTTTCTCCAGCGTGTCGGCAAACGCCTGATAAGAACTTTCCCCAAATAGAACCATCATTACCTGCTTGAGAGTTGTAGGTTTCCTGATATGCTCAATGATGGTGTGTAGCGCGATGGGAGCAGCCAGGCGCAAGGGATAGCCGTAAACGCCAGTACTAAGCGAGGGAAAGGCAATGCTCTCAATCTTATAGAGTTCTGCCAGGTTGAGACAACTCTGGTAGGCGCTCTTCAGGTAGCGCTCGTCTTCTGCGCTCCCGCGATAGATTGGCCCAACCGCATGAAAAACATACTTCGCGGAGAGTCTCCCGCCAGTTGTTGCCACAGCACTTCCTGTTGGGCACCCTCCTATCTCGCGGCAAGCCTGCATAATGCTTGGTCCGCCCGCGCGGTGAATGGCGCCATCAACACCACCACCACCCGCAAGCGCACTATTTGCAGCATTGACGATAGCATCCGCCTGTATTTTAACGATATCTCCCTGAATAAGCGTCAGAGTTACACTATTGATTGTACGTGTGGACATGAACACTTCCCCCCAATGCATCAAAGTACCAACCCGAATGGTTCCTCCAGCAAGCGTTTAACCTCCTGCAAGAAACGCGCGGCAGTCGCGCCATCAATTGCGCGGTGGTCTGAAGAGAGCGTTACCTTCATGCGGTTGCGCACCACCACCTGACCATCGACGACTACAGGAGTCGGAGTAATCGAGCCAACAGCAAGAATAGCCGATTCAGGCGGATTAATGACAGCAGTGAAACTATCAACATCGTACATCCCCAGGTTACTTACAGTGAAGGTGCCTCCGCTGAACTCTTCTGGTCGAAGCTTACCTTCGCGAGTCGACTCTGCCAGGCGCTGCGTCTCACGGGCTATGTCAAGAATACCGCGCTGATCTGCATTGCGTAAGACAGGGACGATCAGGCCCTGTTCAACAGCGACAGCGACACCAATATGTACCTGCTTCTTCTGCAAGAGGCGATCTTCTGCAAATGAGATATTCACCTGGGGAATGCGCACTAATGCCTTTGCCACAGCTTTGACAATCAGATCGTTATAACTGACCTTGACAGGTGCCGGATCATTCGCGGCATATTCGTTTATCTGCTGTCGGAAGGCAGCTAGTTTGTCCGTGTCGATAACGCTGGTGATGTAGAAGTGTGGCGCAGTTTGCATACTCTGGCTTAGACGCCTGGCGATGGCGCGTCGCATAGTGGTGAGTGGGATCTCAATCACTTCGCCACTATCTATGGTGGCAGGCACCGGTGGAGGCACTGGTTGCGCAGCTAAAGGAGTAACCGATTCCGCCTGAGGGGCAGGTGCCGTGGCAACTGCTGACCGCTGTTGACTTAAAGCGGCCTCAATATCCATTTTAATGATGCGCCCATTGGGACCTGTTCCCTGCAGTGTGGCATAGTCCAGGTGTTTCTCATCTGCAAGTCGACGAGCAAGAGGCGAGATAAAAATGCGACCCTGGCGTTTTACCGCAGAAGCTCCACTCGTGGGTTCCGGGCTGAGACCCACAGAAGCTCGCACAGGTAAATCCTCCTTGTATTGTTGATTGCTCTGTGTTTGTCGAGGTGAGGGTTGGAGTGGGTTGACTAATGATCCTTGTCGTTGACCACTTGCTCCCGCTCCGTTCGCATTAAGATAATCAGGCAGTGGCTCATCGGGTGCGCCAATCAGTGCGATCTCTGCACCGACAGGCGCTGAATTACCCTCGGGCACCAGTATCTTGCGCAATACTCCACCGGCAAAAGCTTCTATCTCAATATTGACTTTATCTGTCTCAACCTCCGCCAACATCTCTCCCTTTTTAACTTCCTCACCTTCTTTTTTGATCCAGTGAAGAATCTTGCCCTCTTCCATGCTATCGCCCATCTTGGGCATTTCTACTTTTTTCATACAATACTCTCCGAGTTACCTGTGAATGAGGGCCGAAGGGACAATCGCCTTCACTGCATCGACAATATCGCTCTTTTTGGGGATAGCAGCACGTTCCAAAACTTTCGAGTAGGGCATGGGCACATCAGCGCCAGTTACGTGCTGAATGGGAGCGTCCATATAGTCAAAAGCATGTTCGTAAATAAGCGCAGCCAGACCCTGGCCCGTCCCATAATACTTCCAGCCTTCTTCAGCAATCACTACGCGGTTTGTCTTCTTCACTGAATCGACAAGCAGGTCAATGTCTATGGGGCGAATGCTCCTGAGATCGATTACTTCAGCCTCGATACCTTCTTTAGCCAGGTCTTCAGCGGCCTGTAATGAGACATGCACCATACGCGAAAAGGTGATAATAGTTACATCGCGTCCCGGGCGCTTCACCTCTCCGAGATTGAGTGGTACGGTATATTCAACGCTCTCATCGGGCACCTCACCTCTTATATTGTAGAGCAGTTCATGTTCGATGAAGAGAACCGGGTCAGGATCGCGTACCGCCGCTTTGAGCATCCCTTTGACGTCGTAAGGGGTCGCAGGCATAACCACTTTCAGCCCTGGAATATGGGCATACCACGTCTCAAACAATTGTGAGTGTTGCGCGGCTCGCTGCGCGCCTCCGCCAGATGGCATACGTACGACAAAAGGCACAGCAGGCTGGCCACCAAACATATAACGCATTTTGGCGGCACTGTTCACAAGTAGATCAGAGGCGAGTAAACTAAAATTGATGGTCATCAGTTCCAGGATAGGCCGCAACCCGCCCAGCGCAGCGCCGATCGCTACTCCTGTAATAACCTCTTCTGCCAGAGGAGTGTCTCGAACACGTTTCTCGCCAAATTCCTCATAAAGTCCTTTGGTGACAGCGTAGGTGCCACCATAACCGGCAATATCTTCGCCCATAATGAAGACACGTTCGTCGCGCAGCATCTCCTCGCGGATGGCTTCACGGAGCGCATCTCGATAGGTCATTGTACGCATCTTTTGCTATTTCCTCTCGTAGCGATAAGTGAGAGCTGTAGAGTTATCAATCATTACGTCAGTATAGAGTTCTTCAAGTGAAGGGTCGGGGCTATTCTCGGCAAATTCTGCCGCATCTTCGGAAACCTGTGTTGCCCTGGCATCATTATCATCAAATTCAGCCTGGGTAGCCAGACCGGTGTCCAGTAATTTCTTCTCAAAAATGCCTATGGGGTCACGCGTGGTACGCCACTGGTGCTCTTCCTCGCGGGTGCGATAATAGGCGGGATCCGTCACACCGCCCCTGGCATGCTCTACAGCCTGTTTCATCGACTCGTAGACGGCTATTACGTCCATGCCATCAACCTGATCACTGGGCATATTGTACGCCGCCGCGCGTGGCTGCAGGCTATCAACAGCCCAGGCTTTTCCTACAGCCATGCCCATAGAATATTGATTATTCTCGCAGACATAGACGATGGGTAATTTCCAGACTGCCGCCAGGTTCAATGATTCATGGAATGCTCCCTCGTCAACGGCTCCATCGCCAAAATAGCAGGCGATAACGGTATCTTTCCCCTGGTATTGTACGGAGAAGGCCACACCCGCAGCGATAGGCATTTGTGCTGCGACGATACCGTTCCCTCCATAAATACCCAGTTCATTGCTCCACATATGCATGGAGCCGCCTTTGCCCTTGCTACACCCTGTAATTTTGCCGAAAAGTTCGGCCATGACGGCCCCTGGGTCCATCCCTTTTACCAGAGCATGACCATGTTCCCGGTAGCTACATAGAATTTTGTCATCTGGACGTAGTGCCTTAATACTGCCAACTCCAACAGCCTCCTGGCCTATATACAGGTGCATAAAGCCACCTATTTTACCACGAGTATACTCTTCAGCGCTCTTCTCCTCAAAGCGACGTACAAGCGCCATTTTATAATGCATCTCAAGTAGTTCAGTACGGGCTAATCCCGCCAGTGCTGCGTTGCTGATCGCCATAGGCCTCCCCTGTTCTATGAAAAAATTATGTTTGCATGACTAGCCCGACATACAACTCTGTATGCGATGAGGCCCTCTATCTCACCACGCTGTGATTATTTTGTTACTCATTGTACCGCATGAAGAATGAGAATGATAGTGGTATCGATTTGCTTCAATGGTTCACCAATTATTCCGAAAAAAGAGATAAAAATGGCTCAGAACGGGGTGCCTGACATAGCCAGGCGCCCCGTTCTGAGCCATTTTTATCTCAGTCACGAGATTTTTTAAAAGGCGGCAGTGAGGACAACAGGCACCCACAAGCAGGGGTGCCAGACAATTACTTTTTGACGACGGCGTCTGCGAGCTCTTTCCCAGGAAAGAACCGCACACGCTCTTTTGCGGGTACCTGGATTGGTTTCTGGTCGCGTGGATTAACCCCTCTGCGCGCTGCACTCCGGCGCACTTTGAATGAGCCAAAGCCGACCAAACGCACCTCGTTACCACTCTGAAGTGCCTCACGGATGGAGTCCAAAGTGGCTTCTAAGGCAGCTTGAGCTTGTTTCTGAGAGATATCCGCCTGTTTTGCAATGCGCTTTGTTAATTCTTGTCTACCTACAGTAGGCGTAGTAGTTGGTTTCGATTCGGTTTCTTTCGTGGCCATGGGTTCAAGGTCCTCCTTAACAACGAACAACACACGTCGCTTTCCGTCCCAATAATGTATTGTTGGGCCTGTAGAGCGGCATCATAACCTCACTGCCGTTTAGGAGTATAGCACGCGATTCTGCGGAAAACAAGGGTAGCACCTTGCCTTAAGGCCCGGTATAGGGCCTCGATCAGCATAAGAGGCCGATTCGCAGCAATCTACCAGGTAGAAAATTGGCTTTCCATGCGGTTCTTTCCCTGTTAAAGAATTTTGATAGAGACCCGGTAATTCGTCTAATATAATACGTATGCTCAATTTAGCTTTCACACGACCAAACAAAAAAAACGACATGTTGCCCTTGGAACATCAGTGAACTATAATAGCACTATACTTATTGAGGAATAGCAATGTACATCAGCGAACCAGCAGAATACGCCATCCTGGGACTGTTAGAAAGTCAGCCCATGCATGGTTATGAGATGTTCCAACAGTTCAAAAGCGGCGCAATGGGACAGATCGTCCACCTTGAAATGAGTCAGATGTACGCGTTCCTGAAAAAGCTTGAACGCCTGGAATATATTGAAGCACAGCTGGAAATCCAGGGATCACGCCCGCCGCGTAAAATCTTTCACCTCACTGCAAAGGGACGACAGGCATTTTTCCAGTGGTTGAAAGAACCAGTTGAGCGACCACGAGAGATTCGCATCCTCTTTCTTATCAAGCTCTACTTCGTCCAACAGTTACTACCAAAGGAGATTGGACCTCTGATCGACCAGCAAATTGTTGCCTGCCAGAACTTCCTCAATCATCTCGAGTCCCAACATTCAATCCCTCCAGAAACCAGCGATGGAGCGTTCTTCGACCATGTCGTTTTACGTGGGCGCATCTATCAGACTCGTTCGTTGCTCGATTGGCTGCGCGAACTACAACATCAACTGGCCGAAACGCAACGACAATAAATACGTGTTATTACTCAGACCACGGCGTTTTGGGTTTCGGCATCAGTTCGTCGTCCACATAGAGTGCATCCACTCGCTCATTGAAAAAACGCAGAACATCCACCCATTTGTAGGGATCAAGCACGCAGCAAAAGCTGGTAGCGAGGATTGTAGGTCTTGTCGCATTTACTGCATGAGACAGCTCGCGAGTAACGGCGAGTACGTGGGTATTGATTGCCGCAATTCGGGCAAACATAGAGATAGCGAATCGGGCGTCGTTTGCGTCGTATAGCTTCGCGGCGTGAACTCTCTTCGTGTAAGAGGCGACGTAGCTCTTCCAGTTCATACCCGGTGATAGCGGCCTCATCGGCTGCAATTGAGTCATACCCGTGATGGCGGTGACGACGCGGTGTCCCATTGACCCGGTCGGCCAGGTGTATCAATTCATGAGCTACTGTTACTTCAATCGACTGTAGCTGCATATCCGGCTCGATAAAAATGAGGTGACGATGGCTGGGTACATGGAGTTGCAGCGTTTCTTCAAAGACGGGGAGAACTTGTGAATGAAAAAGTTTGCGAGTACGCGTTTGCACTCCAGGCTGAGCATGATGGGGAGCAGGTAGATAACAATAACAGCCTAATACCATGCTATTGAGTCGCTTTCCTGTCCAACGCATATATTCCTGGCGATCTTGCGTAATAGCCAGTTTACCAAGCTCTTGCGCTGGAAGGTTTAATTTTTGCCAGTAGAATGTCAACCAATCTCCAATTGTATCACTTGCATGTACAATGGGGCCTATTTGCCGTGGTGGTGGTGCGGGTGTATGAGCTTTAAGGGCGGCAACCATGTCCGCTTTTTTACTCCTGCCTATTATAGTGCGCACTCTTAAAGTATCGCGATACCAGTATATCAGGCATGGCAAGCAGAGGCAAGGCTAGCTAGTACCTTCGCTTGACACCCATTTCTGAGCGGCGTAAGATGAGATAGGTCTTAATAGAGTTCACCTTTTACCTCCCGTAAGGAGCTTTTCCATGTCGTTTCAAGTATGCATAAAAACAGAGAAATCATTACAGCAACTCACCTCTGAGATACGCACCATCTTCTCACTGCCTCTGTTTCGACAGAACTCTTTCGCCGGTGAACCGTATTGCCAGTTTGAGATGCTAGGAATGCTCATCCTAATCCATCACGCCGAGGAGGAGGACCGCGACCCGGAAGTTATGCACTATCCCTACTGCTTTGACCTGCAAATGGCTTTTGCAGATCACGAGTTGGATACCGATCATATGGAGTATATTTTGCAACCTTATTATGCTCAACTGCTCAGTTTCCAACTTGGCCTGGATACTGCATATCACGAGAAAAAGAAAATTGATAACAAGTGGCATATACGCTATCGTTTCTATCGCAAGAATCCACGATGGAAAGAGTCTATCTTGTACGGTGAGCCAGGCTGGGAACCGGCTGTCATCGAATCTCCCCCCTCCGTGTGGCGCACAATGCATCCTGTCTTCTAAACCCTTGCGTTATACCTGAAAAAAATGCTACAGTGAAATCGTCATACTACATCCCATCCTCCATTGTATAAACGAAACGTTGTAGGAGCGCGATACCCACGCCCATAGAGAGGACACAAGAAACAAGAAACAAGAAATGTGTTCGTAACTACATGGAGGCACATTGTGAGTATTCTGAACGCAGCTACCGGTGAAGAGCTTATCCCGCTAGTTAAACCACCAATTACGCAGGAGCAGCTTCAACGCTATGCTGAAGCATCTGGGGATCACAACCCCATCCACCTCAATGAAGAGGCCGCACGCCGTGTAGGCCTGGATAGTGTTATTGCCCAGGGTATGCTCAGTATGGCCTTTCTTGGACAATTCATCAACCAGCGCATTCCTGACGTGTCAGGGGTATATCTTACCCATTTGAAGGTGCGCTTTATCAGTATGGTCCGTCTAGGAGATTCCATTACCTGTCATGGCACAGTGAAAGCACGTACTACTGGGGACGGCGAACAAGAATATGTGACAGTTGAGTGCTGGGCACAAAATCAAGAAGGTGAAAAGGTCACAATAGGTGATGCAGTGGTTTCAATTCCTCTACAACTCAAAAGAGAGGTAAAGGAGACAATATGTCCATTGAAATGCCCTTAGAAAGTGCCTCATTGGCCCAGTTACAACAGACTCCTATTGATAGTGTTTTGAACATTATCGACCAGGGGCTTGTCTATTTACCAACTTACAGGGAACTATTCTATCGCTGGGAACGCCAGCAGTGGCGCGCTGAGGAGATTGACTTCACCTCAGATCGCCTACAATGGGAAAAAATGGCGCCCGAGGAACGCCAGGATCGTTTGTTTGGACTCTCAGCTTTCTTTAGAGGGGAGGCATGTGTCACAGATACATTAAGCCCATATATTACCGCTATGCCAGACGAGGAGATGCGCATCTTTGTGGCCACTCAACTAGCTGATGAGGCACGGCATACCGTCTTCTTCGCACGCTTTTTCAAAGAAGTGCTCGGCATCGATAAGGAATCGTTGGAAGATACACTGGAGGACATACTCCAGTATATGAACAAACATCTCCAGTATATCCTGATTGACTCACTCTCGGACGTAGCCGAACGCATTCGCAAGGAGCCTGCCAACCTGGCCCATCTGGTTGAAGGTGTAACGCTCTATCATGTCATCGTTGAAGGGACTATGGCGCTGGCGGGTCAACGCAGCATCCTGGAATTCTACCGCCAGAACAATCTCTTCCCGGCATTCCGTGGCGGTTTCACTGCCGTCGCCCGCGACGAGTCGCGTCACGTGGTCTTTGGGGTGAAGTTCCTGAGAGAAATGATACAGCGGGACGCAGCTAACGCCAGAACGGTCAAGGCGGCCATCGATACATACACACCTGTTGCGCTCACTGCATTGACCCCCAAAGACGAATACATTCCGAACATCCTGGCAATGCAAGCAGATCCCTGGGTAACACCGCGTTATGCGCTTGACTCGTTGCGCAAGAAAATCAAAGTGGTTGGATTAAGTATGGAACTTCCGGTGGTGCCCCCACCGCCAGTGTTTTAATGACGTTGAAAGGGTCAGGTCGACGTGACCCTATTAGGAGCATTCTTATGGTATCTGCTGTCGTTCTCATCAATGTACAACGAGGAAAGGTTAATGAAACCGCCCAGAGTCTTTTAGAAATCGAAGGGGTGGCCGAGGTCTACTCTGTTACCGGTGAATATGACCTTGTTGCCCTTTTGCGACTGCAACATTACGAAGACCTGGCGGAGGTAGTTACCACTCGCATGATACAAATTCCTACGATAACCAAAACCAATACATTGATGGCTTTTCAATGTTACTCGCGGGCCGATCTGCAACAAGCCTGGGATATTGGCATTGAGTGAAAAGAGAAGGGGTAAGATTACGGGAGACTGGACGCTCCCGTAACCGCATCCTTATAATACTTTTGTCTCCGCCTTCTCTCCATTTTCGATTACACTAACACTCTGTGCCATTTCTTTCACCACGCGAATTTCGTTCTCGAAGATGCGGCGCAGAATGGCTACGGTGCTAGCATAGGTCGAATCCATACCAAAGTACGACAAGCTGCCCGCTCCTAGATTCTTGCCACGAGTATACGGGGTATCCGAAGCATAGTGCAGAACACCCAAATCGTACGGCAAGCGGGCAAAATTGATATTTTCGCTCGTTGGATAGCGCGTCAGGTATTGATCTTCATAAACGGCATTCAGATAGGGGCCGCTTTCCATCTCCACTACCGTGTAGTTCGCGCGGTAATAGAAATCCAGGTACTGCCGATTTTGCAAGTATGTTCCCTGGGCCGAAACGGCTTTTTGATTGTCCAGCACCGAGCCATAGATCAGGTAGGGCTGCACATCCTGCGCAATAAAGCAATTATCCAGCCAGTAGGTATTCTGGCTGTGTTCATCGAGAACGACATTGGAGATCATCACATCACCAATACTGCCGTTCAGTGTGGCGGCTTTACCCAGATTGTAGACACCCCGAATCCCCGACACGTTTTCCATGATTTCACGCAGCATTCTATAGGCAGCCATACCGAGAGGATAATCAATATTGAGGATAATGGCCTGGCTCCTGGCCAGGTTATCCATTCCTGGCATGCGGCAACGCGGATCAATTTCCAAGTCGCGCAATTTGCTCAGTTCAAAGACCTGAGCGTCAATTTCCAGGCCGTGACGTGCACCCACATGCCAGATGCCGCGTTCTTGCTCTTCGCGAACACGATGACGCGCAAATTCTTTCCCCATGGGAGTACGCGACCACTCGCGGGCAGCAAAGTACAAAAAGTTTTGCCAGTTACCGGGAACCGTTCCCTGTTGTATTTTGCGACATTCGTCGGCGAGGTAGGGGTCCTGGCCGCTTAACGCAAACTGAGTCAACTCATCCTGGCGCTTCAGAACGCAACCAGACATCAAATTGACAAGGCTGTGCGTATTGCTGGATACAAAATAGACAGGCTTATCCTGTATGCCCAGTGTATCAGTCAGAAGGTGTTCAACGGGTGCCCACCATTTCCTCGTGGAGCGGACGAAGCCAACATGTGATCCGCCCAGCATACGCAGTAAGAAGCTCTTGCGGTTTCTGCCAATCATGAGCAGGTTTTCCCACAGTCGATCACCCCAAATCAATTCCAGCCGCCGCCAATCGTCGGGCTGGATATGAAGACGCTCACGTAGCACCTTGGTAATCTCCGCGAAGACTGGAGAAGTGCGATCCATGCGGATCTCCAGCAATTGCATGGTGGTTGCATCTGCTTTGAGCAGGTAGTATATCTTATTCCATTCGATCTGGAAGGCAACCAGAACAGGCACGATATCGTCTGTGTCGCTGACGCTGGCAACGTATACAGCCAGGGTGTCCTTGCCATCATAAAACCATTTGCGCCGCCGCGCTGAGGCCGTAACAGCTTCCCAGCCATCGACGTGAAACCCCTGCTGCAGGAAAACCCCTTCCGATTGCCCTAGCAAGACCAGTTGACAGTGGATAATCGAGGCAGGTAGGCGCAGTACACTGTAGATGAATGCAGACATATCCGGATAAGGCGATCGAGCTTCAGGATGCAAACTGGAGTCGATATTGTAATGCGCTTGCACCAGAGCCTTCAGGCTAACTTCACCTGAACTGCGAAGGAGCGTATTGTAAGTGCGAATATACAGCTCAACGTCGCGTTTACCAGCTTCATGATGACCATTTTCGTGTTCGAAAGGTGTGTTTGTGGCAGGGACGGTCATTTGATTATCAATATCCGTCTCCAGGCTATTGTCCTCTAAGTGATGTAAATTCTGATTCTCCTGCCGATCCTCAAAAGGATCAGGCGAATTATTGCTATCCATTGGGGATTTATTTTTTCGTGACACTCTCTGTGTTCTCCCTCTTTGTTAACGACGAGGTTTGATAAAATGGTTGTGTTTATCTCTTTATATTTCTCATAATTATACCCCTTCGTTCAGCAATATGGTAGTAGGACGCCTTTCACATACTTCCCTCTGCATGTCATGCTCAATATTTCCATATTTAGTATTTTCTTGTCATTTTTGCCACCAATCCACTAACCCCAACGTTTCTATACTGAGAGGTATTACTAAAACGTTGGGATTCCCCATGCCCAGCGTTTCCCCCTAGTAATACTTCTCTCCTTGTGCTAAATGCAAAATACAATTTCATCTCCACAGCAGAATATCTTCAAACCCAGGCACTCGCTTGCCCTCATCACCTGCAGACATGCGCCTCCAGTCACAACGCACATCCTCCTGTTCCAATAATATACAAATAGCTTCGTCAAAATCATGAAGCGTAAATTGACCAAAGTAGGTAGGGAGCAACTGCTGGCGTAAATCAGGCCATCGTCGTGTACGCTGCGCTTTCCCCTGACGCAGTAGGTGTTGACGTAGTTGACGCAACTCCTCCGCGAAGTGCTCCCGTTGCTGCTCGGCAAACCACTCTTCTCCCAACAGTCCCTGGTGACTCTGTTCAGCAAGACGGCGGTGATAGAGACAGACCGCATCATTCATACTGGCCAGGCTATCTTTACTGCGGGTAGCAAAAATCAGGGTATATGGTGCCTTTTCTATAATAGCTGGCCGTACTTGCAGCGGAAAAGCAATACGTTGCACCCAGAGAAAATGCTGCTGCATTGTGGCCAACAAGAGGTCAATGATTCCATCCAGCAAGGGCATTGTCTGTTCATCCTTCGGGAGGAACACCTTCCATCGATCTGTGCGCAGCAATGCTGTCAACGTAGCGACTCCTGCCTGTGTGCGAGACGATGACAGCAAACGCGTTTCTGCTTGCTTGTGTGGAATAAGCAGGCAGAGTTCGGTTGGAGCCGATTGACGTTGATAGAGTAGGAGGAGATCATCATTGGTGAAGAGAGTGTGTCCAAAGGGGTTAAGCAAGAAGATTGCGGGTGAAGATTCAATTTCTTTCAATAATACTGGCGCTATCTCCAACCAACTTCCAGCTACAAGAGCGCTTTCTTTTGGAAGTTTTAGTGTATCTTTAACCGGCGCGATAGAAGCATTTTCTTCTTTATCTTTAACGCCGTAGTGCCCCGCCCTGCTCTCTTTTCGCCTGCTGCTACCAGACCCAAGTACGATACCATTGAGGGCAATCGGCTTACTCTCCTGGGCCAGGAGCCTGGAGAGAGAGACTATTTGCTGGAGAACAGGGAAAGAGGTATCCGCCGGATCTATTTTGGAAGTATTCTCAGGGCCAATATCTTGATTGATGGCTCCCACGTTTTTACGTGCGTCGATACCCCAGCCATCGATCCAATAACAGCGGCGATAGATACGCATAGCCGCCAGTGAACGGCAATAGGAAGAGGCGTAGTCCTGTAACAACCACTCGCGTAACCTGGACAGAACGACCTGTTCAGTGAGACGGCGTGTTTGTGTATGTCCCACAGCTTCTTTTTGCGCGTGCTGGTTATCAAATTCGGCCCACAGGTTCATCGTGCCGATATTTTATCACACAATGCGCATCAGCCCTTAGAGATAGGCCTTAACCTGCACTAGCGCGAGCCTGATGTATATACAAGCGGGCCAATATGGGGCAGTTGGAGACTCAACCGCTTATTCCTGGCAGTGCTGGGGACGCTTGTTGGGGTGGCGGCGCTTGTTGAGGTGGGGGCACTTGTAATTCAAACGCTTCGTCCAGTCGGTCCTGGCCACCATCCCCATTCACTATAATCAAATCCCATTTCCCCGGTTTCTGATTAGGCAGAATCGTGAATTTGCATTGAATCCTAGTCTCACTTGTACTGATGACTGTGCCATCCATTACTTCGCTTCCCTGGATAAGTCGGACTTCCTTTGGTGATTGAAAGTTCATCCCCTCGATCGTGAGGGGAAGATCTTGTTTTGCTTCGCCCAGCACGCTCGAAGTCGGATTAACCCTCCTGATGACAGGTTTCGAGGTTGCAGTCGAGGGCGCTGAAGCTCTGTGGGCTGAGGCAGCACTCCTGCTGCCGAAATAGAATGAGGCGACAGCGACTACGAGCGTTGACAAAGTCGTGAAAAGCTGTTGCGCCAATTTTACGGCATCAGAATTGCTACTTGAACCCCCAACTGAACTAAACAAGTATACGCTCATAACGATCCATACCACAATCAGGAAGAGAGCGATGATGGCGCGTATACTACCCTCCGGCAGACCCATCGCTTGTGATTTATCAGCAATATCGAGCGAGGAAAATCCAGCAGCCAAAATAAATAACAAGACTAGCAGTACGCCGAGGCCAAGGATAATAACCAGTCCTGTAATCAGTTCGGGTTGTTGTTGTTTAACGGGAAAAAAGTATGTTACAAACGCAAGTCCGCCACTGATGAGAAGGAGGACCAAAAGTGCAGACACGAGAGGAAGCCAAAAAGTTCTTTTCTTGTTCACTTTCATTCTCCTTTTACTGTCGAGTGTTGGGCACTCAATGACTCCCAAGAAAATAGGTAAAAACACTACATACACACTGGGAACAATAAAGGCGAACATCGCTTTTTAGGCGATATTCAATGGGGTAAACATCGCTATTTATCACACCAGAAGCGGCTCAGACAGCCCCCCCTCTCCCAGGCTGTCAAGTGCATGTGAAACATGCATCGGCATAATTATACCACGTCTGTGTGATTTATGGAAGTTGCGGGTTGCACAATATTGGAAGTGCGCTGTAAAAAGAAAATAGTATGTTTCACTATCACACATGCAATCATAAATCAACGAAAGTATAAGAATATGCAAGTTTAGATAGATATGAACCATGATCAAAAGACTTCAACTTAACATGACAAACATCTTAGATGAAACGATTTCAGGCAATACGAAGATACAAGAGAAGCGGCAATCTTGTTTGCACAGGATGCCGCTTCTCTCGTTTCTTTCTAAAGAGCACTAGAATGTTGCGGGGGTCGTCCAAGGTGATTTAGGGTCTGTCGTTGTTTTCCAGGAAGTCCAAGTTTGTAGAGAACCGTCCATGAAAAACAGTTGCAAGCGCTTATCAGGGAGAGCAGCAACGGCTACACCAACGACATTACCCGACGGTATAGGAGCGGTGTTGAATACACTCAAGCCACTCCATAATGAATCATGAGCTGTAGACACCTTCCAAGAAGTGTAAACAACTCCGCTAGCGTCAACCCCCCAAAATTGCGTACGGCCATCACTGAGAACACCAGCAGTCATATCTAAGAAGGGCAGATTAACAGCAGACGGGGGTGGGGGGTTGAATGGACCCCAGGGGTTAGTCCACGGTGAACTAGGATCACTAGTAGCCTTCCAACGGGTTTGGAATTCCCAAACTCCACCAACTAAAATATTTCTCCACGCTTGTAACCGACCATCTGGTGGTATTGGAGCGGCTAATAAAATATTTGACATACGAGTTTCCCTTTCTGCTTGTTTAGCTTATGCCTACAAAAACATTCCACACAATTCGAGTATAGTTATTGTGACTGTTTTTGTCAAGTGAATATTGAGCCAATGTTAGTGTTCAGTGATTTTGTCATAGGGTAAGTGTTCAGTGATAGCATCTCTCCTATTTAATTTCCTTACCGCCTCCACAATCAACCGGTGTTCCACAACCTTCACTCGTTCGTGCAAACTTTCCTCTGTATCCTCACTCTCGACGGCAACCTCCTCCCGACAGATAACCGGCCCGGCGTCAACCTCCGGAGTTACATAATGGATTGTGCTCCCCGTCACTTTTATGCCTGCATCAAGTGCCTGCCTGACAGCACGGAGACCACGAAAGACGGGTATCTCTGTGCCGTCTTTTGTAATGTATGTCGAGCCTGTACCATCGTCGGGCAGCAGTGCGGGATGCAGGTTGATTACACGATGAGGGAATTGCTCGAGAAAGGGGGCGCTGAGGATACGCATCCAGCCAGCTAAGACGATGAAATCAACTTGAAAGAGGCGTAACAAGGAGGTGAGACGGGTTTCGTTTTCGGACATTTCTGTTTTTTGGGGCACATTGGCTGGCCCCCATGGCAAATAGATTGCGGGTAGAGCATGTTTGAGCGCTCGTTGTAGGCCGTAAGCGTTGGGATTGTTGCTCACCACCAGGGCAATCTCTACTCCGGGGAGTTGTTTGCTTTCGATTGCGTCAATGAGAGCTTGCAAGTTGCTGCCATTGCCAGATAGAAGAACTGCGAGGCGAAGAGGCGTCTCAGACATATTAATGCCGCTCATTCCGCTGTAACTCTTCATCAGCCATGACCAGCTCAGAAACAACCTTTGCTTTATAATTCAGCACACGTTGTAACAGTTGAGCATCTGAGAATGCCAATATTTTTGCCGCTAAGAGGGCTGCTCCTTCTGGTTCTAAAATAGTAGGGGATGCTATACCCGACGGCAGCCTGAGAGACGAGAGCACATCCATACCGGCAAAGCGGTCACTGTATGGCGGGCAGGCGATAACTGGATAGCGGGTGTTGGCATCGACCACCGCCGAAAGGGCGTTGGAGCGACCAGCGATGGTGATGTAAACCAATGGTCCATCTTGCTCGTAGCCATGCAGTATCTCTAAGAGGCGCTGTGTTGCCTTGTGAGCAGAACAGATACGCATCTGATAGCTGATCTCTAGAGCCTTGAGAGTCTTAACTATGGGTTGGGCATGGGAGAGATCACTCTTACTGCCCATGATGATAATTACCTGTGAGGTCATTAGTTATTCCTTGTTTGATACTCGTAGCCCCTGCGAGGCGATATCTCGTCGATAGTGCATACCTTCAAATGAAATATGTGCCGCAGCATCGTACACTCTGGCTACAGCTTCTTGCAGCGTCCCTCCATAAGCCGAGACGCTGAGGACACGCCCTCCAGCCGTTGCCAGGCGTCCATCCTGCAGGGCTGTCCCCGCGTGAAAGATCTGCACGCCTTCCAAACGGCCTGCCTCTTCAACTCCCACAATAGGTAGACCTGTACGATATTTACCAGGATAACCACCCGAGGCCAGTGTCAGGCTCACCGCGAATCCTGGACGCCACAATGTATCTTCGGACGCAATAAATTGGGCCCCTACAGGCGTAATGAATTGTGTCTCTACGGCGAAGGCTAACACATCCAGCAGGTCTGCCTTTAAGAGCAGTACGAGGGCCTGGGTTTCCGGGTCACCAAAACGGGTATTGTGCTCCAGCACCATCGGGCCGCGCTCTGTAAGCATGATGTTGGAGTAGAGAACACCGCTGAAGTGAAGTCCCTTATCCATCGCGGTAAGACCGGGCGACCACAAGGGATCGCCCCTACTATGGACGGTGAAAGGAAGCAGCGATGAAAGGAGGTGAATACCCCGTGTTTCGAAGGCATTGAGAGTGGGGGCAATGATTTGTGCGTGGATCTGCTGCTCCTGTAAGCTGTCGACGAAGGGCAGGGGGGTAAATGCTCCCATGCCGCCGGTATTCAGTCCTTGATCATTGTCAAGCGCGCGTTTGTGATCTTGCGTCAGTTTCAGCGGGAGAAATTGCGTCCCGTTACAGATAGCGGTCGCGCCAATCTCGATGCCCTGTAGATAATCTTCGATCACGACTATGTCGCCAGCAGAGCCGAATACGCGGTCAATCATGATATCGCGGACTGCCTGATGAGCCGTCGCCATATCCATAGCAACGATCGCTCCCTTACCAGCCGCGTTGCCATCGGCCTTGATGACGACAGGCACGCCATGTTGTTCAAGATAGGCAAAGGCTCTATGGGCTTCAGTGAAGGTACGATGTTGCGCGGTGGGGATGCCGGCCTGGACCATTAATTCTTTGGCGAAAGCCTTACTTCCTTCCAGTGTTGCGCCTGCCGCTGTTGGACCAAAGATGGATAACCCACGCCGCTGAAATTCGTCGACGATACCAGCGACGAGCGGCACTTCCGGCCCGACTACTGTTAAATCAATATGGGTGCGCTCGGCAAAGTCCGCCAGTTCTGTAATCTGTGTTGCGCCTAGCGGAACGCATTCCGCACATGCTGCTATTCCGGGATTTCCTGGCGCAGCGTAAAGGTGTGTTACGCGCTGGCTTTGTGCCAGTTTCCAGGCCAGCGCGTGCTCTCTTGCCCCGGAGCCAATGACCATGACACGCATTATTGCACCCCTTGTATTGTACTGTTGCGTTTACCGGGCGCAATAATGCGGTTTAACCAAATAATCAGGTTATCGATTAAATGCACAGAGGGCCGATAAATCGGCGATGGGCGCGATAATGCAGATTGAATATTAAATGCGGACAGCGTGACCTCCAGTGAGGGCCGATAAATCGGCGATGTGCACGATAAATCGGCACCTACGGATGTCCAGATTATTTCGTTAATAGTCATAATCGGCCCCTACGACTGTTTTGTTAATAGTCATAATTGTACCCTTACAGGATGGGTGGCCCCTATGGGATCGAAAGGCCATCCCTGTTTCTCCATGCAGCCATAACAGAATTCGCGGTGCAGGCCAGCAATGGCGGCATCATCGTCGATGGAACTATCTTCCCCTCCTGCATCGCTCTGTCGGCTCCGCTCGACATACGCTCCCCACTCCCTCGATATACGCTCCCCTCCCCCCGCGGAGGATATGGCTCGTCCCAATCCCGCTATGCTCAAGTAACCCAGGCTATCCACGCCAATATAATCGGCAACCTCCTGGACACTGCGACCGGAGGCAATCAGTTCCACCTCCTGTGGGATGTCTATGCCAAAGTGACAAGGGTGGCGCAGCGGCGGCGAGCTGGAACGCAGGTGAATCTCCTTAGCTCCGTAATGGCGCAGAGCCGCCACCAGGCGCTTCATGGTGTTGCCGCGTACAATTGAATCGTCTACTATGACCAGGCGCGCCCCTTCGATCTTCGGCTTGACCAGGTTGAATTTCAGGTCAACTTCCAACTGGCGCAACCGCTGATCGGGTTTGATGAAGGTGCGGTCGCTATAGCGGTTTTTAATGATAGCCTGACCATAAGCGATGCCAGAAGTCTGCGCATAACCGAGCGCCGCGGGAATCGAAGAGTCTGGTACGGGTACGACCAGGTCGGCAGCGACGGGATGCTCTTTTGCCAATTCACGCCCAAGCGCCTCACGCACGTTATACACATACCTACCGTTCAATCTACTGGTGGCATCGGAGAAGTAAATATACTCGAAGACACAGAAGGCCTGGCGCGGCAAGCGTACCCCTCCCCCCAGAATTTCCTCACGCATCCCCTGCTCATCGATTGTAATAAGTTCCCCTGGCTCAACTTTGCGCACAAAGTCGGCTCCGATACGATCCAGGGCGCACGATTCAGAGGCAACAATCCAGCTTTCGCCGAAGCGTCCAAGGCAGAGGGGACGCATTCCCCAGGGGTCGCGCATGGCATAGAGCCTGCCACCCGCCAGGATCACAAGGCTGTAAGCTCCCTTGAGCAAGGGAAAGATGGAAATCATGCGTTCCCGTAAAGTGGGTCCATCCGCGTGCAGTAGTAGTAAGGCGATCGCTTCGCTATCGGTAGTAGAGTATAACAGTTCCTGGGGCAGTTCTGCGCGTAATGCCGGGCCATTGACAAGGTTGCCATTGTGTGCAACCGCTATGGCTTCATAGTGATTGGGGTGCGTACCCACCACGAACGGACCTGCATTCTCAACACAACTTGAACCAGTTGTAGAGTACCGCACATGGCCTATGCCGCAGTGCGTTTCTGGCAGCCCTGTTCCTGTATCGGAGAAAACCTCGCGCACCTTGCCCATAGCCACGCGAGAAATGATCTTGTTCTCACTATTGTAGACTGCCATACCCGCGCTCTCCTGCCCGCGATGCTGCAGGGCAGTGAGTGCCAACGTGAGATAGCGCCGCACATCGATGCTGTCGCAGTTCTCACGTGCATAAATACCAACTATGCCACATGCATCGTGGAGACGCTCCATGTTTTCCTCCTTGGGCGCAATGAATTGGGCCCTACCCGATGCCCGTTTTCAAGTGTTTCAAGTGTTTCAAGTGTTTCAAGTGTTTCAGGTGTTTCAGGTGTATCAGGTGTATCAGGTGTATCAGGCAAGTTTGAGTCGTAGTGGCTCACTGTTTCACTGTTTCAAGTGTTTCAGGTGTTTCACTGTTTCACCAGGGTATACGGTCTCTCTATGGTGCGAACCCGCCGCCCCTGGCTGTGGGCTCTCAAGGGTAGGTATTTTGTGAAACGAGCAGGGAAGCGGATTCGCCTCGTAGGGGCGGGGGTGGCAGGGAGGAAGGGTGGGGACCCTTGGGTCGCCCGGCGTCCGGTTCCCCTGCCGCTTCGTGCCTGCCCCCCATGGGCGACGCAAGCGTCCCCACTCCACTCCTCACCTCTCCCGCCCCTACGAATGTGACAATCCGCCCCAACGATCGTGACGATCTGCCCCAAAATACCTACTGTTGAAACAATTCCCTGCATATCTTGCTCGGTCACGGTCTGCAGGTTACGATAGACCTGCTTATCAAGCATACGAGTCTTGTCGCCGCCAGGCCAGAGGCGCCAGCTATCGTTATCTATAACGTCCGCCACCATCAAATCGCTTCTTTTGTCGCGACCAAATTCAATTTTGAGATCGACCAAAGTTACGTCTACAGTAGCCCAGGCTCGTTCCAGGGTCTCAAAGACACGCCGTCCCTGTTGTGCCATCCACTCAATCTCTGA
>VBHI01000038.1 GCA_005881495.1 Chloroflexota bacterium
GCCCTCCTCACCGTCGATGCTTCCTCTGCTCAGTGAGCCGCAGAGCGCAAGTGAGAGAGGAAATGATCGAAACGGCACAATCAGCGAGATCAGCCCGCAAAAGGCTGAACAATTACTGACGCGGTTAGATCAACTTTCCGATGAGGAAATAAACGCGTTGCTCGATCAGCTCTCATCATGAAGAAGACGGCCAGATCACTTCAGGATGAGGCAGTAGGTTTGTTGTCTAGTGAGATGTTAGAAAAGCGGGGGAACTTATGAGTGACACTGCTAAAAGCAGTACTGATCTTTCACCTGGGCAAAAGCGAGCGTATCTTGCGCAGTTGCTACGGGAAAAAGCGAAGACAGGGGCGACTACGAGGCAACCAGACCCTGAGGAGTTTCCACTTTCTCGCGGTCAGCGAGCTTTATGGTTTCTGTACCGGCTCGCACCGGAGAGCACAGCTTACAACCTGCTTTACGCAGCACACATTCATTCCGTCCTGGATATTTCGGCACTGCAACGTGCAGCTCGTGCACTGATGCAACGCCACCCTATTCTGACGGCTACATATACTTTACACAATGGCGAACCCGTTCAGCGCTTTCACCCCCAGCACCCTGTTCCGTTTGAGGTAATAGACGCTTCTACATGGAGCCGGGAACAACTGAATGCGCGACTACAGGAGGATGGAGATCTCCCGTTTGACCTGGAAAAAGGACCCGTACTATCCATCAAGGTGTTTGTGCGGGCAGCGCAGGATTACATTCTTTCGCTGACTGCCCACCACATCGCTTTAGACTTCTGGTCGCTTGATCTCCTCATTGACGAGCTCTGTGTGCTGTATGCAGCAGAAAGAGCCGGAGTACCGGCGCCGCTCCCGGTACATGCTCCGCAATATACAGACTATGCGCGGTGGCAAGCAGAAATGCTCGCGGGCCCAGAAGGTGAGCGACTCTGGACATACTGGCGACAAGAGCTAGCCGGAGAGTTATCTCTTTTGAACCTGCCAACCGATAGGTCGCGACCACCAGTCCAGACATATCGTGGAGTTTCACACGTCATCGAACTGGGTGAGGCATTATCCAAACAACTCAAGGCGCTTGCGCAGACCGAGAAGGCGACCCTGTACATGGTCCTTGTGGCGGCATTTGAGACCTTGCTGTTTCGCTATACTGGCCAGGATGACATTCGTATAGGTACCACGATGGCAGGTCGAAGTCGAGCAGACCTGCAGAAAATCGTAGGTTATCTTGCAAATTCTGTCGTTCTACGAGCACACTTTGCCGACGACCTTACCTTCAAAGGGCTGCTCGGTCAGGTACGCCATAAGGTAATTGCAGCGCTTGAACATCAAGATTATCCGTTCCCTTTGTTGGTCGAGCGGCTTCAACCGAAGCGAGACGCCAGCTACTCACCGCTCTTCCAGGTCATGTTTGTCTGGGACAAGCAGCGCGAACACGAGGAGCAAGACAGAGCATCCCTTGGGCAAGACGAAACAGCGGCACACCTTGCCCAGGAAAGGTTGAGGCTAGAACCACTCCTTTTAGGACAACAAGGAGCACCCTTTGATCTATCGCTGAGAATATCTGAGGAACACGGTTCGCTCGTTGCTGATTTTCGCTACAATGTGGATCTGTTTGATGCTACTACGATTGCTCGTATGGCAGGGCATTACCGCACGCTGCTCGAAGGCATCGTCGCTCATCCTGAGCAGCGACTTGTGGACTTACCGCTGCTAACAGAAACAGAGCAGCAGCAGTTCCTGGTTGAATGGAATGATACGAAGAGTGACTATCCAGCACACCTGTGCATCCACCAGTTGTTTGAGTCGCAGGTGCAACAGAATCCAGAGGCTACAGCAGTAGTATTCGAAGGCAACGAACTTACCTATAGAGAGTTGAACCGGCGAGCTAATGTGCTGGCCCATACACTTCAGATGTTGGGGGTAGGACCGGATGTGCTGGTGAGCGTGTGCATGGAACGCTCTCTCGAAATGGTTGTCGCCCTCATGGGTGTCTTGAAGGCAGGCGGAGCCTATGTGCCCTTGGATCCCACGTATCCAAGAGAACGGCTGGCCTACATGATACAAGATGCCCAGATGTCCATAGTGCTCACGCAAACGCAATTGCTCGATCTGTTACCGAAGGAGGGCATGAAAGTTATCTGTTTAGACGCGAACTGGAATCCTCCTGACGAAGAAGAGAACCCGGTCAGTACTGTTCAGACCGAAAATTTGATGTACATGATCTACACCTCTGGCTCGACAGGTAAGCCCAAGGGCGTGATGAATATCCACAGGGGTGTATACAATCGCCTGCACTGGATGCAGCAAGCCTATGCCCTGATGCCGGCCGATCGTGTTTTGCAGAAGACGCCTTTCAGCTTTGATGTCTCGGTCTGGGAGTTTTTCTGGCCCTTAATGACTGGAGCAAGCCTTGTTGTGGCCCGCGCGGGTGGGCACCAGGATCCTGGTTACCTTGTCTCCCTGATTGCCGAACAGCAGATTACCACGCTCCACTTTGTGCCTTCGATGCTCCAGGTGTTTTTGACGGAGCCGGGACTTGAGCGCTGCGCCAGCCTGAAGCGTGTCATTTGCAGTGGTGAAGCCCTCCCATTTGAACTGCAGGAACGCTTCTTCTCGCGTCTTGATGTCGAGCTGCATAATCTCTACGGTCCGACAGAGGCGGCGATAGACGTGACGTACTGGCGATGCAAGCGCGAAAGCCAGGACAGGATGGTTCCTATTGGTCGTCCCATTGCGAACACACAGATCTACATCCTGGATCGCTTCATGCATCCTGTACCCATCGGCGTGCCTGGTGAGATGTACATTGGTGGCGTCGGTGTCGCCCGCGGCTACTACAACCGTCCTGAGTTAACGGCTGAAAAGTTTATACCAGACCCTTTCGGGAAAGAAGCAGGAGCCCGGCTGTTCAAGACAGGTGACCTTGCACGTTACCGGCCGGATGGCGCTATCGAGTTTCTTGGTCGCATCGACTACCAGGTCAAGATTCGTGGTTTCCGTATCGAACTCGGTGAAATCGAGGTGGTACTGGCGCAACATCCAGCCATCAAAGAAGTTGTGGTGGTGGCTCGTGAGGATACACCGGGCAACAAGCGCCTCGTCGCATATCTTGTTCCTGCCGTGAGAGTGGAGACGGCTGATCTCTCCGTTGAAGCATTGCGGAACTTCTTGAAGGAAACGTTGCCCAGCTACATGATTCCTTCTGCTTTCGTGATACTTGAGACACTGCCATTGATGACAAATGGAAAAGTGAACCGTATGGCACTACCTGCCCCCGAGATGATACGCCCGAAACTGGAAGTGGCCTACGTGCCACCCCGTAACCCGACAGAGGAACTACTGGCCAGGATTTGGGCTCAGGTGCTTGGCATCGATAAAGTGGGCGTCTATGACAACTTCTTTGACCTGGGTGGAGCCTCTATCCAGAGCCTACAAGTCATTACCAAAGCGAACGAGGTAGGATTGCGACTCACTCCTGAATTGCTGTTTGAGCACCAGACGATCGCGGAGTTAGCAGCTGTAGCTGCTCCCGAAGGAGGGGGGCTTGCGTCTGCCCTGGGGTGGAGTGACCAGAGTGACATGCCTGCTCCTGGTAAGGGGGCATCGGTTTCGCACCAACCTGTTCAGACGGCGAGAGGCAACACGATCATTGAAAGTATCGGCGTCTACCTTCCTCCAAAGGTTGGTTCCACGCGAGAGGTTTTGCAGAACTGCCATAAACCGGTGAATTTTCCGCTGGAGCAGTTGACGGGTATCGTTTCTCGGCGTATGGCAGGGGAGACAGAATTCGCGATCGATTTAGCGAAGAAGGCCGTTGCAAACTGCCTCGAGAATTCTAAATATGGCCCGGAGGATATAGACCTGCTCATTTGCGCGAATATTTCCCGCTGTGATGGTCCAAATTTCCATGTTTCGTTTGAACCGAGTACGTCCGTGCGGCTGAAACAGCACTTCAGTTTTACGAACGCCCTCGTCTTCGACGTTTCCAATGCATGCACCGGCATGTTTACTGCCCTCTTCATCGTCGATGCCTTTCTCAAGGCCGGGTTGATTCGTCGAGGCATGGTAGTCAGCGGGGAATACATCACTCATCTCATCCAAACCGCGCAGAAAGAGATCGAGGGATACATGGATTCTCGTCTCGCTTGCCTTACCGTGGGTGATGCTGGAGCTGCGCTGATTCTGGAAGAAGCGCCCAACAGGAAGGTCGGCTTTCACGAGCTCGAGTTGTACACGCTCGGTCGCTACTATGACTACTGCATCGCCAGGGCCACAGAGCAAGAGCATGGCGGCGCGATCATGTTCACGGATGCGATAAAGGTCTCCTCGGTTAACATCCAGCAAGCAATTTCGCACGCGGCGCATATACTACAACGTTCTGGATGGACACCGGATGCATTTCAACACATCATCATGCATCAAACCTCCCAGATGTCGCTGTATGATGCAGCTCGTGAGATCAACAGCTTCTTCAAGAAAGAGATTTGTAATCAGAACAACGTGATTAACAATCTTGCTCAGCGTGGCAATACTGCGACGACGACACATGTTGTTGCGCTCATGGATTACATTCTCTCCAACAAAATTCGGTCGGGCGACAATGCGATCTTTGGTATCACTGGTTCCGGGGCTACCATCGGCACAGCATTGTACACCTTCGACGACTTACCAGATCGCCTGCGCCAGGCAACACGTGGACGCAGTCCTGAGAAGATCAAGGGAGAGTCCGAACAGAGAAAAGATGCTCTCTGGCTGTCTCGCACTCCCAATATACAGCGAGTGCGCATAGAAAGCGTTGGTACTTCGCCAGAGGGGACGCCGGTGAAGAGCCAGGAACTGGTACAGGCGGCCGCCAGGAACTGTCTTGAGCAGTCGTCATATAATAAAAGCGATATCGATCTGCTCATCTTCGCCGGAGTGTACCGGGACGACTTTATCAGCGAACCGGCTATTGCTTCCATTGTGGCAGGTGAACTGAGGATAAACGATACCATCGCCTCACAACAGGACAAGAAAACGTTCGCCTTCGATGTATTTAACGGCGCACTGGGTTTTCTCAACGCCTGTCACATTGCTGCAGGCATAATTGCAGCGAAAAAAGCGGATCGTGCGATGGTTGTTGCTTCGGAAATTGAAAACAACAAAGAGACTTTTCCGATAGAACTTCGCGGCCTCAAAGAGAGCGGCTCAGCCGTCATTTTGGACGCAAGCTCTGATGGTCAGACAGGATTTGGCAATTTTGTCTTCAAATATTCCACCGAGCACA
>VBHI01000039.1 GCA_005881495.1 Chloroflexota bacterium
TTCGCCTGGATCCCCGCCTCCGTCTCGGCCAGGATCAGCGGGCTGAGGTGCGTTGCGCGCAGGATCGAGCTGGAGGGACGGCCAGCTTCCTCACAGCGGTGCTGCAAGACCTGGAACTTGTGGCGGGCGTCAGCGGGCGTGTAAGCTCCTCCGGCCCAACTCGCCGCGGACATGCTGGACACATCGGCATACTGCGCGACGTAGCGCAAGGTAGTGCGTTCGCCCCCACCTCCAATGAACAGCGGGATGTAGGGCTGCTGGACCGGTGGCGGCCGCAGCACGGCCCCGTCGGCCCGGTAGTGGTTTCCTGCGAACGTGACCGTCTTATCAAGAGGCCATCACAACAGCCCGCCAGTTTCAGCACTATGCACGGCTGTGTGAATTGCTGGATTTTATAGGCGTCTTGCATTACGAGCAAGGAGACTTTCCCCTGGCAGAGAGGTTTTTCGAGGAGGGTTTGGCGCTGGCACGGCAGCACGATCAGCGCCAGATCGTCACGAACCTGCTCCAGAACTTGGGGCAGATTGCGCACGAGCAGTACAAAAACCAGGGGAGAGAGGACGGCCGTCTTTCACGCCCCCTGAGCTATTATGAAGAAGTGCAGGCGCTGGCGCGGCAGACGGGCAATATCGATGCGCTTGTCGGCTGCCTCGCTCAAATGAGCGAGCTTGTCTCGTTACGGGACGATTTCGCCCTTGCGGACGCCTTGACAGCAGAGGGGCTGGACCTGGCGCGCCAGGCCAAAGCGAATGCCTGGATCATCTCCATGCTCGATGTTCGTGCAGGATCTTTTCTCGATCGGCACGATCTCGCCTCGGCCAGACAATGTTACGAGGAATTGCTCGACCTCGCGTCCGGCCAGGGGCCCGATGCGTTGCCCAGGGCCATAGCGTACTGGGGCCTGGCCCATGTAGCGGAAGCCGAGAAAGACTTCCAGGCAGCGCACGCCCACGCTGAAGCAAGCCTGGCCATCCTCAAGGCGAGGAATCACTTTGGCCGGAAGGAAGTGAGCGCATGGATCGCCTCCCTCCCCCCATTACCCTCCACCTAGCTACGTCAGGAATGTGGTGTGTCGGCTGCCAGGTCCTTCGCGAGGCGCAAAAAGTCGGAAATGCGCTCATCCGCCAGGCTGTAATCGACGTGCTTCTTGGAGCGCTCGGTGCGGGTGACCAGCCGAGCATCGCGTAGGACCTCGAAGTGCTTGGCGGTATTGGATTGCTCCAACCCCAGCGCTTCCCCCGCCTCCGACGGCCCGCAGGGGGCGTATTGAACCAGGTCCAGCAATGCCAGGCGCGAAGCGTCGGCCAGCGCGCGGAAAAGAGCCTCGGCCTCTTCGGGCGCGCGCATGGCGATGAGGGAACGCAGAACATCGGCCAGCGTGGCGACGCGGACATCCCGCAGAGAATAGAGCGCACGGCCGGCAGAGCCACTCTCGCTATCGCGGGCGGCAACCACCAGGTTGCCCTCGCGGAGTTCACGGATGTAGCGCCTGGTTTTCGAATCCCCCACTGCTCACCCAGAAACGTGCGACGGGCGAACAGGGCGATCTTTCACGATGACATCTTCTCATCACAGCACTGCGACACAGAGCGATCCAGTTCACGGCTTCCAGGCCTATTCGGCGAGGCCAATCTGCCGCGCCTGCAGAGCGGCATCCCAGAAGGCGGAAATGACGATGAGCTGGTCGCCGTCCCACTTCGTGGTCTGGCCGAACTCGACGTCGAACGCTTTGCCTGTCGGGGCGATCACCTGGCCGTCGGGCCGGATCATCTCCCCGCTGAAGGTCCCGGTGGCGCGGGTGACCACGGTGATCCAGTCGCCGCTGCCGAACTGAATGGGGTACGGGGTGTACACGTGTATGTCGGGGAACATGCGTACCAGCTGCCTCATCGCCGCGGCGTGCGCTTCCCGTCCGTAGATCGGCTCGGCGTTGCCGGGGATGTGCGCGATCATGTCGGGATGGTGGACTGCGTCCACCGCTGCGAAGTCGCGGGCGTTGAAGGCGTCGTCGCCCTGCTTCATGAGCGCGAGCAGGTGTGCGGTCCGGCTGGTGTTGGTGGTCGTGGTGTCCATAATGGTTCCCTTTCTGACAGGTTCTTCGCCCTTGCATTGAGCGAGGATATCCGTCTGATGATACGTTTCTCTCTTTTAGGTCATCGTTTCAAGGCTTCGTTGGAATTCCTCAATATGCGTCTGCACCATCTGTTGATGCTCACGGGATGCGCGAACGCGCTGCCCCTTCAGCTAAAGTGGCTTCACAGGGCCGTTCAACGCTCTCGCGTGTCGTATGTTCTGTCCTCCTTTCTTGTTCGCTCACTGCTCTCTTTTTACACCTGGGATTGGTCTTTCTGTTTGTTCAGGCAAGCGACCACCCGCAGAGCGAGAGGCGGCTGGCGTGCAGCAAGGCAAAATGACGTTGACCTCCTGCTCGTCGCGCGGACTATAGACCATCACTGCGTTCTCTGGAGCCATCCCTGCTACAGCGAGCGGAACGCTTGGTTCACATCGACACCACAAGTATTGACGATATTTCCTGTTTGTACAAGTACGCAGTTTTTTGTGCTATACTTACAAAAAGGTTACTACTAGAGAATAAGCAGGAGGAAGCAATGACTACGCAAAAGCATCGGTGTGCCATAGAGATGCTCACAGGTGCGATTGAAGGCAAGTATAAGGCAGTCATCTTGTATCATCTCATGCATGGAACGAAACGCTTCAATGAACTTGGACGACTCATTCCTGACGCTTCTCAGCGGATGCTCACACAACATCTGAGAGAGCTTGAACGCGATGGCCTCGTCCATCGAGAGGTCTACAGAGAAGTGCCTCCGCGCGTCGAGTACTCCCTGACTGAACTTGGTCACACCTTGAAGTCCTTGTTAGAACAAATGCAAGAGTGGGCGGAGCAGCATATGATGAAAGAGGTCGTATCTTAGAAAACTCTCCTTCCATGTGTAAGAACCGATATCCTGGCGCATTTTTCTCATAAATCTTGCCCATGATTGCTTGGGAAGCGCGTCGAGGCGATTTTTGAGAAAAATTTCTCTCGCATAACCTGAATCTTACGCAAGTTTGCTGATTCGAGCAACTGATCAGAGAAGGTCGAAAAAGCTGTTTGGCTTGCGGAGCACATCGGCACGTTTCCAACGGAAGTGTTTCTTTCCACTATCAGCAAACTTGCGTAAGATCCATATCATTGCCAGTTTGACCCATATCATCGCCTGTTTTAGGCAATTCGCCACGATGAGAGGCGAGATATCCGATGGTTTTCTGTTCTCGCCGAATGCGGCGGGGTTATGAGCCAATTTGGGATTCGGGCGAAGATATGCGCCTGAGAAATCAACGTTGACTCATCTATTCAAGCTCGTTGAACTGGCGAAGTTATGCGCCGGAAGTGGCGAAGTTATGATCTTTTTGACAGAAATACACGGAGATTCCCTTGGAATTTCAGGTCTCAGCACTTGACAGACGCTCTCGTTCAGTGTATACTAAGAAAGTACGAACGATCGGACATTTTCAAAGAAAAGAGGACGTCTTCTATGATCTCAACAGCGAGTGAGAAACGTACGTCACACGGTCGTGACGGGATCTTGCAGGCGGCCCTTCAACTCTTCAGTAGGCGAGGCTATGATGCCACGTCAATCGATGATATTCGTCGGGCGGCAGGATTTAAGTCGAAGGCGAGTCTGTATACCCACTTCAAGAGTAAGGAAGAGATTGCTACAGCGCTCCTGCAGGAGATTATTGAGCAAGAGGATCAGGTGGTGATGCAGGCGTATCATCTGGCTGATCCGGAGCCTCTGCATCGATTTCTGGCGATGGGGAAGGCCTTTATTACCTGGATCCTGAGTCATCCACAGGAATCGTCTTTTTGCTTGTTGCGTGTGCAGCAGGAAGCCTTGATCCAGGGGAAACTTGCGTATATGGGGGAGCGTCCACTCTCCTCAGATCTCGTCCTCTTGAAACTTATTCAAGAGTTGCGTCAAGCCTATCCAGTGCGCCACATTGCCGATGCCGCATTGTTGACGATGCTCCTCGGTATCGTGAGTCGGGCGGCGATAGATCAGACGGCCTTTGGAGCCGAGGATCAGGAGACACGTGTGCGGCACATCCTTGAGGTCTGCATGGGAGTGCTCTTTCGTGAACCGGTCCCTCTTCCTGAATAAGGGAAGCTTCTTTTTGTTGTCACAGAAAGTCCGAACGTTCGGATATAGCAATGGGGCGTTGAACAACGTCGTCATTGTTCGTCAGCACGAAACGTATGATTGACACGAGAGTTTCACACTCTCATTTGAAACAAGCGAAAGGTTTTTTCCATGACGAAGAACATCCACCGTGAAAACCGTCTTGCCTCTTTCCCTGTTGGCTATTACACGCTGCACCCTGATGCCAGCATCAATACGATGAGGAGTCAGCCATGAAGTTCCTGTTCGACGACGAGTCCTTCTCCTTCGAGACGCTGCGCACCGCCGGTTTCGCCGCCTACGGCGGGGCCGACCTCGGCGAGGTCCTCACCACCGCCCGCCACATCGGGGAAGGTGACGAGGCCAGCTGGCACCAGGCGTGGAAGACCACCGCGCAGCGGGTGGCGGAAGTTGGCGAGCAGGCCCTCGCTTCCGGACACCGCGTCAGCGCCCGAGAAGCCCTGTTGCGGGCATCGAACTACTACCGCACCGCAGGGGACTTCCTGCTCGAGAAGCCAGCCACCGACCCGGAAATGACGTTGCTGTCCGCCGGCCAACACGACACCTTCGCCGCCGCGGCCGCTCTGTTCGACACCCCGGTCCAGGCGGTCTCCATCCCGTATGAGGACACCACCCTGCCGGCCTACCTGTTCCTCGTCGACGACTCCGGCGCCGCGCGCCCCACCATCATCTACAACAGCGGATACGACTCCACCCGCGAGGAGTCCTACTTCGTCATCGCCGCCGCCGCGCTGCGCCGCGGATACAACGTCCTGGCCTTCGACGGCCCCGGACAGGGCGCTGCGCTGCGCGAACAGAAACTGGTCATGCGCCCCGACTGGGAAGCCGTGATCACCCCGGTCGTCGACTACGCGCTGACCCGCGGCGAGATTGCGGCCGACAAGATCGTCCTGTTCGGGTACAGCCTGGGCGGCTATCTCGTCGCCCGAGCCGCC
>VBHI01000335.1 GCA_005881495.1 Chloroflexota bacterium
TGTGGTATATCGAGAACGTAGTGACAGAATGTTCCATGTTGCCAGGCGCCTATATGAACGTAAACAATCTGAACGACGGATTGGCGTGGTGCTATTATGTACTACTTTGTCTTGTTGTGGTTACTATTATGTACATATGGCCCAATCAGAAGAAACCCCGAGACAGCAAGGCTCACGCGACGAGGTTGTTATCGAGGCGTGGATGGCTCGTTATTCGATTGAGTGCCGCGGCTGTCGTCGTGCTTGCAACGGGTACGGCTGCATTAGCAGCGCATTCCGATGGGAAATTAACTGTGAGCTTTCTGAGTGTTGGACCTGCTAATCAGCAGCCGCAAGGCGAAGCTATCCTGATTCAAACCCCGGATAACAAGACTGCCATCATCGACGGTGGTATGGATGCAACCTCGCTTGCCCAGGAACTCGACGGCCGTCTGCCCCCGTGGCAGCGCTCACTAGACGTGGTTGTCCTCTCAACAGAAAAATCAGACCACATTGTTGGATTGCAAGACGTGATTACCCGTTACCAAATTGGCGAAGTTGTAGATGCCGGGATGCTCCATCCAAATGTGGGCTATGCTCTGTGGAGACGCACAATCGCAGAACGAAACCTACACTATGTAGAGCTTCGACAGAGTATGACAATTGCAGTAGGTTCAGAAGTCGCGCTGCAAGTATTTTGGCCACGTTTACTTTTACACAAGGGAAGCAATGAGGAGATAGATAATGGTCTGGTTGTGCGTCTCATCACCCCTGGTTTGCATATCCTATTCTTAGGTGCAACAGCCATGAGCAAATATGCTCTCGCCGGGCTGCTCAGCGATATTGCTCCCAGGTACCTCCAGGCAGATGTCGTGCAGGTCGTCGCACAGGTGGGAAAAGGGTTTCCGGCGGATCTAAGCGCCGTTTTACAGATAGTAAAACCCTCGCTGATCCTTATCACTCCGGGAGCTTTGAGTCCAAAGCAGCGGAAACAGGCGGCGTCATCGGTCATCGACCCACTTCCCGCAATACTTTCAGCAGGAACTACATGGCAAATCGAACAAACGGCACAGGCTGGTACAATAGAGATCGATTGTAGCAACCAGAGATGGGGCATAAACGTATAGGTATAAAATGAGTTCACATGATGGAATAGAAAGTAGTGAGTAAGATGACCTGCGAACGCTGTGGAAAAGAGATTTCTGCCAATACCGCAATTTGCCCTTCTTGCGGCACAGTAGTTCAACCACCGACTACCTATGGACAGTATTCCTCCAAAGAGTACGGCGATGATCAACCTATACCCACTTACGATCACGGGATTTCGCCACAGGTAGACTTTGAGGCGCCACATTCTGCAATCTATTCTTCTCCCCCAAAGCAAGATTTTGGCTATGGGCCATCATATAACGCGCGTACCGCATATCAACCTGGTACGATCAATGTTACGGTCGTCAATAATTTTAATACTTCTTCAAGTAAAAACAACAGCGGGGCACTGCTTGCGGAGATTTTTCTCTCCTTGTTCGGCGTTTATGGCGTTGGTTGGATCATAGCCGGTGAAACAACCATAGGCGTCGTGCTACTTGTGTGTAGCTTTGTGCTCATCTGGCCCCTGGCCATTATGATTGCCATTTTTACCCTGGGATTTGGTATCTTTTTTTGTGATCTCCCATTAGCGGTTGGCTGTATTGTTCTTAATGCAGTTCTTTTAAATAACGCTTTACATCGAAAAGCAAGACTTGCCTCGTACTCAACGGTCCAAACGCAACAGGAGATGCCGCCGAGACAAGCCCGTCGACCACAGTAGGACGGTGGGCGACGCAAGCGTCCCCTCTCCACATCCACACCACCCCCGTCCCTACGAGACGAACACGCTTTCCTGCTCGTTTCACAACATTCCAAACCTTGAGAGCACCACCCCTGCCCCTACGGGAGGCGAGCTTGGGAGTTACCTGGTAAAGGCCAGGCGACGATATTTTTCGCGAGACTCTAACCAGGCCTCATCGGAAAGGCCCAGTTTCTCACGTAAGGCTTCTGGTGTTACACCTGCTTTCAGCTGTCGAACGGCAAAGGTATCACGTAATAACTGCAGAGTGACACGCTTTTGTATACTAGCAGCTTTCACCGCTCTTCCGAGGATATAATTCAGGTTGCGGTCGGTACAGTCGAACAGCTCATGTGTCGGGTGATACTTATCCTGATATTCCTTTAAGATTGTGACAAATTCGGCTGGAAGGGCAAGTCGCCTTTCGCGATGCTGTTTCCCAGTTGATGGAGCAAAGTGTATGGTTATCGCGGGCGCACCAGGATCTGAAATATCGATGTGACCCAGTTTCAGGCCCATCACCTCTTCCTTCTTTAAGCCCGCATAGAGGACGAGATAAATCAGGCAGTGGCAGCGAGGGTCTGTAGATGCTGCTTCTAGCAGGCGCTGAATTTCGTCCTCGAACAACAACTCTGGCAAAGGGGGTAAAGGGCGTTCCAGCACAAGGCTCGCTGATGGATCTTCACGAATAATGCCCTCACGAGCCAACCACGAGAAGAAATTCCTGAGGAAGGTGACGCGGCGAGCCATTGTCTTTGGAGCAGGCACTTGACCTTTGTTCCCAAATTTCAGTTTCATGAGCCAATCGGTGAGTTGCTCTTTGGTAATACGTCCTACTGGAGTGTCTTTACCCATAAAACCGCTGAACATTTTCAAATCTGAAAGGAAACATGTCACAGTATAATTTGATTTACCACGAAGGAGCAGTTCTTGCTGATAGGGAATGGCACAGGCCGCCAGGCTGGACTGGTCAGTAAGCGGATGAGTACGAATAATAGGTGGGAAAGGCGTTTCTAAAGGATCGGGTGGCTCCGCAATAACTGTTGGAGCATCCGTAAAAAGGTTGCTTTGCAAGACAGTCGTGTCGTCTGTTACTAGAGTACTCATATCTGGTTCACCAACAAGTTGTTGTTGAGTATCCTTTTCCATCACTCGCTCCCTTATAGTTGGGTAACCACCAGGCTACCCCTATAATGCCGTTATGCGTTTCATTATAGCAGGAAGTAGCAAGTTTGTTCAAACAGGTGATGGCTGGATATCGCTAAAGGGTACGAACCGACACAAGCGGAAAACCAAAGATACCCGGGAAGGATATAGTTCAGGGCATCACGACTTCTGTCAAATTCTCTGATAGGCATGATCTCTCTGAGGAGTCGCAGTCCATTTCGATTAGTAGCGAAACACTGCGGCTAACAACCCTTCATCCGGCATTTGCGCTCGATCGACGGCATAAACCGACCCGCCATGTAGAAGCGTTTGGGTAGCAGCTACGTCCAGGAGATCGTCATCATTGAACCTTGCTTCCTTATGTATATGTACTATATTGGAAACCGGATCAAAGATTCCCCATTGCTCCTCGTTGACAGCCACAAACAAGTTTTCAACTCGTCCATAAAAAGCAGCAAGAACGATTTTGCCGGTAGTATTAGATACTCGCTCAGTACCTGCATATTCTCGATAGAAGTCAAAAACTTCTCGCTGAGCTTTCTGAAAGTACGGCTCTACAATGGGCAGAGCCTGCAAATGCACATCCTCAGTCCTCAGCTTGTCAGGATTGCCCTGGAGGCCTTGATCTATCAGATGTGCATACGTGTTTGCCTTCTGGTATATAGGCAACAGGTAATCTACCCCGGCCAAAACGAGAGGCGCCTTCTCATTGTGTAAGAGTTCGTGCAAGCCTTTATCAACTTGTTGGAAGTACCGCAGAATATTATCCTTTTCATCGTCGGTGCCCACGCCCTGTCCGTGGAAAATGGTACCTCTACGGCCGCCTTTGCCGATCAATGAGCCTGAGGAGCTGCTGTGATAGTTAAGCTGGTTGTCAGGATCATCATACCTGAGGGCCTCTGAAAGACTTACTGGAACAGATTCCGGCAATTCGACCTCGGTGGCGCTGTAGCGTGTACAATCAATGAGCCTCAGTTTGTTTTGGCTCAGAGCAAGGACATAGAAACGCCCATCATTCGTAAGGAAGGGGAGCAGTGGCTTGAGATAGAAATGGTCGCCGACGACGACTTGTTCCTGAAACTTGGATGGCAAACGATAATACTGGAACACCTTTGGTGAGCGGAATATCGCCAGCCCTTCACTCTGGTGCAGCCAGAACTGTGTATCATCTAATAGTGCTTGAATAGGCTTCAGCAACTCCTCTCTGTCCATGGAGCGACTTTTACTTAGAAGCAGGCGGTTCTCGACTTCACGAATTTGATTCCTTAGTCGCAGTGGGTTTTGTTGCATTTCCGCTCCAGTTCCTGCCTTGTATGTGGGAAGGTACAACGAGATACAGGGGCTATTCTGTTTCTCCATCAACACCCTTAATTCACGCTTTGATGGTGTATTCATACTGGTAACTCCTTGGTTGCAATCTATTCATTGCTTACAGAGTACTGTTTCTGTGTCTCAATAACTTCACTCTTGCCCCTATTCTCATCACAATTGAGTCTCAATTTCCAGTTATACCTTTTTTTGATTGAAATTCAACCCTAAAAACGTCCCAAATCAGACCTTCTGTATACAGCTTAAGACCGTGACGTTACAGCAATATCACATTACCAGGGTATATGGTCACAAACGGGTTACAAAATGAAGAGTAGGCATACAATACTTGCATGCCTACTCTTTTTATCCCACCTCTCGGACTGTTTAGACTTCTGCCCCCTCATGCTCTTCCTGATCCCGAGCTTCTCCGTGGTGATGACGTACAACCAATAGTGGGAGCTTCGTGGAGTTAAGGATTTTCTCTGCCACACTGCCCATTATCAAACGCAGCAGACCTGTACGTCCATGTGTCGACACACCAATGAGATCGCAACCGCCCATTTCTTCAGCGCCACCAACATGTCCTGCCTGCTCAAGTATTGTGTCAACAACGTCTGTGCCTATGACCGCTGATGAGGTGAGCGTGAGATTGTAATTTGCCAGGCTTGCTTGTAAACGATCAGTTGTATCTGTCAGGTACCCCTCCGCTTCTTCCCTGGCTTCATTTCGGACAGTGGTATCAAATTCGGTCGGGCCCCTATATTTTCCTGTTGCCGATGGAATATCTATGACACGTAACAGGTGCAGCGCACCTTGCGCGGGCGCAGCTAAAACTGAAACGAGTTGGGCAGCCGGCTCTATAGCGGTCTCCCCCAGTTGTGAGCCATCCAATGCAACAAGTATACGCCAGGGACGTGGTTCTGTCGGAGTAGGTATCAAGCCTTTTTCACTGAGGACAAGCACAGGAACAGGGCTACGGCGTACAGCTTCATGAGCAACACTGCCGAATATCCAACGTCTCAGACCAGATTCTCCGTGACTACACAGAACAACTAGATCAACATGCTCCAGGTTAGCGACAGAGAAAATGGTTGGGGATACTGCACCAGAAACTGGTTTCAAGGTCACATCAAGGCCTTCCAAATCGCTTGCATGAGATTTAACGATATCAGCGAGGTAGTCAGCGGATCCTTCCAAGCGTTTCTCAAAAGCTGTCGGCTTTAATGCAATGGTGTGATCTTCTCGATACGTGCCGAACTCGACTGGGGGCAGCACGACATGGAGAAACAGAATTGATCCGCCAGAAGCACGAGCAATCTTTGCAGCAACGGGTATTTCGCGTTCTGCCCCTTGCGAGCCGTCGAGAGGTACCATAATCCGCTTGAACAATGTTGGGCTCCTTTCTAGTTCCGTACTTTACTTCAAGCATTGTTCTGCTATCAGTTTTCTTTTTATAAACAGTCGGCGAGTTAAAAAGACTCACGACTTTTCCAAATAGATCTTTCTAACGAAAAGCATATACGTAACCTCTCATCAACTATCACATTTCGATAACACAGGGCAATGCTGCCTCAACAATCCTCACAAACCTGACTATATACCTAAGTATATACTACTCACTGTTTATTCGCTAGAGAGACACAGCAGCTTAGCAGCTGTTCGGGCGAATAGCTAACCTGCATGGTAAACTGCACTCAATGTAATACTCAAGGGACATTGGAAGCTAACAGTTGCCAAATTTATATATCTATTGTATACTATTACTATCTTTTTCAATCCTTCGATGTCCAGTCAATCTTTGCTCACATGAATCAGAAAATACGCGATAAAAGATGAGGGGTGTCACCATGACATACATTCGTCTTAGAGAAGGTTCGCTCGATGCGTGAGGGAGGAAGCTCAAGCCATGTTTGTCTTCTACTCTGTTCATTATCCGCAGCCTGAAAAGGAAGAGCTGTGGGGGCAGCAGATGCGCCAATTTGACGAACTGATCAAAAAGCAGCCAGGGATCATTTTCGTCTCGGACATTTTTCCAGATCCCGAAAAAGGCACGCTCATAGGCTTCACCTTCTGGGAATCTGAGGCTGCCTGGAAAGCTGCCTGGCCCGTTTTGGTGAAAGAGGTGCCTTCCGGGGAGTGGGAAGTCAAACCACCCGAGGTTTATATGCTCAATTCTGCGGGCTAAGCTGTCCTTCGAGCAAGGAGGAAAGATGATGTACTTTCTCGTTCTTTTCCGGCCTGGTCCGGCTTGGCTAACCGATTCACCCCTGGAGGAGCAGCCGTTTACTGTCGAACATGCGGTTCATCTAAAGCTTCTGTACAAAGAGCAGAAGGTGTTTATGGGAGGTTCATGTGCAGAGAAGAGCGACCTGCTTTCCGTGGTGGTGCTCCAGGCTTCGAGCGAGACGGAATCCTTTGGGTCTATCCAGGACAATCCATTTGTGACGCAAGGGGTGATGGAGATCGAGGTGCATCCCTGGCACGTGGTCTTCGGGCCACCAAGCGCAGAAAGGTGAACCAGCACTGGTGGCAAAGCGGGAACAAAAGCTCTTACGTATTGGAGCAGCAGCGCACGAGTTGGGTTTGCATCCTATCACCGTTCGACGGTGGATCAAAGCTGGTCGTATCCAGGTGGTCCAGATGGGCCGCGAGGTCCGCATCCCTCGCGCTGAAATTGAACGGATGGTAGGCAAACTCGATGGGCGGCTGCTCGTGCTCTATGGTCGGGTCAGCGGGCAGGGGCAAAAGAGCGATCTAGAGACCCAACTGGACCGGCTGCAAACGTGGGCACAAACCGAGCGCAAAGGGCAAGAGACGCTGGTGCTCTCCGATATTGGCAGCGGCCTGAAAGCGGGGCGCAGGCATCTCCAGCGCTTACTCAAACTGGTCTGTGAGGATAAAGTGGCGGAAGTGGCCATCACCTACGAAGATCGGTTAACCCGCTTCGGTCAGGAGTTTTTGGAGACGTTGTTTGCTTGCTTTGATGTGACGCTGACCGTGTTGGAACCAGGGGAAGAGAAACCGCCAGAGCAAGAGTTGACGGATGATCTGCTCGCGCTCATCGCCTCCTTTTCCGGTCGGCTCTATGGGATGCGTTCCCACAAACAGAAGGAGCTGTTGCAATGCGCACAGGCCATACTCACCAGCCCCTAACCTACGATGTGCGGTTGCTCGATGAGGCGCAGGCGGACGCACTGCGATTACTCGATGCCTCGCGATCAGTGGTGAATATCGCCCTGACGCTCCTCTGGCCTCACCTCGATGACTTCCAAGCAGATCGCGTCGGACCTGCCTGGAAACAGGTCGGGAAGTATATGGGCTCCCCGCAGTATCACGGTGATCGGCAATGGCGCTGCGAAAGCGAGGTCGTTGGTCGCATCTTACGTGCGCAAGCAGAACGCAAACAAGCCTTTGACCTGGTAGTGCCCATTTTGACCGATGGCTTCATCCGTCCCAAAACCGAGCAGCGGCCTGCGGGAAAGAAGCGAGTCGCGATCAAGGAAGCCATCGCCACACTGCAAAAGAGCCTGGAAGAGGAGGAAACGAGCTTTGTCGCGCTGCAAAATGTGGTCGAGCAATGTTGCAACTTCTTTTTCGCGCATGACCGTTTCCCCTCAACGTATGAGGAACTGCAACCACTGCCGCTTTTGAAGGTCGGCATGCTCACCTATGCAGGCGACGATGGAAGCGAAAAAGGCCAGACCTATCGTTTGGTTCTTGATCTGGATGGAGGTGTGGCGCGGTTCCGGTTCCGCTATCCCGACGAGGCAGGAGTCTGGCACTGGCGCAAAGTGGACACCATCATCCCTTTGCCTGAAATCGTCAAAGAACGGTGCGCGTGTGGGAAGTTGATGGCTCCTACCCTACGAGAAGAGCACCGAGCGGATGTGGAGCGTTTCGCGGTGCTCGACTTCATCGTTGAGGTGGAGAAAGCGGACCTGCCCACCTGGGAGAGCGTCGAGCGCGTGCTCGGAGTAGACTGGGGCGTGCACACGTTACTGACCGCAACCGCCGTGGACGAACACAACAAGCAAGTGGGCAGACCAATTTTCCTCAACACCGGTGGTTTTGATGGCAGACAAGCCCGCACCCGACGGCAAATCGACGAGCTGAAGAAGAAGGTGGCCACATACGAACACGAGCGGGATGCCTTGCCACCTGATCACTCCAAACGCCTCTGGTTCAATCAGAAGCTTGCGCTGCTCCGTCGTGAAATAGATCGCTGTTGGCGCAAGTATGAACGGCGCAATCGCGCTCTGGCCCATCTGGCAAGCAATGTGTTGTTGCTCTTGTGCCAGGTGCATGGCTGCTCGCTTCTCTCGATGGAATCTTTAAAAACCTTGAAATCCACTGGGCGCGGCAAAGGCATTCGTGGGCGCTGGCGCAACTACCGCAACAACTCGACGATCCGTGGAGAAATCTGGCGTCTCCTGCGGTACAAATGCCATCTGATTGGCCTGCGGTTCCACACGGAACAACCTCGCGGCACTTCCCACACCTGCCCGCGTTGTGGTCATCCTGCCAAAACGTATCGCGAGCCCTCTGATCGCAAAGAAGCCGTGAAATGGGGGTGGTGGATGTACTGTGATGACTGTCATTACCATGGCGATCGGGATTATTGCGCCTCAGTGAATATTGCACGCTTAGGCGTCGCGTATCTGATCCAAATGAAGAACACGAGCAAGGCGCGGTCCTGCTCGATTGCTGACCCATTGGTCAAGCCTGTCTCTTACACGGGGACAGGCGCGGTGTTGCTGTTGCCACCGACGGGGAACTACCCTGCCCGAACCATTCGGGGAAAGATCTGTTACTATCCTGGTTGGCTTGGTTCGGCTTTCCTTCAATCGTCTCAGGAAAAGTCTGTTTTTCTCAGACTTTGTGGATAGCTTAATCTTGCCTACGATAGCTGCATTTCTTAGCAACGGTATCTTTTGTTCATAAAAGCAAAGGTACCCATCAGAGAACATTCTGACATAGATATTCAATTCCACTGATTATGGCGCATATCATCTATGGCAGAGTGCTCTGTGGGGGTACTCTCTGCACGTATCTCTGTGTATTTGTACAAAGACCCGGGCAATCTATTCGCTCAGATCTTCAGGCTCAAGCTCGTTTTCTTCCTCAATCTCCTCATCGTCATCATACTCATCCAACTCCTCATCATCGTCGTTATATTCATCCAAATAACGAAAATCGGCGTAGTTGGTTGGATATGACTGCTTATGGATCTGTATGGTTGGAGTTATAAGTGGAAAAGGCTTTAACCCAACGGGCGCAGCCGGTCCCTCCATCTGCGGATCATATGCAGGTGTGCCTTCGCGCACCAACACCTCATCCTTCCATGCCATCGCCTCAAAGCCTAAACGGCGCAGATCCATTACCATACCGGGCCATGTGTCTTCGGCAGCTACTGCCCACCACTCGCGTCCCATAACGCGTACAGGTCGAACACGCAAAGGTCGGTTGATATCGCCAAGATTTGCCACTAACGATGTGCGTTTCCGCTCGGCGTTTTTCACGATTAGAACCGTCCTTTCTTTACTAGAACAACGATACACCAATTTCCTCTTTGAAACCCTTGAAATGAACCCGATTAAACATTCCTGTCCACTTCAGCATTCCAAATAGGAAAGGAGAATCTGGTAATAACATACCACATAAACCTGTCAATTTGCCAGTGATCAATGGATGACGAATAGATATTTTGAAACGATATGGATGAATTTGACATATCAACTGTGAAATTTTTTTCACAATTAGAGGGTCATCAAGGTAAGGTCTGCCATGCAAGAAAGAGTGCCAGGTCACTATAGTGCACTTTTGCACTTACTCTACCATAAAAAATTTATTGACAGGTCTCAGAAAAACGTGCATACTGCACATAGTTGAGTAAAAAGGATGCATTCTGTGTTATTGTGTTATTACACGGGCAGAAAGTGCAAATTTTATGAGCCAGATAATCAAAACTGTAAAGACAATTCCGCAAACGGCTTCTCGCCGTCTGCGCAATACCCCCAGCTATTTTTTTCTACTATGGCGTTGGGTTACCTGGCTGCTAGCACTGATTACACTGGTTTCTATCAAGGGACAGCCCCTCCCTTTACTCGCTGCGCTGCTACTGGGGATCACGTTTCTACAGACCCTGATTGTAACCCTGTACGCGCCCGTGTTTCAATTTTTTCTGCCTGACCTTCCTGGAAGAAACAGGCTGCATCAACAAAGGCAACGAGCATCGACCAAACCACGCAAGCCGGGGAAGCGCTGGCGTCCCCGTCCTCTAGCCACAGATGAGGAACCGAACATCGTCACTCCCCTGGCCAGCACACGCAACCCCTATTGGGATTTCGCCATTTATGGTCTAGATGTTGTTATCTGTGGTATGGTCACCTATTACGGAGGGTATTTCGGCACACCGCATTTCGGTATAGGTTCGCCCTTTTATCGTTATGGTATCTCAACGGCACTGGCGGCAGCATTTACCTATCGCTACCGTGGGGGGCTTGCCGCTGCGCTTGGCTATGATTTGTTCATACTCTTTGGTGCGTTTTTTCCACCCACGCAGATACCGTACGATGCTTTAAGTGCGAGGGATCTGGCCGGATCATTATTGGACGCACCGGTGATTGCTATTCTGGCAGCATACATGGCCTCATTGTTAGAGAGTTATACCCGAAGTAAGAGAAGAGAGCAAGATAATGTGCGCCTGCAAATGGCATTACGACACGTTGGCGAAACAATGATACAGGGCGTCAGCGATAGGATTCAACTGTTACAGCAAAGTGCTGAACAGATGCGAAAGGGTGGGCACTTTGAACGCCTGATTATCGCTCTTACTCGCAATGCACACGAGGCGAAAGAGAGCAACGAGTATCATCCCGAAATCGCCAGTCGTGTCGAAGCAGGTTTTGTAGAATCTACAATACCTGATAATAGCCAGGCCATTTTTGAGCGCGTCATTCAAACGGGAGAAAAATACAGCGCTTTTGAGCCTCTGGATGAGCTACCTGACGGGGATCACCGAGGTATAGCCCGCCTTTATCTGCCATTCATGAAAGAGGGACACCTATATGCCGTGATCGGTGCTGAAAGCACGCGGCAAGCGCCTTTTGAAAACAAACAAGAGGTATTTCTCAGGACGACAGGGCCACAACTCGTAGTAGCACTTGAGAATATACGCCTGACAGAACAGGCGAAAGAATTAGCAGCAGTAGCTGAACGCGGCCGTATTGCTCGTGAGATTCATGATGGGGTAGCACAACTGGTATACATGCTGAGCCTGAACGCCGAAACATGTGCAGCATTAGCGCATCGTATAGCCGAGGCTTCTGAAGATACCGAAGATAAAGAGGTACTGGCCCCCCTGGCGCAGCGGCTCGATTCACTGGTGACAATCTCGAAACAGGCGCTCTGGGAAACACGCCATTACATGTTCACCCTCAAACCGTTGATTACCGGGAACAGTACTTTAACGCAGATGTTGACCAGCCAGCTACGTGAATTCGAAGTAATTAGCGGTTTACCTGCATGTTTAGAGGTCGAAGGCAACGAAGAGGCCGCCAACGAAGACCAGCGTGGTACACAGAACATGGCACAGCTAGGAACGGCGATATTTCGTATTACGCAAGAGGCACTTACCAACGCATATAAACATGCAGGGGCAACGCAACTGCAGGTGTTTCTGCGCTATCTCCCAGACGCGGTAGAGGTCGAAATTTGCGATAACGGAAAAGGTGTGAAGACAGACGATGATAGTTTCGACCTGGCAACGATTGGAGAGAGAGGGCGTATTTATTCTGGACACGGCCTGCGTGGAATGCGCGAACGGGCCGAAGAGCTAGGGGGAGTATTTCAGGTAAAGCAAGGTGCTGCTGGCGGTGTCAGCGTGCGAGCAACCTTACCCTGTTGAAAGGAGATCGTTACACGCATGTCAAGAATACGCTTAATGATTGTAGACGATCACGAAGTGGTACGCCTGGGAATGCGGGCAGCATTCGAACTGGAGCCCGACATAGCCGTCGTCGGTGAAGCCAGCAATGGAGCAGAAGCACTGTCAAAGATGAGTGTGCTCGCGCCACAATTGATCTTGATGGATGTGCGTATGGAGAAAATGAGCGGAATAGAGGCCTGCCGCGAGATCAAGAGCCAGTATCCCGATACCGCTATCTTGATGATAACATCATATGCCGATGATGAGGCTGTTCTTGCATCGATGCTTGCCGGCGCCAGTGGCTATCTTTTGAAGAATCTAAGCCGGGCCGAGTTGCTGCGTGCAATTCGGCTGGTTGCATCAGGTCAATCGTTACTTGACCCGGCAAAGGTTAAACAAGCAACAACAAGATTGACAGCACTTACTGCCGGTGGCATCCAATCACACCTACCAGGTAGCGAGTTAACCGAACGAGAGCGCGAAGTGCTGACGCTCATTGCGCGAGGCTATACGAATAAGCAGATAGCTGATACGCTCATTGTGACGGAGAAGACGGCACGCAATCACGTCAGCCACATCCTGGAAAAGCTAGGGCTTGCACGTCGCAGTGAGGCGGCAGCATTTGCTGTTGAGCATAAATTGGTGCCGCCGAGAGAACAGCGCAAAGAGGAAGAATAATGGTACTATTCCTCCCGGTACCCTATATACGTTGCTCTGAAAACGTGCTACGGTGCAAATATTGCCCACCGCCCTTGTTGCCTATATATTGTCCATTCTGCACTATCACCCGTCCACGCAAAAGCACCGTTTCTGGTACACCCTGTATTTGCATCCCCTCGTAGGGGGTGTAATCAACACGCTGGTGCTGCGTGGCTGCACTAATCGTCATGGACTTTTCGGAATTCCAGATCACCAGGTCGGCGTCACTGCCTGGAGCTATCGTACCCTTGCGAGGATAGAGGCCAAAGAGTTTGGCAGGAGCTGTGGCTATTACATCAACAAAATGCTGGAGCGACAGTCTTCCTGCGCGCGCACCTGTGTAGAGCAGTATTACTCGATGTTCTACTCCAGGCAGGCCATTGGGTATTTTCGTGAAATCGTGCACCCCTAATTCTTTCTGGCCTTGATAATTAAAAGGGGCGTGATCGGTGGAAACGACTTGCAGGTCTCCGCGTTGCAGGCCGAACCAGAGAGCTTCATTGTCCGCCGCACTGCGCATTGGAGGAGTACAGACAAATTTTGCCCCCTCGAAACCTGGTGCAGCGTAGTGACCATCATTGAGATAGAGGTATTGCGGGCAGGTTTCAGCCCACACTGGCAATCCTCTCGCACGAGCGGCAGCAACAGCGTGAAGGGAATGGGCACAACTGACATGAACAACATAGAGGGGTGCATCAGCAAGGTTGGCCAGTGTGATCGCCCGCTGGGTAGCCTCTCCTTCTAATATGGCGGGACGCGTCAGGGCATGAAAACCCGGAGCAGTATGGCCCGCGGCAACGGCTTCGCGTACTAGCAGATCGATGACGATGCCATTCTCAGCGTGGACCATCACCAACCCACCTAATCTGGCGGAACGGCGCAACACACGGTAGATGGTCTCATCATCAACCATGAACGTCCCCGGATAGGCCATCAAGAGCTTGAACGTGGTGACGCCCGCGGCGATCATCTCGTCCATCGCAGATTCTGGGGCAGATGTAAGATCCGTGATGGTGATGTGAAAACCATAATCGATGACGGCCTTCCCCTCTGCCCTGGCGTGCCAGGTGTGTAATGCTTCGGCGAGCGTGTGACCGCGCTGCTGGTTGGCAAAATCAAGGATAGTCGTTGTACCACCACAGGCGGCAGCGATCGTTCCTGTCTCGAAGTCATCGCTGGCAACGGCAGTAGGGAGCGGAAGCTCCATATGGGTATGTACGTCGATGGCACCAGGAAAAATATACCTGCCCTGGGCATCAAGGACAGTATCAACCTGCAATGTGGCAAACGCACCTGGCGCGCCAATCGCGACAATTTTCTCGGCATCGATGAGAATATCACCTGTATAATCAGCAGTAGCTGTGACAATATGACCATTCGTAATAAGAGTTTGCATTGAGAACCTCCGTCAAGTACGTTTTAAAGCACAGGCCACCTGGGTCTAAGCTCAATACCGGCGCGCTGGTAAAGGGCGTTTGCATTGAGACGCGCCTGCTTCTTTACTGCCTCCTCATCCATGGTAAGCAATTGACCCTGCGAGACGACGGTCTGCCCGTCCACTACGACGGTATCGACTTCGCCGCCGGTTGCAGCATAGACCAGCGTGGAGATGGGGTTCAATGACGGGGTAGTATGCAATCGATCGAGGTCGATCACGACAAGATCCGCCTTCTTGCCAACCTCAAGCGAACCGATTTCATGCTCCAGGCCGAGGGCACGCGCACCGTTAATGGTCGCCATTTCAAGGACCGTCTCAGCGGGTACAATCAACGGATCGTTAGTGACGGCTTTATGGATAATTGCGGCAAGTTTCATTTCACGGATCATATCGTAGTCGTTGTTACTCGGGCCACCGTCGCAACCGAGGGCGACGTTGACACCGCTGGCAAGCATTTGCGGAACTTTGCACACGCCGGAAGCAAGCTTGCTATTTGAGGAGGGGTTGTGAGAGACATGGGTTCCGGAGGTAGCGAGTTTATTTATGTCGTCCTGATTAAGCCAGACCATATGCACCAACACCGTTTTTGGGCCGAGCAGTCCAACGGTTTCAGCATAATAGACGGGCGAGAGGCCAAATTTTTCGTTGAGGTAGATCTTATCGGCCTCAACTTCAGCCAGGTGCATAGTGATGCCCATGTTGCGCTGGCGGGCATGGTTGCTCATCTCCTGGTAGAGTTCGGAGGTGACCCCGCCAGGGGTGCGCGGTCCAAACCAGACATGTATGCGATCTCCGACGGCTCCCTCCCATTTGCTATGCATATCGAGAACGCCGAACAGGCTGGTTTCGCGGTCTTCAATCATACCCGGATGCATCGAATTCGTTTGCGTGGCATAGGTACCAATATCCATAACGATACCGGCGAGGCAAGCCCGAATACCGCTTTCTTGCACTGCCTGGGCGATCCCATCGAAACCGTAGCGATGGGCAAGCATCGATTCGAGGAATGTGGTCGTCCCGGACCTCAGCATTTCGGCTATACACAGGCGTGCACTCACATAACCATCGTCCTCAGTGAAGTTGCCCTGCAAGACCCAGACACGATCACAGAGCCATTGGATGAGAGCCATGTCGTCTGCGCAACCTCGAATCAGGGTCTGGGCCAGATGAACGTGAGTATCGATCAAACCCGGGATGATGAGTTTTCCCCGCACATCGATTATTTTCTCGTCGTCGTACTGGCGTTGCAATGCGTCGGATTTCCCAACGGCAACGATGCGGTTCCCTTCTACAGCGACGGCTCCATTGGTGATGATGTTGCGAGTGGGGTTCATGGTGATGACGGTGGCATTAGTGAATAGCATGACGAACTCCTCTGGCGGTCTGATGTTAATAACATAGTGCTGATCGATCAGGGCGTTACTTACTCTATGGGAACTATACCACGAAAGTTAACCCCTCTCAACGGCCTGGCTGAACTGATCTACACGTATCTATTTGTTTGTACACTTTTACACTTTTACATACAAATGCGTCGCTTCGTTATAGCGATAAACGGGGTTCCCGCGGCTAAAGTGTAAATCGCCATGGGAATTACTGGTCAGCCACAACAAGACGCGTGTGCCTGCTGGCAAATGGAGAGGGTACTTCCAGTGGTCGAGTGCACTCTCACCTATAATCCCGAAGAGCCAGGCACCGCCGTCATCGTCGATGGTATTGGGTTGGAGCTGGTTGCAGGAAAGCGAGTTATTGTCGTGTGTATTGTCAACCTGGAGATCACATGCACGTAGAGACATACCGTCAAGGGTAGCTAAGGGATCGGCGTAGGGATAGCTAGCAAAACTCTTGACGTTCATACGTGCCAATTGAGCCTGTGACCAGACCCAGGAACCAACTTTCACCGGAAGAGTTGTCTGTACTGAGAGATGTACCTGTACTCCGGGAGCTAGACGCACAGTGAGCTGGCAGCCGGCAGAACAATCTGTTCCCGATTGTTGTTGGTTGGCCACGTTAATGACGGGCGTCGGCAACACTTGTTGGGGTGAGGTGGTATCGACCTTGAGAACCTGGCCGCCAAAGGCTATCAATGGATATTGCGGGGAGAGGGTCAATACCATGCCCGGTTGTAAAGAATGGCAATCCCGGCCTATGGAGGCATCTAGCGCCTTGATGGTGTTTGGCTTGACGTCGCTGAAAATAGTTCCCGCATCACTCATACGCATTTGGAAAGTCAGTACTTCGTCACAAGAATCCCCCTGCTGAACAGTATAGAGCAGCGAACCTACCTGAGGCAGCATGGAAGGAAAAGGAGGCAATGGCGTGGGTGTAGCAGTTGGAGGTGGGCCGCTGAGATTGTAGAAAAAGTTTGTTACTGCCGGTAACACTCTCTGGCCAGCATGTGTTCCAAAGTAAAAAGTGGGAATAGCCAGTGCCACCAGGATAGGAATGAGTATGAGTAGTTGCCAGGGAATGGAGCGTATGTACCACCGTACATTTTCTATCCGTTTGCTCCATCGTTGTTTGCGGCGATTCATTTTTGCCTCGCCTCCGATTTCTACCAGGATTGCAAGGGCTATTATAACAAGATACAAAACGAATTACCAGTGAGGGAAGTCAGCGATTCTCCGGCTCTTCAGCTGAGCGGAACAAAAAAACCAATGGATAGCCAAGTAGTCCTGTATGAACGGAAAAGAGGTGAATAAAAAGAAATAGTTAGCGTAAGATAGAGTAGACTACTATACAGTAGTCTTGATAAGCGGAAAGGAAATCTCGTGGTTACTCCTCCCAAAGTACTTGTTGTTGACGACAGTGTCACCGCATCCCTTTTCATCGCTCATGCCTTGCGGAAAGCAGGCTACAAAGTGATCACAGCCGCTGATGGAAATGAAGGATTGACAAAGGCGCTGAATGAACGTCCAAATTGTCTTATTCTCGATGTTGTGCTGCCAGGAGTCAGTGGTTTTGGAGTATGCCGCCAACTCAGAGCCCTTGACCCAGAGCACAATCTATCGATTATCATGGTCAGCAGCAAGAACACGCAGCTTGACCAGATCTGGGGTTTGCGCCAGGGCGCCGACCGCTACTTGACAAAGCCCTTTACAGATGAAACACTGCTCCAAACGGTGGAGGAGGTTTTAACGGCCAAACTCTCTCGCTCGTAACCTCCTCCAGGTTCCGATTTATTATTCCTGCTCTTAATCTATGCTCGCACTTTTCTAAGGGGAGATTGTAGGAAAGGACACCGTGTGGCATCAAGAGCCTCGTCATATTATTTCGGGGAAAAACATGATGAGGCTCTTGATAATTTTACGTTCCAATAGCGTACAAGCGCCCATCAACGTTTCCAACGTAGATCACGCCCTTCGAGATGGACGGTGCACCGTAGAAGGTCGAGCCGCTGTTGGAATCTAAGAAGTGGAAGAGGGTTGTCCCTGAGGATGCGGAGATTACATTTAGATATCTACCCTGACAGACCACTACCAGGCCAGGAGCCAATGTGACAGCCGCAAGCACTGGTCCATCGTTCAAGCAATGTCGCCAGATGAAGGCCCCAGTAGCTGGATTGAGCGCATTCACGCTCCCCTTACAGCTCGAGCCGCTGATCGTCGTCTTGCCACCGGCCACATAGAGCGTGTGACCATCCCAGGCAGCGGGCGAAATGCTGCCATCTCCGCACTGCGGGCAGCCCCCGCCACTTGCTATCTGGGTTGTCCATACAGGACCATTATTGAAAGCATTACGGTTCAAAGCGTAAAACTTCCCGTTCTTATTCGCGACACCCACCATTTGCGTGCCACCGCCTGTAAAAAGCGTCGGGGTGTTAACGAAGTCGCTGTCATTTACCTGCTGAGATGATGGCACTTGCCAGTGACGCACAAATGACAGGTTTGATGTGAGTTCGACCACTGCCGGCGCATTGGATTCTCCCCCACACGAGCCAGGGTTGCCTGTAGCGATGTAGATGTTGCCGGTTGACTGGTCAATCGTTGGTGAGCCTGACACGCCACCACCGGTGCATCCGTTGGGCACGACATTGTAGGTGTGCTGAATGGCTCCATTCGAGGCGTTCAGCTGGACTACCTGCCCCTGGACCAGCGGGCAATCGCCAAAGGAGGATACACCTATGTACACGCTCCCGTTGTAGATGGCT
>VBHI01000336.1 GCA_005881495.1 Chloroflexota bacterium
ATGCAGGCCTCACGGTTCTGCTCAACCGGAGTGCAGCAACTCGCTCACATCTCTCCACCCATACCCGACCCCGGCAAGCACAGCGCCTCTCTCCTCAAACTGTTCTTCTAGCACGAGTTGTCCCCCAAGCGCTTCATAAAAACGACGGGCAGGGGCATTCTCTCTTAAGACCCGGATGAGCAAGGAGTCCATATCCTGATCAACCAGGCGCTTTACCACGCTGATGGTCAGTTGGCGTCCGATGCCCTGACGATGATACTCTGGGAGCAAATAGAGGAAATAGATTTCCCCAGTATAGAGGGGGTGGTTCGAGCGCTCTGGTCCTCCCATTGCCACACCGGTGAGGAGGCCCTCATCATTTTCTGCGACATAGATGTACTCCTCGCGCTCGGCTGATTCATTGAATTCGCGCAGGGTGCGTGCCCAGTTGCGTTCAGACTCCTCGTAGGTGAACTTCATCAAACTCTCTTCTGGAACCTGGTCGCGATGGGCGCTGCGATAACTATCCACACTCACTCGCGCCATCGCAGCCGCATCGCGCAGCTCGGCTTCACGAATTCTCATAGCATCTCTCTCCTGCGCTTGAACTTTCATGACAAAAAAAACTCGGCGAATCCGTGTATAGTAGGGTTGACCCTCGCGGTCAACCAATATGCATCAACTTCTTGTCACCCTGAGCGCAGCGAAGGGTCTCTCTCGCTGGGCGTCGAGATGCTTCGCGGAGTTGACACTGAGCGGAGCGAATGTGCTCAGCATGACCGTGCCGTCCTCCTGCCGCGCCCATCGCCGATTTATCGACACCCCGAAAAAACCTCCCCCTCATCAACATCATAAACCTCACCATTGTGCCATCGAAGGAACCTCTACAACCACACTGTATCACATTCCGCTCCCCCGCGGAAAACGCTAAAACTCCTCACGCTCAAAACGCTTGATCGCCACCAGTGTTCGCTGCCACTGCTGCTTGAGCTGCATCTATTGTCTGCTCTGCATTACCCGCTTTACAGGCTCTTCCCCTACTGCATCGATAAGATTAACCGTTAGTATGGGCGGCAGGAATGGAAAAGTATACGGCAGGAAGCCGAAAGACAGCTATTTCAACGGCAGCCTATTTGCGGCGTGACCCACTAGAGAATTGTTTTATAGTATAATCTCAATGGGTTAGCTTTAGCCTACCCGAAAAAGGGGATGGTAGACTCTTATCGTTTAGAATAGCCTTGGGCTACGGTATCTAAAACAAATATGGCAAAATCGAATAGTGGCCTGGCAGCACCAGTTGCAGGTCGGCCAGCAGATAGATGAAAAAGGGCCCTTGACAACGCTTCACGATCGTCGTACAATTAACTCTATGGTTAACGATTCATCAGAGCAGCTCAACACCATCTTTTTTGCGCTCGCTGATCCCACACGCCGGGCCATCTTAGCACGCCTGGCGCACGGTGAGGCTTCTGGAACGGAACTGGCGCGGCCATTCTCAATCTCCGTGCCGGCGATCTCCAAACATTTACGGGTGCTGGAACACGCTGAACTGATTCTGCACCGCAAGGACGGACGCACGCACCGGTTTCGCCTGGCCGCCCGTCCCCTCAAAGAGGCAGCCACCTGGCTTGAGCACTACCGCCAGTTCTGGGAAGCACAATTTGACTCGCTCGACACTTACCTGCAAGTCACATCAGAAGAGGAGCAAGACCCTCATGATACCAAGAGCGTCTCATAACGACACCACCCTCGTGCTGCGACGGACGTTCACCGCCGAACGCGCGCGGGTGTTTCGCGCCTGGATCACGCCTGCCGCGTTGGAGTCCTGGTTCAGACCCAGAGGCATGAGCATGACCGTGCGTTCACTCGACGCGCGGGTAGGCGGGTCCTTCCGTTTCGATTTGGAGGACGGCAGTTCCATCATCGGCACCTACCGACAGATTGTTCCACCCGAAAAACTGGTCTTTACCTGGTTCGGCGGAGCAGCCCAAAACTGGGAAACGGTCGTCACACTGGACTTTCTCGACCAGGGTGCGGTCACAGAAGTCGTGCTGACCCACGAACACCTCGACACTCCAGAGCGACGTGCGCGGGCTGAAGGTGGCTGGCCATCTCTGTTCGATGCGCTGGCCTCGGTGCTTTCCTCTCCCCATTTCGACTTGTGATGCGCTGTGAGAGACTCCGGCTCCATATCGCAGACAACAGACAGAGCGGAAAGATCGAGAGTGAGGTAGCCTCTTGACAATGTTCCCCTCCTCCTCTATAATTAACCTGTAGGTTAAGTATTGTCGCCTGGCGACAGAGAAGCGGAAAGGAACGACGATGGTAGCCATTGTCAAAGAACTGACCATTGCCACAGCCCCGGCTCGCATCTGGAGTGCTCTGACACAGCCTGACGAAATAGGCCACTGGTGGACCAATGATCTGAATGCCACACCAGAGGTGGGCACGCTTGCTGAATTTCGCTTTGGAGAGTGGGGGGATTTTGTCCTTCGGTTTGAGGTGGCCGAACTGGATCGGGACAAGAAAGTCCACTGGATTCACAGGTTCAGCTCTGTGGCGCACTGGGCCGGGACCAGCGTCACCTGGCAACTTGAGCCGGTTCACAATGGAACCAGGGTGGTCTTCACGCATGAAGGGTTCGTGAAGAAAGACGAGGTCTATGAAAAGGCCCGCGGGAATTGGAACTACTTCCTGACCAGTCTGAAATCCTACCTGGAGACGGGCAAAGGCACTCCCGGAACCCCTCCCGGCTTCAAATAAGGTCGCTTTCCTGTACGTCCTTTGATTCGATGTCACCGTTTGCGGGAGAAGTATCTGTCGTCTCTTACGGTCGGCTGACCTTTCGGAAAGGTCTCTGGCGCAGCCTGGAACGTTCCTACTCTCGTTGCTTGAGCAGCAAAGGCCATCCTGGCATGACAACGGATCATTCTCACCTGTTGCCGCCATCGGATCAAAGCAGTGACAAGTTCAGTCAAACGTCTCGAAACGAGAAACAACGAAACCAAGGAGAAAACACGATGACAACTCTCAACCAATCTGCTCCGCAGCCAAACGTGGCCGCCGAGAAGAAGCATGCATGGCCGATCTATTACACGACGCTGGTCAGGTCTGGCTACGCTCCGGTGAACGGCCTTCAGATGTATTACGAGATCCACGGCACAGGAAAGCCGCTGGTCACGATTCACCCCGTTTGGGGTTTGGCGAACGTGTTTCCCCAGCTCGTCAGGCATCGACAGTTGATTGCCGTCGAGCTCCAGGGTCACGGACGCACGGCCGACATTGATCGCCCGCTGACTTTTGAGCAGCACGCCGACGACGTTGCCGCTCTTCTGAAACACCTCCAGATCGAGCAGGCCGACTTTTTCGGCGTGTGCAGTGGCGGTATTGTGGCCGTGATGATGGCGGTCCGCCATCCCGACCTTGTTGGCCGAGTGGCTACCTATGCAACGCGTTTTAGCAAATTTGGGGACCAGCCCGTGCGTCTTGCAAAAGCCGATGCTGATAATGTCCAATTTCAGAGAGAGAACTACGAGCAGGTGGCACCCGATCCCACACAATGGCCCACGCTGTTCGCCAAGCTCCAGAGGATGGTGTGGCAAGGATTTTCGCACGACGAGCTGAAATCGATCAAAGCACCCATCCTCATCGCGACTGGCGATCACGACTTCACCCCTGTCGAGCACTCTCTGGAGATGTCTCGGCTCATTCCAAATGCTCAACTTGCTGTTATCCCTGACGCCGGCCACTACGTGCTCAACGTGGATCCCGAGAAGTTGTTGCCGACAGTTGCAGCCTTTCTTGATGAGCCTATTTCCACGGTCCCGTTTGCGACACCACAAACCGGCTACCATCCCGGCGTTACCAGGTAATGGGAGAAGAAGAACCATCCGAGACGCTCGATCAGTCTAGCCCGTCGAGGTGCAACGTCATGTCTCTGCGACTGGAAGGAAAGGTCGCGGTCATCACTAATGGGTGGCAACAGCGGTATCGGGCCGGGCTCCGGCCGAGCGTTTCGGAGCCTCGGGGGCGCACGTTTTCATCTGTCACTAACATCCTGGAGGTACCTCATAAAGGGATGAACGACACAATGCTATCTCGGGGGAAAGTCCAAAGCTTTGCCTACATATGGATACAATCACAGAGGATCAAGAAAGGATTGACGAATGGCAATAAATCAAGTCAGTGATGTCGTCAAAAGGTTTTTTGAGGATTTCGAGCGAGGGAGTAATACCTTTGAGCGTGACCTTCTCGCCCTACAATTTAGTGACCCATTTATGGCTGCCGACCCGGATGGTGGTATACAGGTGGTGAAGAAGGAGGACTTTCTCGCAGGGATTTCCAAACGACAAGCATTTTTTCAATCTATCGGTTTTCAATTCGTCAAAATCGTATTACTTGACCAAACACGACTGGATGACCATTACGTGTTGGCGAAAGTCCAGGCGCATATGCGATTTGAAAAGAACCCAGGTCAACCAATAGATTTGAAAGACTCTTCCACCTATATTTTGTTCATCAAAGATGATTCACCCAGGATCGTCTTTTACACGACTCACGAGAACTTACTGAAAATTATGCAAGAGAGAGGCTTATTACCTACAAATCAATAGACCATTTCTCCTGTCAACTCAGACACTTTCTCTGGCCCAATACGCAAGCTTCGTGCATATTGGGGACATAAAGAAACAGGTGAACCAACCCTTGTAAAAATGATAACCACCAGCGCACACACAACATATGCACCATAAATCAAAAACATACCCTCCTGGAAAACCGCGGGAGACGACACAGGCAGCAACTTTAAAATCAACACCGTGTTCGCATTGCTCGCGGAATGGAGCAGGTTCGCGATAAGAATGCTCCCCTTCGCGTTGTTGACAATCCACGTCCATATAATCGAGGTGGCAAATCCTACAAGGACGAATATATGGAGATTATTCGAAGCGCTAGCCCTTGACACCTCCCCACATCCATGGTATCCTTGCTCCAATATAGTAATTAATACTGTATAGCGTAAAAATGTATAGCGAAGGTGAACATCTCCCATGCACAAAAAACAGTCCGACCTTGGGCGCTTTTCTGACCCTTCGTTGTTGATCCTGGCCAGTCTGGCGAGTGGCCCCAAGCATGGCTACGCCATGATGGAAGATATTGTCCAGTTCTGTGGAACGAAGCTCGAACCCGGCACACTCTATGCCGCCCTGGCCCGCCTGGAGCGACGCGGCTGGATTGAGGCGCTGGAAGCAGAGGACCGCCGTCGTCCGTACCGGATCACGGCTGTTGGAGAGGTTGTGCTGCGCGAACAACTCAAGACACTGCATCAGATTGTCTCGGTTGGTCAGCAACGACTTGCTCTTCCCTGAGATAAGAAAGGAGTCAATCATGCGTCTTGTTATCTGGATGCTCCGCCTGGAGCCAGTGCCGTTCTGGATAACTTCACTCCCCTGGCATTCTATTTTTCCCCGTCTTCCTCGCCTTTTTAGTGCGGTGGATTGTGTTGCAGTCCAAGCGGTTTCATCTTGAGTTAGCGGAGGGCAAACCGGCTTCAGCACTGATTACCTTTATCAAAGGGGATAACCTCAGCCGGCTCCCGCGCTGGCTGCTTCTGCCACTCTTAAAGTGGTACCTCCAAAAAGAAAAACAGACGCTGGGACCCAATGACGTCCCTATGGAAGCGCTCATCCCCACACAGCGTTTTGACGGGCTCCTGGTCAAAGAAATGGACGGGAGCCTTGAAAGCTTCGCTGGGATGCGCGCAGACGTCTTCTTGCTGGGCGGTGCGAAAAGTCCGGCGTTTTTGCGTGACGTCCTCGATGCTCTCAACCACACGTTGCCACATGTCAAGCGGATCGAGTATCCCGATTTCGATCATAGCGCGCCGAATCAGAGCAGGCCAAACCATAAAGGCCCGGAGCGCATAGCTGGCGACCTTCGAGCATTTTTTAGCCAGTCCTGATGAGGTAGGAGCCGCTTTTAGGTCCGTCGATACAGTACCTCCCTCTGTAACCCGTCTGCGTATTGATCAACAGCACGTCGTTGCCACGTCGTTGCTATGAGGGGCCCCATAGATTATATTCATCCGTTGTTCACGGAGCACACGGGTCTAGACCCGTGTGCCTCTCGATGGACGAGAACCACGATCAGGAGAAAATCATGGAACACAATGTGCAACAAGCGAAAGCTTCTACCAGCCGCCGTTCCTTTTTGCGCAAGGGACTCGCGGTAGGAGGAGCAGCAACCATCGGCGCTGGTCTGTTGGTCACGGGGTTACCGGCCTTCGCCGAAAAAGCAAGTGGCGGTCTCACACCGGGAGACGCGGCCATTCTCCGGTTCCTGTCTGCGGCCGAAATCCTCGAAACCGATTTCTGGCAACAATACAACGAGCTCGGAGGCATCCAGGACAGCGAAGTCCCAGGAGGAAGTGGGAGTCCAGGCTACACCGCTGCCCTTGCAGTGCTCGATGCGGACATGGCCCAGTATATCCACGACAATACCGAGGATGAGTTCACCCACTTCACGTTCATCAATGCGTACCTGGTTTCCAAAGGCGCCGATCCCGTCAATCTGGATACGTTTCGCACGTTGCCTAGCAGTCAAGCGACCGGCGCCCAAAAGCATAAGCTACGGCTTACCAATCTCATGCAGCTTACGGTGGATACCAGCTATTGGACAAAGTACCGCAGCCGCACAAAGAACCCCGATTTCGGGGACACGTTCCGACCGGCAGTCCCAGGTTTGCTGAAAGGGCAGTTTCCGGCGATTCCCAGATCCGACGTTCATCGAGCAAGGTGGCACCAGCCTCTACCCCTCGTTGGCGCAGCGGGTCACCGATCCGGAAGTGCTGCGCATCTTGCTCAGTATCGGCCCCACCGAGACCATGCACTTTCAGACCTGGCAAGACAAGGCAGGCAATGCGCCTGCGCTGACCGACCCCACGAATGGGTTGGTGTTTCCGGACCTCAATGCCCCTCCGTTTGGCGGGGAGGACTTCCAGACCAACCTGATCATGCCCGAGCCAACCGTCTTCCTCAGCCGCAAGTTCCCGCCCGTTTCGATCATTCGCCCGACTGAGACACAGGGGGCTGCCATGGGCGCGCTCAAAGCCTTGACCGACGATGGGCTCTTCAGGGGCCAATCAGCGGAGTTCTTTGCGGTCCTCCAGGGGCTTGCAGTGGCAGCAGATGCTGCCCGACGGGGGTAGTAAGCGACGAGCGAGTCAGCCACATTCGTAGGGGCGGGAGAGGTGAGGAGTGGAGTGGGGACGCTTGCGTCGCCCATGGGGGGCAGGGGCGAAGCGGCAGGGGAACAGGACACAAGGCGACCCAAGGGTCCCCACCCTTCTTCCCTTCCACCCCCGCCCCTACGAGGCGAATCCGCTTCCCTGCTCGTTTCACAAAATATCTACCCTTGAGAGGCCACGGCATCCCCCTGCCCGAACCTGCCTGCCCGCACAACCGGGATAAAGTCCCTTTCTCAACAGATATGTAGCCTACTTCAATTCGATCATCCTATTTCTTATTATTGAGAGCGATGTCCGAATAGAGTGTAAACGCTATTGAAAGAGACCTGGAAAATTTACGGCGGGTACTCCCCGATCCATTTGACTTGCCATCCAAGCTTGATGTCTTTTTCAGCGACCCGACCGCGCAGAAACTGATCGCTGGCGGAAGGAGGTCAATCCAGCGAATCATCAGCCTTCTTGAGAGCAACCCGAATCCTGCCCTGGCAAGGGTCGCTGTACTGTTACTATCCCGCTTTGCACCTGCTGCGTTCTATGTAAACCTGTTGGTGCTATTGGAAAAAACCGATAGAGCTATGACCGAGGCCTTTGAACCTGGCTTTTGGTTGATACAGCTGCCGGAGCAGCAGATCGCTCAAGATCTGGTCAGTCTGGTTGCATCCTCGGGTAGTCCTTACCCGCTGCTACTGTTGCAGAGGCCTGTGGCAAAAGTAGTACGCTCTCAGTTGGCTGGCTTTGTGCAACAACGTCGGTTGCCGCTGAGTCTTTATGCACTCTATTGCTATAAGTATGCAATGGAGCCAGAAGATATTCCACTCATGAAATTTGTATCCCGGTGGGTCGATGTTCCTGAGATGTCCGCGTTAGCCGGACTGTATCTACTGGAATTGGGTTCTAAAGATGGCGTGTTGGGCATCCGAGCGGGTCTGATAGCACCGGATGAGGAACTGAGAATGGTGACCTATTACGAACTTGCTGCATACCTACCGAAAACGGTCGTCGAGCAATCAGGATATGATCCTGTCAAACCAGGGAACGCACAGCAAGACGTGGTAGATATTTTGATTAACTATCTGACATGATTGTTAGAGCGTCCGCTATAGAAGGATATGCGGTATATAAAGATCAGTCGAGATGAACACGCAATTGCTATAGAAGGCATCTCCTACACGAGCATCAGTGCTCATATTAGCGCACATCGGCCCTCTGTTTCTGGGGTAGTCTCTGATTATATCTCATATACATTGTATCGGGCTTGCCTCAGTCCCTGTATTTCAATTTGTCAACCCCAAAAAATTAGCGAGCGATTTGCGCGCTATTAACCCGAAATACCGAGCATGTGCTATGTCGCAACCTCTTTTGAGCTTATCTCATTTCCACTTTTCCCCCTACTAGCAGGAATAGCACCATAACGAAAGGAATAGTCTTTGACACATAAAGATACACATACACACAAGAAAGGGCCTTAGCGATGAACATTAACGAACAGCTTGAAGACTTTCTGGCGAATTTAGGAGTAGAGATGGAACACAATCCACAGGAGCGCAACGAATTTAATGACGACGATATCGCCCTCCCCGAGGTATCCATTTTTCAGGCCTCGCGTGACCACTACGGCGTCTTCTACCGCCTCGATATCATCGACTCCATACCGCAGCTGCGCATCATGGTTCCCGTTGAACACGGAGCCGTCAAAATGGAAATGTATCTTGTGCGTATGAGTTCGCGTTTGCCCCTCAACACCTGGTTCTCAGGCGTTGCCTCCTACCACGGCAGCATCCCTTTCGAAAAAGGTCGCGAGGCCGCCTTGCAGCACCTGCTCTACGCCGTGGCCGAGATGATGAAACAACTCTTCTGGTCCGGCGACCTCAACGCCATGACCTTCCCCCCCGAAATCGACGTTTGCCGCGTCCTGTAATTATTCAATGCACCAAATTGCAAGGCAGTTTGCCACGTGTTGATCGAAATAAATAGTAGGTAATCCTGGCAAGGCGGTGGCACCTTGTCAGGATTTTTTTAGTCCTATTTCTATTTGGACCTATCTATTCCTTAAACGAGTTCTATGATAAACTATGTACACATCATCAAATAAATGTAGGGGCTGGGCTTGCCCCGCCCAAATGTAGGGGTGGGGCTTGCCCCACCCAAAGGTATAGAGACATGACAGATCAGCTGGACACCATAGGCCAAAAAGCCATCGAATACCTTGGGCTTAAACATGCAGCACGCGAACGCGCATTACCCAAATCTCGTGCCGCCATTCGCCACTGTGCCAATAGCATCCGCGCTATCCACCGGCAAGAGTTCCAGCATGCCCAGGAACTCATTGCGCAGGCCGCCGCGCTGCTCACCGAGATGGCGGATGACTTGCGTGATCACCAGGATATCTTCTTCGCTGGCTTTGTCCAGGATGCCCAGAAGGAGTATGCCGAAGCCGCTACATTCCTTGCCTTAGCGCAATATCGCCCACTACCTACCGCGCAAGAACTCTCTATCGGCTGGGCGCCGTATCTCAATGGCCTGGGTGAAACAGTAGGAGAATTGAGGCGCTATGTACTCGATCAATTGCGGCGTGGTAATATTGACCAGTGTGAGCTGTTTTTGCGCGATATGGATGATATCTACGCGCTCCTCACCCTGGTGGACTATCCCGATGCCATCACTCTGGGCTTGCGCCGCACAACAGACACAGCGCGCAGCATTCTGGAGAAGACTCGCGGTGATCTCACCGTCGCTGTTTCTCAGGCACAGTTACAACAGAGGATGCTGGCTTTACAACAAGCGTTACAGAACAAGTAATCTTCACTCTCAATCTTTGGAAGGGTGCGTGTATATGCAAAGCAAAGACTCTACCTCAAAGGAAAACGATAACACTGTAACCGTCTCACCATCCAAAGAGACGGCACACGTATCACCAGCACCACCGGTATCCTCAAAAATAGTCACCCCCTCCTCAGTGCAGGCTGAAGAGGTACCAACTATCCCGTTAGCCTCGCTACAGAAAATCAATGCTCTTGAACCAGAGATTGCAGTGCGTCCTGTAGCCATCACTCGCTCAGTTCGACTCCCCACACCTCTTGTATCTTCCCCTACTGAGTATCGCCGCAACCCCTCTGAATGGCTACAAGTATGGTGGGAGGGCATTCGTCCCGCCTATCTCCCACTCGCCATTATGCCTGTCCTCTTAGGCAGCACCATGGCCTGGATTCGGACTATAGCGCCGCAGACACCGTTTGGACAGTTTCGTTTTCTGCAATTTATCCTGACGCTCTGCTCTGTAGTGGCCCTGCAAATGGGCGCGAATCTCGTGAATGACTATTATGATTTTATACATGGTATAGATACCAGCAATCCTCTTGGCCCTGGCGCTCTGATTCAACAAGGATTGATTAAACCCAGGGATGTCTTGAACTTCGGTTTAGCCTTGTTAGTGCTGGGGGCATTGCTGGGCTTCGCTGTGGCCGTCACGAGCAGTCCGTATATCTTCTTTTTGGGTATTATTGGTTTGCTCTGTGCCTTCTTCTACAGCGCCACGTCCCGTTCTCTCTCCTCCATCGCCCTCGGCGAACTGGTCGGTTTCTTTATTTATGGCCCGTTGATTACGCTGGGTGCCTATTTGACGCAGGCGAGCGGTTTTACGAACGTCTCTGTACTGGTCAGCGTGCTCCTCTACAGCATCCCGCTGGGATTTTTGGTAGCAGCGGTCATTCACGTAAACAACATGCGCGATGTTGAAAGCGACCTTCAGGCCGGGAAATGGACCCTTGCGTCAATTATGGGCCTTGGCTTGAGCCGGGCGTTTTACATACTGCTCACTTTGGGGGCATTTGCCATTATCACTGCTCTCGGTTTCCCACGTGGTGCTCCCCACGTGGTGCTCATTACCTGGTGGGCTCTCCCCATCCTGGCTGTGGCAATTACAGGAGTGCTGCGCGCGGATATGCCCGGCAGCCTGCACCTGGCTATGCAAGAAACGCTCAAGCTCGTAAGTTTCTTCGCGCTCTTGCTCGTCGCCGCTCTCATGATTTCGGGGCTAATACCTATCTTACCCCACATACCCACGCATCTCTTACCTTACTAGCAATCGTTTTGCGTAGGCTGTATATATTATTGGAGTTTAGACGAATGCCGATTCGAACAGCTTGTAGACTGCGTTCACACACCGTCATAAAGAAATGGCTCGTGCCGCTTCCTACCTGGCTTCGTAAGAAATTAGTCTAAAGCGCCATGCGGATGGTTGCCGGTAACTGCACTTTGATCTAAACACCAAATATAATATAATGCATGCATCGTTTTGACTGTTGAGAAACAGAGACTCTTGCAGGCTCTCTGCAATACCAGCTGTTGTTAGTTAACCCGATGTGCAACTTATTTTCATTGGAGACGACCATGAAAGAAACACCTTCGAACGGCTCGAATATTGTTGAGTCTTGGCTCGCACTTGCTGATTCTACTATGGCTGGCTATCCCGTCGCACCCGTGGCACAGGCCTTCACCAGGGCCCAGCAGAGCCGCAAAGAGGATCCTTGGGTCACCTTAATCGACCGGCTCTGGGATGTCAATCCGGTCAGTACTCTGATGCCCATTGATTTTGGGGAAATTCTGAGTGTCTTCCAACAAGTGTGGCTGGATGCCTTCAGCAATCCGACGCGGCTGTGGGGACTCTATAGCGACTTCGTGCAACAGTATACACAGGTGATGACCAGCAGCGCTCTTAAGTTCTGGGGCCTGGACCGGGGGGAGAGCAAACCGGTCATCGAGCCGGAGGCTGGCGATAAACGCTTCAGTGCCCTGGACTGGCAGCAGAATCCGGCCTTCGATGCCCTCAAACAGTGCTATCTGCTCGTCGCCATGACCTGGCTACATGCAGTGGAGGGCATCGAGGGCCTGGATGACCACCAGCGCCGGAGGCTGACCTTCACTCTGCGCCAGTTCCTGGATGCCATCAGCCCAACCAACTTCGCCTTCACCAATCCTCAAGTCATTCATGAGACAATTACGAGCGGTGGGCAGAACCTGGTCAAGGGGATGCAGCATCTGTTACGTGATATCAAGGAAGGCGAGATTCAAATCACCGACACCAGGGCCTTTCAGGTAGGCAAAGACCTGGCGATCACCCCGGGCCAGGTCGTCTACCGCAACCAGTTGATCGAATTGATCCAGTACAGCCCCACGACCGAGCAGGTGTATCAGTATCCCCTCCTGCAGATCCCGCCCTGGGTCAACAAGTACTACATACTGGACCTGCAACCCCAGAACAGCCTGGTGAAGTTCCTGGTCGATCAGGGTTTCACGGTCTTTATGATCAGTTGGAAGAACCCGGATGCCTCCATGTCGGACGTCGGCTTCGAGGACTATGTGACGCTGGGCCCGTTAGCGGCTCTGGACGCGATCAAAGAGATTACGGGCTCGCCCAAGGTCAATACGACTGGCTACTGCATCGCGGGACAGCTGTTGGCGACAACGCTGCCCTATCTAGCGGCCAAGCGCGATAAGACGGTCAATGCGGCCACCTTCGTGGTGACGCTGGCGGATATGCAAGCCGAGATCAATGATATGCTGGCGCTCTTTGATGATGCATCGCTCCGGGTAGCCGAGCGCCAGATCAAAGCACGCGGCCTGCTGGACAGCCGCGAAATGTCCACAATGTTCCGCATGCTGCGGGCCAACGACTTGATCTGGAGCAATGTGATCAACAATTACTTACTGGGCAAAGAGTCCCCGGCCTTCGACGTGCTCTTCTGGAATAATGATGGCACGCGCATGACTGACAAGGCGCATACCTTCTACTTACGCAAGTTGTGCCAGGAGAACGGCCTGGTCAAGCACGGTGAACTGGTCATCAAGGGGGTGCCCATTGACCTGCGCGCCATCCGCCAGGACGTATATGCGGTTGCGACGGAACAGGATCACCTGGTGCCCTGGAAGGCCGCCTGGCGTATGACGCAGCTGGTCGGCGGCTCAGCGCGCTTCGTCCTGGGCGGCAGCGGCCATGTGGCTGGTCTGCTGCAACCGCCCAACAAGGGCAAGGGCTACTGGACCAACGATAAACCAGCTAAAAGTGCTGACCAATGGTTAGAGGGGGCGCAGCATCATCAAGGCGGTTGGTGGGGGGACTGGGTCGAGTGGTTAATGGCGCGCTCCGGGGAGTTGGTTGCGCCTCCCTCGATGGGCAGTGCTGCCTACCAGCCGATCATGCCAGCGCCGGGGACGTACGTGCTGGAGAAGTGACCGCACGCACAGTTCGGTTGCAACAAAAAAGAACATCTCGATGGCCTACAGCAAACGGATAAAGTTTATTCGGTCTAGACTAGTTAGGAAGGGAGATTCTCTCATGAGAACGTTGGAAAATGCCGTTGTTGTCATCACAGGTGGCTCAAGAGGTCTTGGGCATGCGATAGCAGAAGAATTAGGCTTCAGCGGAGCAAAGGTCGTAGTGAACTACGCCCATAGCAAAGGATCAGCAGAGGAGCTCGTAGCCAGGCTGCGAGCGGGTGGTTCACCGGAAGCTGAAGCGATTCAGGCGGACGTGTCGGATCCAGAGCAGGCTGCCATGCTCATCCAGGAGACAGTCAAACGGTTTGGTCGAATAGATGTGCTGGTCAACAATGCTGGCATAAATATCGATCGCTCGTTGAAGAGTATGTCCGTAGAAGATTGGCGCAAAGTCCTGGATGCGGACCTGAGCTCCTATTTCTATACCCTCAAAGCGGCCCTGCCGTTTTTCATGCAGCAGCGCAGTGGTACCATTATCAACATGAGTTCCATTGCAGGCGAGATCGGCAACTTTGGGCAAGCCAACTATTCAGCCGCGAAAGCCGGCACCCTCGGCCTCACCAAGGCGGCAGCCCTGGAACTGGCTCGCTATAACGTGACGGTCAATGCTCTTTGTCCCGGCCCCGTCTCGACCGAGATGTGGGACACGGTTCCACAGGAGGTCAAGGAGGTAATACTGAAGAAAATACCTCTCGGTCGGCCAGCCACCCCTCAGGAAGTAGCCCGTGCCGTCCGCTTTCTCATTGTGGATGGAGAGTACATGACCGGTTCGACACTCGACCTCAATGGCGGATGGCTCATGGCATAGAGGAGTACCATGCTACCTCAATGGTTGAAATCAGTCGCTTGATTGACCCGCGTATGGTGGTGGAGATAGAGGCTGAAGCCCTGATGAGCTAATGATCTCCATTTACCAGATCAACATGGCATCGCCAAAGCTAAAAAATCGATACTGCTCACGCATAGCCTCTTCATATGCTTTTTCGATCAGCGCTTTGCTGGCAAAAGCGCTGACAAGCAGCAGCAGCGTTGAACGCGGCAGGTGGAAATTGGTAATCATGGCATCCACCACCTGAAAGCGATAGCCGGGTGTGATAAACAGGCGCGTCGGCCCCTGGTATGCAGCAATCCGCCCATCGAGGAAGCTAGCCACGCTCTCCAGGACGCGCACTGAAGTTGTGCCTACGGCAACAATACGACCTCCAGCCTTGCGCGTCTCATTGATAAGTTCGGCGGTAGGAGCATCCAGCTCAATCTCTTCGCTGTGCATCTTATGCTCCCTGACATCTTCACACTCGACAGGTTGAAAGGTATCCAGTCCCACGTGTAACGTCACGAAGCCAATGCGTACCCCTTGCTGCCGCAGTCGTTCTAATAGATCAGGCGTAAAGTGCAGGCCGGCAGTGGGAGCCGCTGCCGAGCCGCTGATGCGCGCGTAGACTGTCTGGTAGCGTTCCGGGTCGGTCAGCGTCTCGTGAATGTAAGGAGGCAGCGGCATCTGGCCCAGTTGCTCAATGAGCTGGCGCACAGTAAGAAACGATGTTGTTGCTGGATACAAACGGACGATCCGTCCCCCCGCCTCCGTGCGCTCTCGTATTGTGGCGTTGAGTTCCAGGTCGGGGAGCCCCTCATGACGAAAAACAAGCTGGTCCCCTTCATGCAGACGCCGCCCGGGATGCACCAGCGTCTCCCAATAATCCTTCCCGAGGTCAGCTCGTTCCGCCAGTAATAACACTTCGACTGCTCCGCCGGTCTCAGCGCGCCTGCCCAGCAAGCGCGCGGGGATCACGCGGCTCTGGTTGGCAATCAGGAGGTCGCCTGGACGGAGGTACTCGCCAATTTCACGAAAGCGCCGGTGTTCGAGGGTGCCAGTTGCGCGCTTAAGTACCAGCAGGCGCGAGGAATCGCGCGGCTCGAGCGGTGTCTGGGCAATCAATGCTGGCGGCAGATCATAATCAAAATCGCTTATCTTCAAGACGTCGTTGTCCACAGACCCTTACTCTCCACTCCCATTCCATTTCCCCCATTGGGATGAGTCAATCCCAGGTGTTGATAGGCCGCTTGCATGGCAACACGCCCTCGGGGCGTACGCGCAATGAAGCCCAGTTGCAGCAGGTATGGTTCATAGACGTCCTCGATAGTCTCCGTGTCTTCGCTCGTACTGGCCGCAAGCGTATCCAGCCCGACCGGACCCCCACCAAATTTCTGGATGATAGCGAGCAGCAGGTTGCGGTCAGTCGCGTCAAGCCCTATATGATCGACCTCCAACCCATCAAGGGCAGCCCTGGCTACGTCCCTGGTAATCACACCGTCTGCCTTCACCTGTGCATAGTCGCGCACGCGTTTGAGCAGGCGATTGACAATACGCGGTGTGCCACGTGCGCGGCCAGCAATTTCCTCGATGCCCTCGATATCGGCGGGTGCCTTCAAGATGCGCGCCGAACGTATCAAAATCTCTTTGAGGGCGGCAGGCTCATAGTACTCCATGCGATAAATAGCGCCAAAGCGGTCGCGCAGCGGAGCCGTCAGCGCACCCACCCGCGTAGTAGCCCCGACAACTGTAAAGGGTGGCAGCGAGAGGCGCAGCGACCTGGCGCTTGGCCCCTTGCCGATCATCACATCCAGCGCGAAGTCTTCCATCGCCGAATACAGGCGCTCTTCAACAGCGCGGGCGAGGCGATGTATTTCATCAATGAACAGTACCTCTCCTGGTTGGAGCGCAGTGAGGATAGAGGCAAGATCGCCCGCGTGTTCTATGGCTGGTCCAGAGGTGGTCTTTATTGAGACACCCATCTCGACCGAGATGATATTACAGAGTGTTGTTTTACCCAGTCCCGGTGGTCCATAGAGCAGAACGTGATCGACTGACTCATTGCGACGGCGGGCAGCTTCCAACAAGATGCTCAAGTTCTCTTTAATTTTCTCCTGCCCAATATATTCTGACAGGCGGCGAGGCCGCAGGCTCGTCTCAATTGCCTGCTCCTCCTCGCTCATCTTGGGCGAGATAAGTCGGTCATTCATCCTCTATGCTCCTGAAAGTGGCTCTCCATCCCTCTGGGGGAAAACACCCATCTCTCTTTCCCCTTCAAAGTTGGAGAACCCTGAATGGCTGAAACTAGTGTTCTATATTGCTATTCTGATATTATAGCAGAATTCGGAATCGTGGTCGAGTGGTTTGTTAACCATCACTTAAAAAGGTCTCCATATCATTCAAATTAGCTCAATTATACAATAAAATGTGTTGCCTTCAGGAACACTCTAGCTTATACTGCTCATAGAGGCTTCTTGAGCCCATATCACTGACTAAATATGTTAATCTTGGAGTATTTAAAATATGTCATCATCTTTGAGTCAGTCCAGTAAACCACAAAATGAGGGTTCTCCTCGTTACATATTACCGAGGCGGCTCGTCAATGCCTTGACCGTCCTTGCCTGGGTTGCGATAGCTGGCGTCATTATCTGGGCGCTTGGTCGCATCACTGAAGCCTTGTTGTTGCTCAGCCTGGCTGCACTTGTTGCTTATGTCATCTACCCTCTTGTGAAATTGTTGGAACGCATAATGCCGCGCCTTCTGGCAATCATCCTGGTCTATATCCTTATTTTGGGCATTTTATGTGGCCTGCTCTATATCTTTGTCATCTTAGCTATAGAGCAAATCAACGCGCTCATCGATTTCTTCAAAACACTGGTTCCTTCGCAAGGGCAGCCCAGTCCCCTACAACCTATCATCGATCTGTTCAATAAGGTAGGCATAACGAAAGATGTGATTCTTACGTCCATCGGACAAGCCATCGCCCAGCTGAAAGAAACCGTCAATGATATTGTGCCACTGTTGACCAATTTTTTTGCTCTTCTCATTAACCTGGTGCTGGTTGCAACGCTCAGCATCTATTTTCTCATTGATGGTGAAAGGGTGTCAGGTTGGTTGCATAATAAAACGCCATTGCTATACCGTCAATACATCAGCTTTCTAGTAGACACCGTAGCAAGGGCCGTGGGCGGATATATTCGTGGTACCATTACGCTTAATGTGCTCTTTGGAGCTTTGGTGGGCCTCGGTGTCGGCGTGCTCGGCGTGCCATATGCTCTCTTACTGGCAATGCTCACTTTTTTTCTGGCATTCATCCCTGTTGTGGGTGGTTATTTTATCGCCGCACTTTGTATTCTGTTTGCCCTTCCTCAGGGGTGGGTCACAACAGTAATTGTGGCGATCTTCATCACCGTCCTGCAGGGAATAGTTATTGGACCGATATTGGGACCACGTATCGTCGGTAAAGCCGTTGGACTCCATCCTCTCGTCGCTATCTTTGCTATCATTGCTGGTAGTGAGCTTTTTGGTCTCCTGGGCGCCCTTTTTGCAATTCCCCTTGCCGGGGTAATACAGACTATAGTAATGGCTCTCTGGTCCGATTGGCAGCAGATCCAGCCCGAGCAGTTCCCGCTTGAGGACGACGCCGTTAAGCAGCTCGATAGTTCAGTTGAGCAACCAACTGCCTAGCACGCTAGAGGAGACCCGCGTAGTATGTCACGCATCCCACCTGTTGAGAACGTAGCACTATCCTTACAGGGAGAGCCGGGGATGGCTGCCATGTCACCCCTTTTTCGCGTCATGGCGCATCGCCCTGAACTGGCACAACAGAGCATGCAGTTGCTAGAAACAACAATGAGAACAGGTACGGTTGACCCTAAACTGAAAGAATTACTGGCAATACGTGTTTCACAGGTCAATAATTGTTTTTACTGAATGGCTGCACATACTGCCTTGGCAAGGCAGTTGGGTGTTAGCGAGGCGTTATTGGACGCCCTGTATCGCATTGATGAGCACCGTCAACTCTTCACGGAGAGTGAATTGGCAGCACTGCGCTTTGCTGAGATCATGACCACCGGTGCTCGTGAGGTGGACGAAAGCCTCTGGGATGAACTGCAGGCACACTTTGATGATGGTGAGATTATCGAGCTTGCTACTGTCATAGGGTTGTTCAATTTCTTCAATCGTTTTGCGGATGCACTGCAGATTCTTCCAACAACGGATACCATGGTAAAGGAATAACAGCTTATGGCTACAGCGGAAGAGAAATTTGCCGCTTTAATCGAGGATTTACATCAGTTGGCGGCTTATTTGCATAGCCGGGGAGACAAGACCCTGAAACTTTCTCAGCAGTTTGCGGAAAACGCGCGGAGGGATACATCGAATAAAGAGTATGATCTACGCCAGTCTACAATGTTAGATTATCAACACCATACCTGGCATGAGATTGGGAACATGGTGGAAAAGCTTATTAAACAACATGAAACATAGGGATGTTCAGCTTGAGCATCCCTATGTTTCATGTTGTTTGTGTCAAATAGTCTACAGGTCGCCAGATTTTGCCTTGGAATAGCGCTCGCTCAAATCATCTTTGGTGCGAGAATACATTTCGCGACCCTGCCCAATTGCATCGGTGGCGCGGGCACGCAGTTCATCGGGTAGTTTACCTGTGCGGTCACGCAGCATGATACCCTGTTCGCTCAATTGGGCACGAGTAGCCTCACCCGACTGAGGTGCAAGCAATAAACCTACGGCAACGCCTAAAGCGAATCCCGCAAGAAGGCCCCATAAAAACTTCATAGTCTTGCTCCATCCTTTCATTATGGTTGAAAAACCATAGTCGTTATCAGATCCAACTAACACAGCATGCAAAATATTACAGGGTAATCTTTTCGGGGAGATAACTCCCCGATTTGATTAGCCGGTTAGCTGACACGTTCTGTCAGTACTTGCTGCACCAGGGATAGCAGGTTATCCAGCTCAAAAGGCTTTTGTACCACATGCACACCTTGATAGTGTCTTGGATTATCCGTTACAAGCCTGTTTACCTCTTCAGCCTCAAGTACTGCTGCAGTATATACGATGACAGGGATATCTTCGGTGATGGAGTCATACTTCAGTTGCTTTAAAATATCTTGTCCTGAAACCTCTCCCAGTTTCAAATCAAGGATCAGCAAATCTGGCAACTGATTTTTGACACGAGCATAAGCATCTCTACCGTCTTGTAAAATAGAGACTTGATACTGCTCGTCTTCCAAGACTCGACGCATCAAATGGAGAAGTTCATTTTTATCATCAACAACAAGTATTCGCTTTGTCACTTAAATTCGGCGTAACAACCCACCCTACCGAGCTATGAGAGTAAACGCCGCCTCCTGTCATCGCTATTCCAGCTATTGATTAGTTTCAATCCTCAGCACCTCTTGGGAGATGCCGCAACGACAGATATCCGTCGTCATCAGTCTACCAATGATTGTACAGCTTGGCAAGACCTTGCTTTTGCTTAAAAGGTCTGCTGATTATGCACTAGGAGTAGTGTATCACGTTAAACAACAACATTTCAACCCTCACCCAACCTCAAGGCCAGGTGCAACATCATGGATGATATTATATCCCTGATACCCCACTACAGTGGCACTTCGAAAGAGAACCCGATTCCCGGGAATTCTCCTCGGATAAGCCCCCTGATCAGTGCACAGCGCTGGTCCACCTGAGAAGCAGAGCCAAATTCCCGGGAATCCTCCCTCGACAAGTCAAACGCTCGTGCATTTCTCGTGCCCATGTGACATGCTCCTCAAAGAATGGAAAACTCCCTCGAGTCTCCCCCAGAGAAAGGAGAAACGCATGAGACCCTTCCAGTCTACCACAGACCCACAAGTCGCATCCTTCCCAGAGCAAGTGAGTCGCTGGCCCTTGGCCTTGCGCCAGCTCCATCAGCGCATCGCGGCTTTCTTCGCGCGACCTGAACCCCGCCGACATACCTTGCTCTACCTGCAAGCCATCGGAAGCCTGATCCCCCGCAAAAATGGCTGGCAGATCGCTGAACGGGCCAGAGAACTGCGGCCCTATGGCATGCAACGCTTGCTCTCGCAAGCCGTCTGGGACGAAGACGGCGTCCGCGATGAACTGCGTACCTTTGTCTGCCAGACCTTGCACCCGCCTCCTCTTTTACCCGCCTCTACGGCACCCACGCAGGTCTTCCCTGTGCTCGTCATTGATGAAAGCGGCTTTCCCAAACGGGGCCGCCACTCGGCAGGCGTCGCGCCGCAATATTGTGGTGCCAGCGGCCAAGTGGAGAACTGTCAAGTCGGCGTCTTCCTCTCCTACGTGACTGCACTGGGCCATGCCCTCATCGATCGCGAGTTGTATCTCCCCGAAGACTGGTGCCACGATCTGCCACGCCGGCAAGCCGCTCACATCCCCACACACGTCAGCTTTGCGACCAAACCCGAACTGGCTCAGCGCATGGTGCAACGGGCCCAGGCCGCTGGCTTGCCCATCGGCTGGGTGGTGGCTGATACCGTCTACGGACACTGCCCCGACCTGCGTGCCTTCCTGGAGAAGCAAGGCTACGCCTACGCCTTGGCCGTCCCTTGCACCGAAGTGGTCTGTGTGCAGACTCCGGCGGGATGGCTGCTCAACGATGTCGCCAGCATCGCGCGGCAGGCCCTCAGCGAACAGGACTGGCAGCGGCTCAGTCAAAGCTTGGGCACCAAAGGGCAGCGGCTCTTTGATTGGGCCATGCTACCGCTGGTCCAGCATGGCACGCTGGACCAGCGACACTGCCTGGTCTTTCGCCGCTGCCTGGATGATCCGACGGAGTTGAGCTATTACCTGGTCTTGACTCCCCAGGCGGCCACGCCCCTGACCATCATCGTGCAGGCCATCGGCGCCCGCTGGCACATCGAAGAAGACCTGCAAGTCAGCAAAGACCTGGGACTGGACCAGTATGAAGTTCGTAGCTATGTCGGTTGGTATCGCCATTATTTGGAATGCTCCTTCGTCACAGTCCGAATAATGTATGTTATTCGAGAATAGTTCGCTCCGCTTCTATTCCGAATAACATACATGTCACCCTCGTGCTGCTGGCCTACGGCTTGCTCGTTGGTATCTGTGTCCAGGATCAGCAGGCTCACCCGCTGTCAGAGGAACCCGTTGGCGCAACAGCGCTGATTGCTTTGACCACCCGCGAAGTGCGTCACCTGTTGGCGCGCCTGATCTGGCCAGCTCCCAGTTGTGCGCCGCTGATCTGTCGCTGGTCGCAGTGGCGACGCACTCATCAGTATTGGGCCGGCTATTATCATCGCCGCCGCCGCCTCAAACGCTGCTGCGTGGAGGCGGGTCGCTGACCTAGCTGCTGGCCACCCCCAGCAGACACCTGGTCTCTTTTCCCTACACATCTCCCGGGACTGTTGCCTGGAGATCTCTGGGGAGAGTTCCCCAAAAACAGTCCCTGCACATCTCTGGGAAAACCTCCCGGGATTGTTCCGGGGAACAGTCCCGGGAGATCTCTGGGGAACTCTCCCCAGAGTCTGCCTGTTTGTCTGTTAGTTGTCCCTCTCACGAGCAACACGAAAGGAGTTGCCCTATGACCCTGATTGCTGTGGCCGACGCTTGCCGTCTGTTGGCCCTGGATCCCAAAACGCTGCGCCGCTGGCTGGCGCAGGCTCACGTGCCCTTGCAGCCCCATCCCAGCGATGCTCGCAGCAAGGTGCTGACCGCTGAGCACTTGCGCCAGGTCGCCGCCGCCCATCGTCGCACCCTGGCAGATCTGCCTGCCTCTGTCCCTGCTAGTCAGCCACCGCCTGCGCCCTGGGCCGACCTGCTGGCTGGACTCTCTGCCCAGCTCGCGCTCTTGCAGCAGCGAGTGGCCGAACTCACCCAGGTGCTGCACGATGGGCAGGTCTCTGCCCCCTCTTGCTCCCAAGAGTCCGCAGCGCGCCGCAGTGAACCCGTGGCTGCTTCCGCACCTGCTCCTGCCACGGCTTCCTCCGCCCAGCCGCTTGCCAAGCCAGCTCGCGTCTTACCACTGGTCGAGTATGGCACCGATGCAGGCTACGTCGTCATCTGTCCCACGCACGGTCGGCTCACTCTGGAGCCGGATTCCCCTCAGTGGTTTGCCTGGCTCGCGACCCAATCGTCGTTTCGCTTTGTGGGCCAGTCTGGGCGTCTGACTGTTCATCGGGAGGTGCAACGCTTGCCAGGAGCGGCCTGGCGGGCTCACCGGCACATTCGTAATCACAGCTACAACCTGCATCTTGGCTCTACCGAGTCCCTGACCATGGCTGCCCTGGAGCAGGCCGCCGCAGCTCTGCAAGCTTACCTGACCTAACGGCTGGCTTTTTTGGGCCTTCGTGGTGGGCTTGCCTCCTCCTGCTCTCCTACAAGTGCCACTGTAGTGGATTAGCAAGTTTCAATTCCTCAATCGGACTAACCGCTGTTCTGACACATTGATAATCCAGCTCCCCGGTCCTGAATTAGCGGTTTCAATTCCTCAATCGGACTAACCGCTGTTCTGACTTCCGGTGACAAGCTTTTGCTTGCCCTGCTCGCTCGTTTCAATTCCTCAATCGGACTAACCGCTGTTCTGACGAACCTTGCGGCGAACTTCGCAGCAGCCTGGGGAACGTTTCAATTCCTCAATCGGACTAACCGCTGTTCTGACGTCACCACATTCGTCCCACCAAACTGGGTAATGTTGTTTCAATTCCTCAATCGGACTAACCGCTGTTCTGACATTAGCTGCCATTGCTGGCATTGTGGTAACCGCAATGTTTCAATTCCTCAATCGGACTAACCGCTGTTCTGACGTCACTTTGGCCCGGTGGATAGCCCCAAACGCTTTGTTTCAATTCCTCAATCGAGGGTCGGAACTAATTCCTAACAAGCAAGCGGTGTATGAGTGAGATGGGCTTGACAAAAGCCGGACTTGCAGGCACAGTAGAAAAAAAAGTCGTTCAGCTACTGGCCTTCAAGGAGCTTGCTCCCATGATACCAAATTCGCGCGTCTTTGACCAGCCGACCCTGACCCTCATGCAAGAATATGACCCGATTGTCCAACGCTACCGCCGCTTCTTGGCCCTCTTCGATTGGAGCATCGTGCCTGAGCCTCTGCTTGAGCCGTCCCAGCCTGGCAAGCGTCCCCATCCCCAAAGCGCTTATGTGAAGGCGTTGCTGCTCAAAATCGAGGAAGGGTTCAAGCACTGTACCCAGTTGCGCCGCTATCTCGTGGAGCATCCCCTCCTGGTGCTCGAACTGGGCTTTCGTCCCGTGCTCGATGTCACCAAGCCCTACGGCTTTGATATCGAGCGCACCGTGCCCACCGCTCGCTGGTTCTCCGAGAAACACCGCACCCTCTCGCAGCCCGTGCTGCAAGCCTTGCTCGTCGCCACCGTCCAGGCCCTGTGCACGGAAGTCCCGGGCCTAGGCGAAACGGTGGCCTTCGATGTCACCCACATCTACTCTTACGTCAAAGAGAACAACCCGCGCGCCTATGTCAAAGAGCGCTTCAAGAAGGATCAGCAGCCCGATGGGGACCCCGATTGCAAACTGGGCGTCAAACGCTCCACCAACCAGGAGCAGCCCGATGGCTCAACCAAAGAGAAAAAGGAATACCTCTGGGGCTATGGCTCCGGCGTGGCCAGTGCAACCATTGCTGGCTATGGCGATGTGGTGCTGGCCGAGTTCACCCAGCCTTTCAATGAGAACGACATCACCTACTTCTTCCCCCTCTCCATCCGCACGGTCGCCACCCTCGGCTTCTTCCCGACCAACATCACCGCCGATGCCGCCTTCGATGCCTGGTACACCTACCAAACGGTGGCTCGTCGCGGGGGTATGGCCGCCATTGCGCTCAACCAGCATGGCCATCCTGAGAGCCAGCGCGACCGTGATGGCGTGCCCTTGTGTGCCAAAGGACTGCGTATGTATCCCACCTTCCAGTTCTCCCACACCCATGGCTACCTGACGCAACGCTTTCGCTGTCCCTTGCTCTTTCCTCAAGCCAGCGGACAGACCTGCGATCATCCCCAGTTCCTCAAAGAGAAAGGCTGTGTCAAGGACCTCAACTGGGAACTGGGGGGGCAGATGCGCGTCACGCTGGATCGCGAAAGTCCGCTCTACAAGGGCATCTACAACCAGCGCACCAGCACCGAGCGCATCAACAGCCGGAGCAAAGCTCTGGGCATCAAGCGGCCCAAGGTGCGGAACATCCGCTCGATACGCACGCTCAATACGCTGACCTACCTCGTCATCAATGCCCGCGCGTTGCAGCGCGTGCGTGCCCTCAACGCGTCCTTGCTCACGACCAGGCTTGGCAAGATCGCTTAGCGGCCTTCAGATGACGAAGCGGCTGGCTCTCACCAACCCTCCCTTTCTCAGGAGTGGCACATCAGGCT
>VBHI01000337.1 GCA_005881495.1 Chloroflexota bacterium
ACACACCTCCGAAGCAGCCATGGAGACTCGCTAATGGAACAGGTATGCTGATCCCGAGTGCAGGTCTTTCCTGGGGAAACCATGCTGCTCATAGCTCCCATGGATGCAGGTATCACCCATTCCCGGTGTACATGTTGGGATTATCCTGGCGAAATTTGCTGATTATTCTGTGGATGAGCTATTTCCTATATCCTCAATTGGCCCATCTTCCCGAGGCTCGCGAAAACCGTTTCTCAACAGAAGAAAGGGCAAAATTTCAGCAGGGTAATCTCAAAATTTACATCCAGGGACTCTGTCATCATTACTCCTTGTTAGTAGAAGTACCTTTAGCGCTTTATCACTTGCCACATTTCGCATTAGTGGAAGTTTATCATAGATAGACTTCTAATAACAAGTATTAGTCGCAGGAATTACAACGGATGGCTTTGCGCCGGGGCAAGAGGATCAGGGGGTATGCTGTGCAGGAATAGACACATGTCCTAGCGTTGTGCTCTTCGCTTGCTCTCTACCCACTGCTCCCTTTAGGATGCAATATTGACCCACCTCTATGGCCCACGCATGGGCCGTAGCATTTTCTGTGGGCAGGAGGAACTGGTTCATGGCATCCATTGAACGAACCGTCTATCCCCGCTTTACGCGTGCTCCTTCGGTCAAAGAGTTACGTGAGATCTATACCCCTACCCCCACCGATGTTGCTTTTGTGGCAACAAAGGCACGCGGACCAGCCCAGAAGTTTGCACTGATGATTTTGCTGAAGGTCTATCAGCGTCTCCATTACTTTCCTGATCCCCAAAGCATTCCGGGAGCGCTGATCAGTCATATCCGCGCGGTCATGAACTTGCCCAACGACTTGGTCCCCGATATTTCCCCAGCGACCCTCTATCGCTATTACGGGGTGCTGCGGGAGCATTTGGAACTCAATAGCCAGGGCAAACATGCTCGACATGTCGCCGCACAGGCCATGCATGCAGCAGCCCAGGTGATGGAGAACCCGGCCGATCTGATCAATGCCGCTATCGAAACATTGCTCGTCGCACACTGCGAGCTTCCCGCTTTTAGTACGCTGGACCGCATAGCATGGCGCATTCGTCGTCTCGTGAATAGAGGGATCTACCAGCGTGTCTTTGCTCGGATTGCTGAAGCCGAACAGCAGGCATTGTCGCGCCTGCTTGAGCCTGATGAATCGTCTCCGTTCACCACCTTCGATCGAATCAAAGATGCCCCCAAATCAGCCTCCCTCACTCATCTGGATGAATGGCTCAATCGCCTCTCTTGGCTTCAGTCTTGGGGAACGACGGAGCGCTTCGTCGAAGGAGTGCGCTCCTCAAAGATCACGCGTTTGGCACAAGAAGCACGGAGTTTGTACCCGTCTGATCTCCTGGATTTCTCTGCTCCCAGGCGGTTGACCCTTCTAGCCTGCCTGCTTTCTCAAGCGACCGTCTCAACCAAGGACGAGATCATCCAGATGTTTCTCAAACGCATGAGCAAGCTCACGGAGAAGGCGAAACAGGAGCTCCTCCGACTGCGCGAAGAGGAACGAGCAATTACCGAGCACCTGATTGAGGTCTTCGCAGATGTGGTGCAAGCCAGTACCGACGCGCAAGACCCAACCGACCGGGGCATGCACATCCGCGAGGTTCTGGATCGAGAGGGAGGCGAGATGTCGCTTTTAGAACAGTGTGAACAAGTCAGTGCCCATCATGGGGATCGGTATCAGCCGTTCCTCAAGAAATTCTACGGGAGCCACCGCAAGGCCCTGTTTCGCGTGATCAAAACGCTGGATTTGCGCTCGACGACGTCCGATCAAACGCTGGTTGATGCCATGAACTTCATCATGGCCAATGAGCACAATCCCAAGCAATATCTGGAGGCGACGCTTGATCTTTCGTTTACAAACAAGAAGTGGCAGCGAACCATCCTGGTGCGGCGCAAAGGAAAAAGCTGGTACCGACGTCAACATCTGGAAACGTGTGTGTTTTCCTCCCTGGCCGACGAACTGAAATCGGGCGACATCTGTGTCATCGGTTCAGAGCAGTTTGCCGACTATCGGGATCAGCTTCTTCCCTGGGAGATGTGCGAACCCAAAGTTGCTGCGTATTGTCAGCAGTTGAGCCTTCCCGCAACTGCCGAAGGGTTGGTCGAGCATCTGCGCACCTGGTTGACGGAGGTGGCCGCCGAAGTCGATCGAACCAGACCAGCTAATCAGGAACTCATGATCAATGAGAAGGGGGAACCATCGCTCAAGAGACTCAAGGCCAAAGCGCAGCCCGCCGGACTGCTCGAGTTAGAAGAAGCCTTACACGCCAAGATCCCGGAGCGGCACCTGCTCGATGTGGTCGTCCGTATCGAGCGCCTGACCGGCTTTGGTCGCCATCTCGGTCCTCTTTCTGGCAATGAACCGAAAGCTGATGATGCCTGGGAACGGCAAATACTCGCGATTTTCGCGTACGGGACGAACTTAGGTCCGCACCAGATGGCAAGGCACCTGCGAGGCACGCTCAATGCCGATCAGATTGCGCATATCAATCGGCGTCATATCACCGCGGAAAAGCTCGATGCAGCCCTGCGTGATGTGAAGAATTGCTTCAATCGATACACGCTCCCTCACTATTGGGGCGACGAGAAACGGGCGGCCTCTGATGGAACACAATATGAGCTGGCGGAGGAGAATTTACTCGCGGAGAAGCACATTCGGTATGGCGGTTTTGGAGGCATCGCCTATCATCATGTGAGCGACATGTATATCCTGCTGTTCAGCCACTTTATTGGATGTGGTGTGCATGAGGCAATATACCTGCTCGATGGCCTGATACGCAATCGCTCGGACATCAAACCCTCCGTGATTCATGCAGATACTCATGGGCAAAACTTACCCGTATTTGGACTGTCGTTCTTATTGGGGATTGAGCTGATGCCACGCATCCGCAACTGGAAGGACCTCAGGTTCTATCGCCCCTCCAAAGAGGTCGTCTACGAGCATATCGATTCCCTCTTTCACGACAACGTCATTGACTGGAACCTGATTGAGACCCACTGGCAAGACTTGCTCCAAGTGGTCATCTCGATCCAGGAAGGGCGCGTGTTGCCATCGATGCTCTTGCGCAAGTTGGGCACCTCTAGCCGGAAAAACCGTCTCTACCAGGCATTTTACGCGCTGGGGTGTGTGGTGCGCACGGTCTTTTTGCTGACGATGATTTCCGATGTGAAACTGCGTGAAGTGATTCACCGCGCAACCAATAAAATGGAACAATACAACGCCCTTGAGGATTGGGTACGATTTGCGAGAGGAGGGGTCATGTATGAGCATGCATTTGACGAACAGGAGAAACAGGTCAAATACACAGGCCTATTAACCAACTGCGTCATTTTAGACAACACGGTTGAGATCAGTGCTGCACTCAATGCACTTGCTCAAGAAGGATACCTCCTTTCCATTGATGAAGTCGCGGCACTCTCACCGTATCAGACCAGACACATTAAGCGCTTTGGCAACTATGAGATCGATTTTGAAGCCGTTCCCACGCTCAATGCAGACGATCTGACCTTCACCCTTGAGCCACCTTCAGACCCTTCGGCCATTGAGACCGTTCAAGGGGACTGAATACCAGACAGGAAACCACGTCTCTCGGGAAAACTCCTGCCAGATCCTCCCTGGCAGGGGTCCCTTTCTCCCGAAGATATAACAAATTGCTCTGTGAGTGGTTTTTACAGTGATCCTAGTCCTCCCTCTTTTCAACACACAATTATTGACGCTGCTACATATTTCTGCGATAATTCCTTTTGTGAAGTATTGGTTTTGCGACACATAAGAGGCCGGACTATGCAAGATACGCCAACACAAAGTGATATGGAACGTGACTATTATGCTGGATACGCACGTGTAATGTGGTTCGCTGAAATGGCTCGCAGGCGCGGCTGGCGCCTGAGCGATCGGCAACTTGTCCACGAGATCAGACATCGGGAGCGAGCAGCCCAAATTCGTGAGCGCAGCTCCTTGCCCATAATCGGCCCGGAAGTACGATCAGCTGCCTGGAATCGCGGCCAGGCCGATGCACTGCGAGAAATTCTCCGCTTACAGAGTGAGCAAACCTGAGTAAGCACGAGTGAGCGTGAGCAGAGCTAGAAAAAAGTAGTACTGGGTACTGGCCGGAGATGTTTGCAGTGGTATAATGAGGCGGAAAAACTAAAAGGAAGATCGTAAAGTATGGAACGTACATCAATCTCCACCTACAGTGGTCCCGAGCCAGGCTCACCTGAACAGATTGAGGCTATCATAGCCGAACTCCGCCGCCTTTACCCGGATGCCAAATGTTCGCTGGACTTCTCTACCCCTCTCCAATTGCTCATCGCCACGCAGCTCGCAGCTCAGTGTACCGACGAGCGTGTCAACGTGGTAACAAAAGACCTTTTTCGCAAATATCGCAGCGTTGAAGATTTCGCAACGGTCAGCCAGGAAGAACTCGAACAGGATATTAAGTCCACCGGTTTCTATCGCAACAAGGCCAAAAACATTCGCGCAGCTTGCCAACGCATCATTACTGATTTCGGCGGTGAGGTTCCTCATACAATGAAAGACTTGCTCAGTCTTCCAGGAGTTGCCAGGAAGACCGCTAATGTAGTGTTGGGCAACGCTTTTGGCATCGTGGAAGGGTATATCGTCGATACGCATAATATGCGTCTCTCTCGCCGTTTTGGCTGGACGACAAGTGAAGACCCGGTCAAAATTGAGCAGGCGTTGATGCGCATTATCCCTCAGAAGGATTGGCTAGACCTTTCGCATTTTCTCATCTATCATGGACGTGCCGTTTGTGCTGCTCGTAAGCCCCTGTGCGAGCAGTGTACGTTGGCAAAATTATGCCCATCTGCCTTCGTTGCTCAGAAATAGGCCTTATTCCTTCTAAAGTAGTTCAGCAAACCATGCGCTCACGTACGCACCAATAACGCGCCCGGTAGAATTTTTGCATCATAGCTCGTAGCGTTCCCCGTCTCACCATCCATCTGGATGTTGACAGGTTCCCGACTTTCAATATGCACTGACCTTGTACGAAAAAAAGTTACCTCTGGCAGCCCACTATGTGCTCCCTTTTGCACAACAGGCAATAACTTTAGAGCACGTAGAAGGGGTGTATAGCTAATAGTGCAGACATCAAAAAACCCGTCCTGGTAGTCAGCAGTTGGATTGATACGAAAGCCTGCACCATAGGTTGGCCCGTTGGTCACTGCCATCAAAACATAGTGCATGAACTCCGACTCAATAGGTTCTGTACCGGCATCCAAAGTTAGCCTTAGCCACGGACAGCGATGATATCCAAAAAGGAGTTGCTTGAGAGTTGCACTATAGTAAAGCCGGGAGCCGCTCATAAATGGTATTTTCTTCATTTTACCGGCTGCTACAGCGATATCTGCGTCGAGACCCACGCTAAACGAGTTCACAAAATATTTCCCATTGACTATACCGGCATCTGACTCCACAAGCTGCCCTGTAAAAGCGCGTTCAATTGCGGCGACGGGGTCCTGCGGCAGTTTGAGCGTATTCCAGGCATAATCGTTCCCGGAACCAGCGGCGACGATACCCAGCGGAACCCGTCTGCCCGCACAGAGTATGCCATTGACAACCTCATAAACAGAGCCATCACCACCTACGATTATCACAGGACGACCCTCTTTAGCGGCATACATTGCCCGTTCCTGCGCTTCCCCCTGCCTCGTTGTCTCAACATACTCCGCCTGTGGTTCCTTATCTAAGCGACGACGGAGTAATGCACGATATTGTTCCATTTTGCCACGATTGGCAGCAGGATTGAGGATCACGATTGGATTACCAGAGGATGGTGAATCTTCCATAGCCATGCTCCTTCGCAGGGAGTTAATGAATTATAGCTGATTGTATCACGTTCGGATAATCACTACAATTGGTAGCGACGAAATTGCAGAATTGAACATGATTTTTAGGCCCAGAGTCACGTAAGCTACTCGGAACCAAACTCGATCATTTACCCATTTCTATCAGGCAATCCTGGCCACATGCCTCACACCACCCCACTAGTTTATCCTCCAACGTACGAATATTCGTCAGTCGCCCGGCACAACGGCAGACATAGCCATGCTGGCGCGCAGGATTGCCAAAAACAAGCGCATGTGGTGGAACATCTCCTGTTACCACCGACCCGGCGCCCACGAGGGCAAATGTCCCAATAGTGATACCACAGAGGATGACCGCCCCGGCGCCAATAGACGCTCCATACTTTACCAATGTTGGCGTAATCTCCCAGTCATCGGCGCTTTTCAGCTTGCCAGTGGGCGTTATTGCGCGAGGGGCACGGTCGTTGGTAAAACAGACATGCGGCCCGATGAAAACTCCATCCTCCAACGTGACGCCTTCAAAGATAGAGACATGATTTTGAATCTTTACACGTGAACCGATATGAACATGTGTATCGATATAGACACCCTTGCCGATATTACATGTCTCGCCGATATGGGCAAACTCTCGAATATGAGCCTGGCGCCAGATACGTGTACCCGCTCCAATGTGAGCTTCAGGGGATACTTCAGCGGTTGGATGAACATAAAAAGATGCTTGTGTCACTGTATCAATCTACTTCTTTCAGTTGCACCAGGAGAGTATCCGCGGCTACCGTCTCACCCGATGCAAAATAAATCGCTTCGACCACACCATCCGCCGCGGTACGGATGGTATGCTCCATCTTCATCGCCTCAAGTTTCAGCAGCGCATCTCCTTTATTCACGCGCTGGCCAACTTCAACCAGTATCGCCAGGACCATACCAGGCATTGGTGCCCGCAACGACCCACCGGCATCCGCAGGCGCTTTCGGCTCTGGCAACAGTTCCAATGTGCGCAATTGGACAACTCCATTTCGTGTCTGAACCCACCAGTTGCTTCCCGCGCAGGCAAGCATAACTCGTTGTCGATACCCATCCACGGTGACGACCATTTCGTGAGCAGCCTGCTCATGAAGCTCAACCATGACCTTGATCTCTGTTTCTAGAACTGTGGTAATGGTATAGGTTGCAGTGTGACGGATTGGTGCCAAATACACTTCAACTGGATGATCATCTGGAACGACCGTGTAACGATAGAGCTGCGGTCGATTAGGGTTGTTACGCCAGTAGCCGCGATTCGTCTCGAGCTGCGCATGCTCTTGCCACTGCGCCAGTGTCACGGCAATCAGTGCCAACGGTACATCACCGGGCGGCTCAGTCCAATGAGGAAAGTATTCCGCGAGAAATTCGGTACTGAGTTCGCCCGCCTGGTACGACGGATGATTGAGGATGGCCCGCAAAAAGGAAATATTATTCGTGAGGCCGAGCAGGGTAGTCGACTCCAATGCTCTCGTCAGCCGGCGACTGGCTGTAGCACGGTCCGGGCCGTGCGCTATGATCTTCGCTAACATAGGATCATAAAAAATTGACACCTGGTCTCCACTCTGGATGCCACTCTCTACCCGAATCCCTTCACCCTCAGGTTCACACCAGTGCACAATTTCACCTGTCACCGGCAAAAAATCATTGGCCGGATTCTCAGCATAGAGACGAGCTTCGATTGCATAACCACTCATCCGCACCTCTTCCTGGCATAATGGCAGGGCCTGCCCTTCGGCAATCAGCATTTGCCACTCTACCAGGTCCAGCCCGGTCACGCTTTCAGTCACAGGATGCTCTACCTGCAGACGCGTATTGATTTCCAGAAAATAGAACCGTCCATCGCGATCCAGCAAAAACTCAACCGTACCGGCATTGCTGTAATTGACGGCGCGCCCGGCAGCTACGGCTGCCTCGCCCATGAAGATACGCAATTCTGGCGATAGAGCCAGGGACGGTGTCTCTTCTATCACTTTCTGATGCCGCCGCTGGCTTGAGCACTCCCTTTCACCCAGGTGGATCAGGTTTCCATGCTGATCGCCGAAAATCTGGAATTCGATATGGCGTGGAGCTAGCAACGCCCGCTCCAAAATCAATTCGTCCGAACCAAAGGCCTGTCTGGCCTCTCTGCGTGCCGCAGCACAGGCGTCATCCAGGTCAGCTGGGCGCTGCACTAGCCGCATCCCCTTGCCGCCTCCACCTGCCGCCGCCTTGACCATCAGCGGCCAGCCTATGCGCTCAGCCTCTTGCCGCAAAGTATCCTGCGCTTGATCGTCTCCGCCATAGCCGGGCAGAACTGGCACGCCAAATCGCTCTACCAGTGCTCTCGCTGCGTGCTTATTGCCCATTGCCGCAATGGCAGCCGGCGTCGGACCAATGAAGATAAGACCAGCATCTGCACAAGCCTGGGCAAAGTCACTATTTTCGGCCAGAAAGCCCAGGCCAGGGTGAATAGCATCTGCTCCTGTCCGCCTGGCAGCATTGATAATTGCCTCCGTCACCAGGTATGATTCGCTGGATGGAGACGGACCAACATGGATAGCCTCATCAGCCATCCGCACGTGCAGCGCGGATGCATCGACATCAGAGTATATTGCAATGATGCGCATTCCTAGCCGCCGGCAGGTGCGGATAATACGGCAGGCAATTTCGCCGCGATTAGCGATGAGGACAGTCTCTATCATGCGTTCTTTCCCCCTTGAGCATCTCCAAATCACATGCGAAATACGCCATATTTGGGGGGACCGGCCGAGACAAAATCAACGTTGTGGGCAACGGACAAGCCAATACTGAGTACACGTCGAGTGTCGCGCGGGTCGATAATCCCATCATCCCAGAGGCGCGCGGTAGCGTAATACGGTGAGGATTCCTGGTCAAATTTCTGCCGCGTCATCTGCTGCATCAATTCAATCTGTCGCATATTCGGTTCGATCCCCCTGGACTTTGCCTGCTCTACCTGAACAATTGCCAGGACACCTGACGCCTGCTCCCCACCCATGACCGCTACCCTGCTGTTGGGCCACGTCCACAGAAAACGGGGATCATACGCTCGACCACACATGCCGTAGTTTCCTGCCCCCTAAGAGCCTCCGACAATAACAGTAAACTGCGGCACAGTGGAGGTTGAGACGGCATTGACCATCTTAGACCCGTGTTTCACTATACCCTCGCGTTCGTACCTGGTGCCCACCATGAAACCGGTGATATTTTGCAGGTAAAGAAGAGGTGTGCGGGATTGATTGCAGAGTTGAATGAATTGCGTCGCTTTCATCGCACACTCTGAAAAAAGTATACCATTGTTCCCCAAGATGCCAACAGGGTAGCCATTGATATGAGCATGCCCGGTGATAAGGGTAGGGCCATAATCGCGCTTAAACTCCAGAAACTCAGAGCCATCGACTATACGGGCTATCACCTCGCGCATATCGAAAGGAATGCGCGGATCAGCGGGAATCATGCCCAACAATTCTTCCGTGTCATAGTAGGGCTCCATGGGGCTGCGCCTGCGTGATGCAAGAGCCTTCTGCGTATTCAGCTGAGCAACAATCTGGCGACCAATGCGTAGCGCGTCCCGATCATCCTCCGCAGTATAGTCGCTGACCCCAGAGACGTGTGCGTGCATCTCTGCGCCACCCAGCGTTTCGTCGTCTATATCCTCGCCCGTCGCCATCTTGACCAACGGTGGTCCACCCAGAAAGACCTTGGCCTGGTTACGCACCATCACCACGTAGTCGCTCATGCCAGGGATATACGCCCCGCCAGCCGTTGATGAACCAAAAACTAACGCAATCTGAGGAATACCCTGAGCCGACATCCGTGCCTGGTTAGCAAATACTTTGCCTCCCACATCGGCGAAGATTTCCGCAGCGTAAAGCAGGTTGGCGCCAGCTGATTCAACCATAGTTATACAAGGAAGCCGATTCTCCTCGGCAATATGCTGCGCCCGCAATGATTTATCCAGGGTGATTGGATAAACAGCGCCACCTTTAATAGTTGCATCATTGACGAAGATCATGCACTCGACACCACTCACTACGCCTATTCCGGTAATCTGCGATGCGCCAGGACATTCGTCATTGTACATTCCATAGGCCGCCAGTGGTGAAAGTTCCATGAAGGGTGTACCTGGATCAAGCAGCAGTTCGAGCCGTTCCCGTGGCAGTAATTTCCCTCGTGAACGGAATCTCTGGATGCTCCGCTCACCTCCCCCTCTTCGGGCCTGCGCCTGTCGCTCTTCAAGCTCCGTGACCAGCTGCAGCATCCAATCGCGATTACTAGCAAATTCTGTGCTCTGGGCATTAAGTCTGGTTTCTAAGATGAACACGATTTACACTTCTCCTAGACTGTAGCGGATGAGCTATCCACCCTGTAATTGGGACAGCCCAACTATTACACAATCCTACAGTGAAAGTCAAGATAGTTTGAATACCTCATCTCATTTCTTGAAGATAAACAGCTCGCTGATCATACCCTTGACTTTTCTTCATCTCCACTGTATATTTCAAATAGATAGTTATATGACTAAATCGTCTTATATGGTCATTTACCTGATTGCAAAGGGGAAAGACATTTGGCACATCTGAGTCAAGGAGCGAGTTCTCGACAGCAGGAAGTATCCAGGCGACGGGAGCGGGCACAGCGCATTCTGGATGCTGCCGCAGCATTGATCCTGCGCTGGGGCTACAACAAGACCACCCTCGACGATGTCTCCAGGCAGGCGGGAGTGGCGAAAGGCACGATTTACCTGCACTGGAAAACGCGTGAAGAGCTGTTCGCAGCACTCATCAAACGTGAAAAGGTGGAGCTGGCAGAGGATATCAAGCAGCGCATCCTAGTTGATCCCGAGGGTGCAACGCTGCGAGGGATACTCAAGCACTCAGCGCTGGCTCTGATGAAACGCCCGTTGATGAAGGCGGTCCTCTTGCGCGATCTGGAGGTGCTAGGGAAGTTGGCACACCGCGAGCAGAGCAGTGCTGCCTACGCGGAGAGGCTGACGGGCTTCAACACCTACCTCGAATTGCTGCGCGAACAGGACCTGGTGCGTACTGACCTCAGCCTGCGAGCGCAAGTATATATGTTGAGCGCCATTTTTACCGGATTTTTCCTCGTTGCGCCATTGGTGCCGGACGAGTTCACGCCTTCTGACGAGGAGCTGGCAGAGTTGAT
>VBHI01000338.1 GCA_005881495.1 Chloroflexota bacterium
TCTGCCACACTGGAGCAGGTGGGAGGAAAAGGTGCTTCATTGGCACGCATGGCAGCGGCTGGCCTGCCTGTACCCCCGGGTTTTCACATCACCACGGCAGCCTATCGCCGCTTTGTGACGGAGAATGGGCTGCAAGAGAAGATTCTGGCGGCTGTCTCCGGGGTTTCCGCCGCTGTCACTGCCGATCAGCCTGCCTCGCTCGAAGAGGCATCAAGGCAGATAGGAAGGCTTTTCGCGAATAGTGTGATGCCGGATGATATTGCCGAGGCGATTCGCCAGGCGTATGCTGAACTTGGCGGAGATGACCTGCCCGTCGCGGTGCGTTCCTCTGCCACCGCAGAAGACTTGCCTGAGCTGTCGTTTGCCGGTCAGCAGGAGACCTATCTCAACATGCATGGCGCAGCGATGGTCCTGGAGGCAGTCAAACGCTGCTGGGCTTCGCTCTGGACCGCGCGGGCGATTGACTACCGCGCACGCCATCACATCGCACAAGAGGAGGTGAGCCTGGCGGTGGTGGTCCAGGAACTGGTGCCTGCCGAGGCAGCAGGCATCCTCTTCACCGCCAATCCGCTGACCGGGGCACGCGACCAGGTAATGATCAACGCTGCCTGGGGGCTGGGTGAGGCCATTGTCGGCGGGCAGGTCACGCCCGATACGGTCGTGGTTGACAGAGCAAGCGGGGCGATTACTGAACAGGAGATCAATAAGAAGGACGTGATGACCGTGCGTACCCGCGAAGGCACGCACGAGGAGCCGGTGCCGGCAGAGCGGCGCGCCCAGGCGGTACTCAGCCCGGCGCAAGCTGCTGAACTTGCCCGCATTGGCGTGCAGATCGAGGACCTCTATGGCCAGCCAATGGATATCGAGTGGGCGCTCCACGATGGCCGCGTCTCCGTTGTGCAAGCTCGCCCCATCACTGCATTACCTGCCTTGCCCGAGCCTGCTGCCAGGTCTCATGTGACACCAGCGGCAGAGTGGAAACTTCCCAACCCCAAGGGGAGCTATATACGTTCAGGCCCGTTGGAACTGCTGCCAGATCCGCTTTCCCCCCTATTTGCCACGCTCGGACTCCATTTTTGGGGCAGGGCTACTGGGGTGCTCTTAAAGAACCTGGGGCTGGAGTTTCCTGATGATCTCTTGATCACTATCAACGGATACGGCTACTACGACTTCTCCTTCACGCCTGCACAGACGGCAAAGTTGTTGCTCGCCCTGCCACGCCTCATCGCCACCTTACCGCGCCTGCTGCGCACCTCGCAGGCACGCTGGCAGAAGTCCCGTTCCAGGTATGCAAAGGTTGTCAACCGCTGGCAAACAACGGACCTGGTTACCGAGTCAGCCGTAGACCTGCTCAATGGTGTGCGCGAAATCACTGCCGAAGCGGCTCAGTACTACCTCTCTGTACAGACTGGCATCCTGCCGGGAGCGTATATGAGTGAGTTGCTCTTTACCATTGTGTACAACAGGTTTCTCAAGAAGCACAATGCTCCCTCTGCTCTGACGTTTGTGCTAGGCTTTGACAGCGCGCCGATTCAGGCCGAGAAATCGCTGTATGACCTGGCGCAATGGGTACGCGGACAGCCTGAACTGGTGGCTGCGCTGGCGAACATGTCGAGCGAGCAGTTCACGACGGCGTATCGTGAACAGGCAGCACGAGCGGCGGCAGCGAACGGAGCATGGGCCGAATTCTGGCGGCGCCTGGCTGATCACCTGGCCCGTTACGGACATACCATCTATGATCTCGATTTTGCCAAAGCCGTGCTCGCTGATGACCCGGCGCCAGTCTTAGAAGCGCTCAAGTACTTCTTGAGCGGCAAGGCACCCGATCCCCACGCACGCCAGGAAGCAACGGCGGCGGCACGCGAGCAAGCGGTACAGACGATGCTCACACGAATGCGCGGAATGCGCCTGTCGCTGTTCCGGCGGCTGGTGGGGTGGGCTCAAAGCTTCGCCCCGCTGCGCGAAGATGCGCTGGCGGATGTGGGCCTGGGCTGGCCAGTGTTGCGCCGGATGCTGCGTGAGATCGGGCGGCGCCTGACCGGGGCGAACGTGATCGGCACGCCAGACGACGTATTCTGGCTGACGCTGGACGAATTGCAGGGGGCCGCAATGGCACTGGACGCGGGCCAACCACTAGCGGACTCTCATGCAATCGTGGCCGAGCGGCGTGCAACCTGGGAGAGTGAACGCGCTGTCACGCCGCCACCAAACCTGCCAATCAAGGGTGGGGCCCGCTTCCTGGGGATAGACTTCAGCAGTACGATGCCAGCTCGCGCCGACCAGCCCGAGGGCGATGTGCTGAAGGGGATCGCGGCCAGCCCTGGTCAAATCACTGGCCCGGCGCGAGTGATCGCGGGTCCCAACGAGTTTGATCAGATGCGACAGGGTGATATCCTGGTGGCAAGGATCACGACGCCCGCCTGGACGCCACTCTTTGCCCTTGCCGCGGGGGTCGTTACCGATGTGGGCGGTCCACTCAGCCACAGTTCCATCGTAGCCCGCGAGTATCATATTCCGGCTGTTCTGGGGACTGGCATGGCAACCGGGCGTCTGAGCAGTGGACAGCGTGTCACGGTCGATGGGGATGCCGGGACAGTCACTGTATTCAGCTAAGAGCTGAAATACCCTACAAGCTTTTGGCTTGACAATTCTCGTATAAGCTGGCACAATCGACAGGTCGAAGCTTCGCTTCGACAAAGTCATGCACGCAAGGAGAAAACAACAGTGATTGATCTTGTAGTCAGAAGTGTTCAAAGGTATTCATCTTCAGCATGTTTTTTCTGCTTGACACAAGGTGTAAAAGTATGATAAAATACACCTATGAAACAAGATGTTGTCACTACCAAGATTAAACGAGAAAGCTTGCGCAAGCTCAAGGCGATTGCCGCCTTGAAGCAAGAAACGATGCTCTCCGTCTTAGAGCGGCTTATCGATGCAGAATTGGAACGGACTATCAGGCAGGAAAAGAAGTAGCCATGAATCGTTCGCATGTGATCAGGCTCAATCCTACCCCAGAACAAGAGGTCTACTTTCGCAAGGCAAGTGGGGTTGCACGGCACGCCTATAATTGGGCACTAGCTCGCTGGAAAGAAGCAAGGGCAGAGGGCAAACGAGTCAAGATGAAAGACCTGAAGGCGGAATATAACAAGATCAAGGGCGAGCAATTTCCCTGGTGCTACGAAGTGACCAAGTGCGCTCCAGAACAAGCGTTTGCTGATTTGGGGCAAGCCTTCGCTAACTACTGGCGCATGAAAGAGGCAGGAACCCAGCCGAAGCTCAAACATCCACGCAAGGATAGAGAGGAAGCAGGCTTTCCGCATTTCAAGAGCAAGAAACGGGATAGGCATTCCTTCTACCTGAACAACGATAAGTTTCGCGTAGACGGCCATTGGATACTTATCCCTAAACTCGGCAAGGTCAACATGACCGAAGAACTGCGCTTCCATGGCAAGATGATGAGCGCAACGATTTCCTACCGTGCAGGATGGTGGTTCGTCTCCATTGCGGTCGAAGTGGAGCAGGAGACACCTACCCATAGCGGTGGAACGGTTGGGATAGACCTGGGCATTAAGGCACTGGCAACGCTCTCAGATGGCACAGTGTTTGAGAACCAAAAACACTATCGCCGCAACTTAGGGCGTATCCAAGGCTTAAGCAAAGGTCTCTCGCGCAAAGTAGAGGGCAGTCAGAACTGGTGGAAGAACACGAAGAAGCTGGCAAAAGCTCACTATCGCGTAGCAGGCGCTCGGCAGGATGTCTTGCACAAGATGTCCACGAAGGTGGCACGAACCTATGCCTTGATTGGCCTGGAAGACCTTAATGTTAAAGGGATGCTTGCCAACCACCAGCTGGCACAAGCGGTGAGCGACGCTAGTTTCTTTGAGGTGAAGCGTCAGCTTCTCTACAAGGCTGAGCAGTACGGCAGCTACGTGCAACTGATAGACCGCTGGTTTCCCTCGTCGAAGACCTGCCACGTCTGTGGCTGGGTCAAGGAAGATTTAACTCTTGCTGACCGTGTCTGGGTGTGCGAACAGTGCGGTACCGTTCATGACCGCGATCTGAACGCTGCCATCATGGTCGCAACTGAAGCTCTCCGTCTGGTGACGGACGTTCCGGTAGTGGCTTCGTCGGAACGTAAAATCGCCTGTGGAGCGGAACGCTCTGGCTCTCTGTGCGCAGAGAGTGAAACGGTCTGCGGTGAAGCAGGTACGAAGGTGTTGTAACATGTTTTACCACATTTTAGGAAGCAGTAATTATGATCAGGCCGTCAACAGAGCAGCAAGCTGAAGAAATAAGGGGAAGCAAAAGACTGTCCGTCGCATTTCAAGGCGAGCGGGGAGCTTTTAGCGATGAGGCAGTGAACATCTATTTCGGGGAGGAGGCCGAGCCATTTCCCTGTCGCAGTTTTGCCGAGGTCTTCCGGGCTGTCGCTGCGGGAGAAGTTGAATACGGCCTGGTACCGGTAGAAAATTCGCAGGCGGGCAGTATTAATGATGTGTATGATTTGCTACGCCAGCATGACCTGTTTGTCATAGGAGAGATTAGCCATCCTGTCAATCACTGCCTGTTGTGTTTACCAGGACAACAGCTCAGCGACATTCGGCGAGTTATCTCGCATCCGCAGGCGCTGGCTCAGAGCGACCAGTTTCTCCGCGAACTTGGCGTGGAGATTGTGGCCACCTACGATACGGCGGGCAGCGCCAAGATGATCCGCGAAGAGAATCTTTTGGGTGTAGCAGCCGTTGCTGGCAGGGGAGCGGCGGAACTCTACCAGTTGGAGACGCTGGCTTGTGGTATCCAGACCATCAAAGATAACTACACACGGTTCATTGCATTGGGCCGGGAGCCTGCTCCACGACGCGAGGGTGAGGCCAAGACCATGCTGGTGATGGCGACGGCTCATCAACCCGGATCGCTGTATAACTGCCTGGGGATATTGGCGGCAAAGAAAATCAACTTGCTCAAACTGGAATCACGCCCTTCTCGCCAGCGTGCATGGGAATATGTCTTCTACCTGGACTTTGAAGGGCACCGCGATGATCCGGCAGTGCGCAGTGTGCTGGCAGACCTGGCCGGTCATACCACATTTTGTAAGGTGCTGGGATCGTTTGCGCGGAATGCGTGAAGAAGCGCGCGTCTGGATGAGCAATGTGTGGTTGATGTGTAGTTATAGAACGAGAGCTTCTTTTTTAGAGGGGTCGAACGCTCGACCAGGGTCAAAGGCGGCAAGGTCGATAGAGTGGCTATCGAAGGGTGATGGGAGGCGCACTTGCCCATTCTTCACGTCTCCAGCAATAATGGCCTCCACCAGTACTGAAGTAATCGGTGCATGCATTAAACCATGTCCGGAGAAACCGACTGCGTGGACAAGATTGCGCTGATTGGCGTCAACGCCGATCAAAGGATTCGCGTCAGGTGTTGTCCCGTAGAAACCGGATGTTGTGGCTATCAAACCACCAGCATCCGCTAAGCGCGGCGCGAAGGTCATCACCTGTTCGAGTATTGCGTAACCGTAATTATCAATACCATTGATATGATTAAAGGGTGGGTCAATACGATCCTGATCTTCATCATTGAAGTCGGGTTCCGGATCGGTCTCGTGTGCCCACGCGAGCAACAGGAGTTCATTTTCAGGACGTGTGTGGGCTCCTCGGCCAGCCCCCATACCGTAGATTGTCATCGGCAGGCGGCGCCATTCTTCGTTGCTCATGATCGGCCTGGTTGGTTTCAGGAAGTAGAGATAGCGCTTGAGCGGTGCAACGGGCAAGAACATACCACCTATGTGCTGACTGAGCCGCGGCGCCCAGGCATTGGTTCCATTGACAAACCAGTCGGCTTCAATAGGACCTTTCGATGTTTCAAGAGCGATGATGCGACCACCTCGAAGCGTCGCACCACTCACTCCAGTATCTTGCAACAAACGGACGCCTAACTCTTGTGCGCGACGAAAGCCTTCTGTGTAGATCATCTGGGGAAAGAGAAACCCATCGGTTGGGCACCAGGTTGCCCCCACAAGATAATCAGGTTCGATATGCGGCCAACGATACTGAATCTCCTGGAGATCCAGGATTTCGACCGGCAAGCCGATCTGCTGCTGCATCACGACATTGGCCTGGGCCATCTGCCATGCTCGTGCCAGCGCAGTGCGAGCACTCGGTTTCCATGCAGGAGCAGCTTGCTCCGGGTCCTCGTACAAAAAGAGATAGCCATTTTGTTGTATGACGGGCTGACATCTTTCAGCCGGAGTTTGCAGAATCTGGTGGAAATGCGAATACCACCACTCGGCGTACTGCATCCCAATCACTGTCTCCTCGACACTGAACTGCGCGCGAATACCCGCTGCTGATCGACTCGAAGAACCGTTCCCAATCTTAGCCTTCTCGAGGACGGTGACGCGGAAGCCGCGTTCCGCCAGGCGGACGGCAGTCAAAGCATTGGTTGAGCCTCCACCAATCAGAACCACATGCTCCGCTATCGTGTGCTGTGAGGAATGTTGAGTATTCACCGCTCATTGCTCCTCAGGGCGACCATGGCCTGGGACGCGATACCCTTGAAAGGCATCCCTCTCATGCAACTCCGCTCTCTCGTGTCGCTTCTACCTACAGTCAGCAGGAATGAAAGGTAGTATCGGGTCCCTACGCTTTCCCATGGATGAGGCTGGGATCGCCTC
>VBHI01000040.1:0-4932 GCA_005881495.1 Chloroflexota bacterium
CAGATGTACCCGGTCCGGCTCGTCAACGTGGGCATCGCCGAGCAGAACATGATCGGTGTGGGGGCCGGACTAGCCAACGGCGGCTTGATTCCCTTTGTCTGTGGCGCAGCACCTTTCCTGACCGGGCGGGCGCTCGAACAGATCAAGGCCGACCTGGCCTACTCGAACACCAACGTCAAGCTTTGTGGCATGAGCAGCGGCATGGCCTACGGCGAGCTGGGCCCGACGCACCACTCGATCGAAGATATGGCCTGGCTGCGGGCCATCGCCAACATGACGGTGATCGTGCCCGCCGATCCGGTCGAGACAGCGCAGACTGTTGAGGTGGCTGTGAACACCGAGGGGCCGATGTTCATCCGCATCAGTCGCCTGCCCGTGCCCATTGTGCACGACCCCGACTATCACTTCGAGATCGGGAAGGCCGCGCTCCTGCGCGACGGCGGCGACGTCACCCTGATTGCCAACGGCGTGCTGGTTTCGCAGGCGCTGGAAGCTGCCACTATGCTTGCCGCCAGGGGCATTCAGGCTCGTGTCCTCAATATGTCCACGGTCCGTCCATTGGACAACGAGGCCGTGCTGGCGGCGGCAACTGAAACGGGTGGCATCGTCACAGCGGAAGAGCATACAGTATTCGGAGGACTGGGCAGTGCGGTCGCAGAAGTGGTTGTCACCACGCACCCCGTGCCCATGCGCATCCTGGGAGTGCCCGGCGTTTTTGCTCCTACCGGCTCGACTTCGTGGCTTCTGGAGCACTTTGGTCTCACGGCACAGGGGATCTTCGACGCTGCCCTGGAGTTGATGGGAAGAAAGGGCTAAAGGAGATGGCGAGCAAGATTGGGAATATCCTGGCGATCGACCAGGGCACAACCAATACAAAAGTGTTACTCGTCAACCCGGGCGGGAGCGTGATTGCGCGGGCTGCTCGTCCGCTGAGGCAGAGCTATCCTCAACCGACCTGGGTTGAGCAAGACGCAACTGCGATCTGGCAGAGCGTGCGCGAAGCGATCGACGAGTGCCTGGAGGATGCGCTGGCTGCTGTCGATGACCCGCGACCGGCGGCTATTGCTATCACCAACCAGCGCGAATCGGTGATGTTGTGGGAGCGCCAGAGCGGACGACCGGTGAGTCCTGTCATTGTCTGGCAGTGCCGCCGGACGGCCGACTTCTGCTCGCAGCTGCGAGCCCGAGGGCTGGAGTCTTTTTTGGTGGAGCGCACCGGGCTAGGAGTAGACCCTCTCTTCTCGGCGAGCAAGATGAACTGGCTGCTCGATCATAGCGCAGACGGCCGGCGTCGGGCCGAGTCAGGCGAATTGTGCCTGGGAACAATGGATAGCTGGGTCCTCTGGAATGTAACAGGCGGGCAGGTCCACGCCTGTGATGTCACAAACGCCTCCCGTACGCAACTGTTCGACATTCACAAGCTGGATTGGGGCGAAGATTTGCTCGCGCTGTTCGACGTGCCCAGAGTTGCCCTGCCAGAAGTGCGGCCCTCAAGCAGCGACTTCGGCAGCAGCGTCGCTCTCGGCCGTCTGCCGGCAGGGGTGCCCATCGTCGCGCTCATTGGCGATTCGCACGCGGCATTGTTTGGGCAGGCGGGCTTTCATCCCGGCGCGGTGAAAGCGACCTACGGCACGGGCTCATCCTTGATGACGCCTACGTCCGCTGCGGCCTTGTCGAAACGTGGCCTTTCTACGACAATAGCCTGGGCACTTGATCGAGCGCACGTTACCTACGCGCTGGAAGGCAATATTTCAGTAGCCGGGGCGGTAGTACAGTGGTTAGGTGAGTTCCTCGATCTGGAGAACCCCGCCGAGGAAGTAGCCAGGCTGGCCGAGCGCGTCGAGAGCGCCGGGGGCCTCTACCTTGTGCCGGCCTTTGTAGGCCTGGGGGCTCCTTACTGGAACGACGCGGCACGCGGCTTAATCAGCGGGATCACGCGCGGCTCGACCGCCGCGCACCTGGCCCGTGCCGCGGTCGAAGCGATCGCCTACCAGGTTCGCGACGTCTTTGATGTGATGCAGATCGAAGCCGGAGCGGACCTCAATGTCTTGCTAGCTGACGGAGGAGCCAGTCGTAACACGATGCTGATGCAGTTCCAGGCTGATATCATTGGACGGCCACTCCTCCAGAATGCATCAGCCGACGTTTCTGCGCTTGGGGCGGTGTATCTGGCCGGCCTGGCGACTGGCCAGTGGCAATCCCTCGATGAGATCACACAGTTACCCAGGCCACAGACCGTATTTGAGCCACGGATGGCTGCCCCAGATAGGGAAGCGCTTTATGCGGGCTGGCAGGCCGCTGTTGCCCGCGCGCTTCTCGATAGCACAAGGCCAGCTTCTACCGGGGTTTCACGTGAAAGGAACAATTGAAGATGGCGCGGATAGACGAACTCCGCCTGATGACAAAAGTGTCACATTTCCGCTCGAAACCCCTTCTTATGGGGCAATTCTTGCGAACTGCCGAGAAAATGAGCGAATAGTGAGTCAAATATATTGAGCAACCAACTTAATGCAGTGCCCACGCGCACATCCGTGTGAGATGATGAGCAGAAAAAACGTATTTTATGATGTATGCTCTTCCTATTTGATTGAGCAATTGTGCAGGGTACTGAGGGCGAACTGGAACATACCGTCTGAAGATGAATATTTTCTCAACCCCTTTTATCCCTTGACAAATGGAAAATTTTCGGGAATACTATTGATATATTCCGTTAAAAAGGCTGATCATTTTCAGAAAGCGCATCAAACTTCATCCAATCGTAGTACCATTGTCGAGATTGAAGCGAAAGCTGGGGTTTCTATCACGACCGTCTCGTGAGTCTTGAATAATCGACCTGATGTGACACCTGGAACGCGTGAGCGGGTAGAGCAGGTGATCAAAGAAAGCCGATGTATACGAAGCCGAGAGGTGAGTGGCTTATGGAATGAGAGTAATAGCATCATTGACGTACTGGTGGTAGATCTACTTAGTTGAAATTGTGCAAGGTACCATGGCAAGCTGGAACATAGTGTCTGAAGATGAACGATTTCCTTATACTCTTTCTGCTCTTGACAAGCGGGAAATCTTCAGGAATGCTCTATTCTGTTCCGATAGAAGAGGCCAGACATTTTCAGAAAATGAAGCAAACTTTACCTAAGCGCAGTACAATTGCAGCGATCGCCGCTCAAGCTGGTGTTTCTATTCCGACCGTTTCGCGCGTACTCAACGGGCGACCTGATGTTGCCCCTGCTACCAGGGAACGCATCGAGCAGATCATCAAAGAGAGGGGATACATTCATAGTAGTGCGGACAAATTGCTCAGGAAAAGCAACAATGGAATTATCGACCTTGTGGTTCCTGGTCTTGATAACCCGTATGTTACTGAGATTGTTCGTGGCGTTGAGGAGGCCCTGGAGCGCACGGGTTTGCGTATGGCACTCTCTTTCACTCAAGATGAGTCCCTTGGGGAGAGGCAATGGCTCGACAAAATCGCTGATCGTGCAACCAATGGAGCAATTCTTGTGTTAGCCCGTGGTCAATCCTCTCGCTTAGATGAGTTACGACGACGTGGGATTCCGTTCGTGGTTGTTGATCACCGCGGTGAACTCGGCCCAGATGGTCCATCTGTAGGAACAACGAACTGGACTGGTGGACGCGTGGCCGTGGAGTATTTACTGTCGCTTGGGCATAGGCGCATTGCGATGATTGCTGGCCCAGCCTCATTGAGGTGTAGTTTGGATAGAGTTGCGGGGTATCGTGCTGCTTTGGAGGCGGCTGGTATCCCCATCGATCCCGAACTCATTCGCCCCGGCGATTTTCGCCTGCAGTCTGGCTACACTCAAACCAGTGCTCTGCTCGCTTTGCCTCACCCGCCCACGGCGATCTTTGCCGGAAACGACTTGCAAGCGATGGGCGTCTATAAAGCGCTCTACCTGCGCAACGTTCACGTACCTGAACACATGAGTGTCATCGGTTTTGACGATATACCCTTGACTACCATCGTCAGTCCGAGTCTAACCACCGTGCGCCAGCCGCTTTTCGACATGGGACGAGTAGCCACTACCATGCTTTTGCGTCTGATCGCAGGCGTATCTCTTGACAGCTCGCGGGTATTACTGCCGACAACACTGATTACGCGCGAGTCTTGTGCGTCTTCGCCATCCCTTTCTTAGCGTCTTGTTCTCTTTTTTGTTTTGTGAGCTGTAGTCCTATCGGACATCCCAACATCGTAGGTAGGTTTTTGTAGAGCAGATCAGAAGGTCAACAATTGTATGATGTATTTGCACACACCAAAGGAGGTTTTAGACGATGCTTTTCTCCTCTTTCTCCTGGATGCGACGCTTTGCACCCGGGTTCGCCATCTTCAGCGTCGCTCTGCTGATTATGTTCCCTCTCGCTGCCTGTGGGGGTAGCTCCAGTTCGAGTACCTCCAGTACCTCGACCGGCCCGGTGAACTTGACCTACTGGGCCTGGATCGGAGGGATGGATAAGCAGGTCGCGCTCTTCAACCAGGCCCATCCTAACATCCATGTCACGGTGCAGAATGTAGGTTCAGGCCCGGTTGAATACGACAAGTTGTTTACGGCCATCAAGGCCAATAACGAGCCAGACGTGGCCGAGGTCGAGTTCCAGACCTTGCCACAATTCGAGACGACCGGCTCGCTCGTTGACATCTCCAAGTACGGGGCGAACTCGGTGAAGGATCAGTTTCCGTCCTGGATGTGGAATCAGGTCATCCTGGCCAATGGGGTCTACGCCATCCCTCAGGATGGTGGTCCGATGGTCCTCTACTACCGAGAGGACATCTTCAAGAAATATAATCTCCCGGTCCCCACTACCTGGGCGCAGTACGCCGACGAGGCGGCGAAACTGCATGCCGCCGACCCCAAAGTCTACATCGGCCACTTTAACCCCAGACAACCAGGCCAGTTCGTCGGCTTTATCTGGCAGAAT
>VBHI01000040.1:5059-5773 GCA_005881495.1 Chloroflexota bacterium
TCTCCCCCAGTGGCAGGCGGGTCAAAACGTCAGTAGCAACTGGGGTGGCTCCACGACCGTCGTCTTCAAGAGTACGAAGCATCCGCAGGAGGCCAGTACGTTTGCCCAATGGATCAGTGCCAACGAACAGAGTGCCTTACTGGAGTTTAATACGGGGGCCTATCCGGCCTTGCTCTCCGCCTTAAGCTCGCCCACCCTCAACAGTCCCCAGCCGTTCTTTGGCAACCAGGTGATCAATCAGGTCTTCAGCAGCTCGGCCAAGCAGGTCAATGTCAACTTCCAGTGGGGACCGTCGATGCAACAGGTCTACAATGACATGGGTGACCAATTCGCCAACGCGGTCAATGGCCACGGCACCCTGTCCGATGGACTCAACGCCGTGCAACTGAGTACCGTCACCTACCTGAAAAAGCAAGGCTTTAGCGTGACAACCTAGTCGGCCAGGACTGCTCTGCTGGTCGCTGTCCGTTGAGCAGAGGAGATACTGTAGGGGTGAGCACCTCCCTCCGTGTGGAACGATGCAGGGGATGCAGGGGGTCGCCCACCCATTAGACCATGGCTCACGATTGTTTAGAACGCCTCGCTCGCAGGCACGGCCCCTAGGGGCCGTGCAGGTGAGCGGCAAGTCCCAGGATGTACGTCCTAGGAAGAGAGGAGAACGAGCAGATGAATGTGAAGGTCACCACGCTCGATCGCGTACCAGCCAAGACCCAG
>VBHI01000041.1 GCA_005881495.1 Chloroflexota bacterium
AGATAGACTGGCTCTGGAAACCCTAAGTTATGCTCTTCAATATATCTCACGTCCACACAGCAATACTCGTGGCGATAGCTGGCTTTGAAGGGCATCTCTTTGCGCTCGCGCGGGGAACCGCCTTTGGAGGCAGAGAGTCCGTAGAGGTTGCGATTGAGAGCGAGAAGCCGTCCACACGTCGTCTGTGAGAGCTTGATCCCGATTTGCTCCAGAGCAGCCCGAACGCGGTACGCGCCCAGCTCAGGACTTTCCACCACTAACTTCCCCACCTCATTGATCTCCCGGATGCCCGCTTTGCGCGCAGGACGATGGGGCGTCGAAGGTTTATCATCGAGTCCGGCATGGCCCTCTTGTGCCCAGCGTCTGAGCACTTCATACACCCGATGTCGAGGCGTTTGCAGATAGGCGCTAATGCTCGTATTGGACCAGCCTTCGGCATGCAGATCGACGATGGCTCGCCGTCTTTGATAGCCGTCGTCGATCTCCGCGTAGGGCGGATAACGCCTCATCGTCACACTTGGTTTGGGGAAATCCGCCAGGACTCGCTTCACGGTATGGTCAGATGGCTTACGACCAAAGCGCAGAAAACAGATCCGAGCAATCTCATGCGGGGTAAAACCAGGGTGCTCAGCTTTCAGATCGACGATCAGTTGGCGCATCTCTTGTGGGAGACTGCGTCCTTGATCAGGAGATGGGGGAGGCGCATGTCGAAACAGGCTCGCCATGCCTTCTTGCTCAAACCGTCTGGCCTGGTGGTGCAGCGTGCGTTCACTGGTTCCGGTTTCTTTGGCGCGTTCAGCCGCCGTCTCGCCAAAGAGGACGACGGGGCGAATTTTTTCATAGAGTTGCTGCTCCGGCCAAAGTGTCTATTGCTGGCTCTCTTGCCAGTCGTGGGTCCGTTCTCGGCGTTTCCGCTTGCGCGTAGGCATGACGACCGCCTTCTCGTGGTGTTTGCCCTCCCTTGATTTCTCTGTCGGTTTATCCTGACAAGAGTAACACCTCCTCCTTTGGAGACGGAGAACTAGCCATTTCGGGCTACTGGCCTCTTCACCCTTTCTGTTCCTCTTCGCACGTTCATTCCAGTTTTACCCGCAAGAGGCGAGTGCAACAATACGTACCCCAGGTTGTGGGTTAGTATGGTACTTACCGGCATCCCCGTGCTCGCCTCCCAGAGCCGACAGTGCTCTTCTAAGGTGACATCGGCGTGCGCCTTCAGTTGGGAAATGATCCCGGCCTCCAAGGGAGCGCATTTCTTGGACGGTCGCACTGGAATCGGCTTGGGGAGGAGGCTTCCCGTCTCTCGTCGTTGCTTGAGATAGCGTTTGAGCGTCGCCAGGGAGACACCAAACATGCTCACAATCCCGCGGCGAGCTTTCCCCTGGTCGACGGCACGCAGGACTTTTTCTCTCAAATCTTGTGAATAGGCTTTCATGCCTCCATTCTATCACCTGGCTCAATCCTTCTGCCAGCCGCTCTAGGGGTTACATGAAGCTTGATAGAGTAGTAGACATATTTACTTTTTTCAATACCAGGAAGCATTACCAAAACAACTTCTTATACACATTTAGACGGGAAGATAAACAATATATGAAAATCACGGCTACTCTTTGCTAGCAGCGGAAGGAACATTCGATCCGCATTCCTTCGTGAAGGAAGAGTGTTGTTGTAGTAATATGAGGGCGTTGTAAACTTGATTGTACTCTTTTCTTTAATACACCTGCATGCTATGGGAAGTGTGCTATCGTGCAACCATTTCAATTTTCTGAATGGATGAACCTGGTATACAGTACAGGACTCACGGACATTGAGAAAGGAGGGTTTTCGAAATGAAAACCAGAGCGATAGTAGGGTCTCTTCTGGGCACTCTGTTAGGCATTCTATTGATTGTCTCAACTATCCTGTTCGTCGCATACCAGCTTGGAGTGTTCGTCCCGCCAATTGACATCTTTGGCGGAATGAAAACACCGGAAAGTCCACCCACACGTGCCCAATTACAACTGATGTGGCACACGCTTTTACCCAGCCAGTCGCAGACTTCAGGCAATCCTGTAGCACCTCCAAACGGCGTTGTGTATCAGCTTGTGGGAACCCAGTTGCTCGGTTTTGACCAAAAGTCCGGTCAACTCGAGTACCAAAGAGACGCGAGCTTATACGGACAACTCGATCCCGATTCCCTGAGCGTTGATAACGACAAGATCTCCATCACCTCCCTTGATGGCTTCGTCCATATCTTTGATGCTTCCAGCGACCAGGCGCCACAACTGAGTGAACTGCCATTACCTGTTGCCACTGTCAATAACGGTATAGCCTACTCTGTTGGTGGCTCAACCGATGACGTGGGCACAGTCACTGCATACGACGTGTTATCGGGAAAAAACCTCTGGAGAACCGATTGTGCTTGCATTGGCACGCAAAAACCAGTAATTTTCAATTCGATGCTATACGTTTTGGCTCGAAGCAACACCGGCAGCGATTCAGTCCTGCTGGCGATGACGAAAGGCGGAGACCTGCTGTGGTCTCAAAACCTGGGCGACACCAACGGACAAAATATCTACCAGCAGCTTATCGTAACCGACAGCGTTATCGGTCTCCTGTACACCACACCGTCAGCCTCGGGTTTGATCACTTCAGTCTCAGCCTATGACAAGTCATTTGGCGAACAAATCTGGGATTTGAAGGACCCCAATCATGAACCTGATTTTCTCACCTCGGATGGCACCAACTTCTACGCGTCATTTCGCTCGCCTCAGGGTTTCGGTGTGGAAGCCATCAACACAACCAACGGCGCCGTGACATGGCAGCAAACCCTGACAGACGTATCTCACACAGGACTTCCCGAAATCTCCTCCCAGAACGGTGCGCTCTACGTCGTTTACTACAACCAGGGTCAGCATGTCTTTGTGCTCGATGAAAAGACAGGTGACCAGCTCGGCTCTGATCCGTCCAGTCTGGAAGTCAGTTCTCCACCAGTTGTGAACAATGGCATGCTATTTCTGGGGAGGTATGACTCGTCAACAGCCACGGCAGAACTGGATGGGTATAGAGTAGTCCTGCCGCCTCCTCCACACAAGCTGTTCGTGTTAGCATACGGGCTTTTGAGTACAAGCACCTCCACTGACTTCGGAAACATTGTCAAAGCATTGAAAAAGGTCTATCCCGATGCGGACTTTCTGAATTACAGCTACAGGGGAATTGACAAACGTGGTAACCCGTTGCCCTATACCTGCGATGAAACGTTCACCCATCCCATCAGTGAGCTGGTAACCCGGCTGAAAATACAGATCATCAAATACCTGGAACTTCACCCAAACACCCAGGTTTATGTGATCGGACACAGCATGGGTGGGGTGATCGCCTATGGACTGCTCGCAGACATGATGACCTACGGCTACCTCAATTTCAATGGAGGCCAGGTCCTGGGCATTGCAACCATGAGCTCACCTCTGGGTGGGATACCAGGGTTTCACGGGATCTACTATGCCCTCATATCACATTCATACCAAATGCAGTGTAAAGTACTTGCGTCCAAACACCTGGTGCTGAAAAGTCTGGCCGACCTGATTCATCTCTTCCCTGACGGGAATACATCAGTTCCGGTTGGAGGCAAAGATAGTTTGATGCGTGTTGTCACTGGCGGCGATTCCACAAACCAGCGCGTGGCACAAGCCGCGGTTCACCATTATATTGATGTGCTGACAATCGGAAATATGCAGGATTACACGTTTAATTTTAACGTGTGCCCCGGCTATGGCCGCACGCCGGACTCCCGGTTTCTCAGTACGCAGTGGATAAGAGATCAGGGCAAAGATTCCCATCTGTACGCAAGGATAATCATGGAGGGGAAACCGAACTGCCCGGATATCGGGCAAGTAGGAATCAACCACGCCGCGGTATTCCTCTCCCCAGCAGTACAGACAGCTTTGATAGAGTGGAGTCAGGGAAAAACACCCGCTGTGCTGTCCGGCATAACTTTAGAAAACCAAAAAATCCTGTGCTGGCTACTTGGGTCATCTGTTGGCAAAATAGGCGACTTCAGCATGATTTGACAAGCCCCCTTTCTTGCAGAGAAACGTGAGATGAGAGTACCATCAAGAAGGTTTGCTCTGCCCGGATGCTCAGGCAACTCATCCATTTTCAAGAAGGAGAGGTTCATCCTGTGTCTCGTGTCCTCATCTCCATCAAACAACAGGGATGTTCCGGCTTGCACCTGCTCCAACATGGCTTCTTGTGTTGGACAAGACCACTGAACACTTCCTCGCTGCTCGGGACGCTGGCGGATCTTACCCGGGGGAAATCTGAACTTGTCGCCGAAAATGCGCTCCTCCGTCAGCAACTCCTCATGCTTCGTCGACAGAGCAAACAACCAGTGTGCACCAAGAGGGATCGAAGCCTGCTGGTGCTTCTGGCAAGAGCGACGCGGTTCTGGAGGCAAGCGCTCTTGGGGTGGCCCCACTTTCGTGGAGTGGGAGAACTTGGAAGCTCATCCGTTCTGCTGTTGTTCATAGATCACTGGGCTACGATAGCCCAGCGTTGAATGGCGGCGCTGCCGATTGTAGAACACTTCGATGTACTCAAAGATCGACAGCTGTGCCTCCTGACGGGTCTGATAGGTATGCCAGTCCGTCCACTCGCCGCTTTCCGCGAACTGAAGAAGGACTCCATAGCGGCATTGTCATAGCAATCCCCTTTGCCACTCATGCTCACCCTGCTCCGCCTGCAGCTTGCACCAATGGTGCAGCGTGCTATCGGCAATCCCCAGATCGCGAGCAATCTGCGTGATACTTTTGCCGCTGGTCTGCACCAGCCGGACCGCTTCCAGCTTGAACTCTTTCGTAAACGTTCGTTGTTCCTTTGGCATCGTGCCCCTCCCTTTCTGTGGGGGAGTCTATTCCAACTTCCCCTCCTCCACCAAACTGGGGCCAGCTCACATCAAGCAGGTGCCTGAACCAGAGAGCATCGAAGCCGCGGGCGACTACAACATAATCATACTCATCATGTTTCATCTTGCCGTTATATTCGCTTCCTGGGTCACAAAACCCTCTCTCCTCCCCATCGGGCTACCGGCGTGGGATGACAAGCGACGCAAGATCGAAGGCGGGATCAGCCAGTCGCTTCGTGTCTTTTGGCGTGGGCGTGGAGGCTGCAATGAGCTCACTGATGAAATCCATCTGTGCGTCATCGTTGACCATCAACGCCGCTCGCACTATGTCGTTTTGTACATAGAACGCCGTGAATGTATTCTTACTCCTATCGC
>VBHI01000042.1:0-8766 GCA_005881495.1 Chloroflexota bacterium
GGGAGAACAGGTGGGGAGTGCCACGGTGATCGCACGCTGTCTGACGTTTTTGCCCTTTGTATTCAGGCTACGTGGGCAAGTGGACAAGGTCCGAAGCATCATCACACGTGCTCTGGCAGTATCAGAAGTGAGGAATAGCAGTATTATCACAGGTCATCGTGCATGGCTAGGGTGGCGCGATGGCAATATGGCCGAGGCTGAGGCCTATGGTCGGGCTTCAATAGGGGAGAGGCAAGGCCAGCAGCGTGTCAATGCGTTTCATTGGGTGGGCTTATGGCCTTTAATTGGCGTCGTGCTCGCTCAGGAGAAGATTGCTGAAGCAATGGACTACGTGCGCATGCTGCTCGATCCCACACAGCAACCCCCTCCTGAAAAGTTGAGAGCTATCCTTGAATCGGCTCTACAAGCATGGGACGCCGGACAACAGGAGGAAGTTCGTTCTCTTCTCCAACGAGCCGTACCTCTTGCGGAGGAGATGGGCTATCTCTAATAAGTGACTCAGCACAGAGTCACCATTTTCACATCGTCCTCCGCAATCCGTTCGCGTTCGCACTACTGGACAATGACCGTCAGGTTCATCCCCTGGTGAACCGTACAGTAGATGTGGTAAGTCCCCGCTGTGGCAAATGGTCCAATCTCAGTGCTGTTGCCATTGACTTGCACATTATTGACAGTGGGTGCGCCCGGCTCGCTCGCTGGTTTGGCGGCGCCATTCTGCCAGGAGCCATTCGCAAGGATGTGGAGCACTGACACGTCATCCACCAGCAAGAGCTTTGAGCCTTTGGAAATCGTAACAGACGGCTGATTAAAGTTGCCAGCACTCATATGCACCGTTGGGGCACCGTTGGTGTAGGTCGTGCCTGCGGGCGCGTTTGTTTGCGCGATGGCGGCGATGAGGATGGCTCCGATGACGATCCCCGCTACTCCCGTCAAGGCAGAGGGAAGCCAACGTGGAGCCTGTCGCTCTGCGCGGGCCTCGCCCTGGCGGTAGTTCTGCACTGCTGCGCCGATACTTGCCCCGAACGTCACGAGCACGAAGGCCATGATGAGCACATCCAGCACAAAGGGAAGGAACCCTCCCGTCTTTGGATTGGTTAGGTGATAAGTCACAAAGGGCTGCGTGGCTATCTGGTACAGGAACACGCCACTCACGAGTGTGATGAGCAACGGTATCCAGCGGAACCCGCTTGCGGCGAGGCCCGCGCAGACCAGCAGGCTCACGGTACTGATGAGTAATGCGGTATTATCCGGGTATCCTATCGTGATCGCCAGTATCCCGCTTGAGGCAGCCGCCCCAAGGAGTGCCGCCACGGCGAGTTTGCTAAAGGCGGAGAGTGGTTGACGAGCAAACAGGGGTGTCTGTGTTGATTCTACGTTCATCGCTGATTCCTTTTCTCTTTTTATCACTATGTCTTCATCGAATGTAGCTCTTATGTGTTCTGCAAGGATGATGACGTTGCTGTTCCTCTTAATGAGAGTGTAGAATATGTGCCGTTCTTGAACCGTTCTTTTGAAGCGTTCTTTGATGAATATCTGTAAGTGAGGAACGTTCCTTGGGCCGTGAGCGGGAGGAAGAGGTTAGAAGAGCAAAAGAAGAGAGAGTCCTTGCTGTTGCATAGTCTAGCGGACGCTAGAGTATCTGTCAGCTAAAAGCATTTCGTACCGTCAAGCCAAAACGTTCAACCACCGGCCCCAGGGTATTTAACAGAATCGAACCAATCACCAGCGTGATCACGATATTCGATGTGGACCAGATAAACCATGCTGGAATCAAGGTACTGGCAGGATTAAAGCCGGCCCCGATGAGAATGAGGTTGCCATAAAGTCCGCCGATAATGTTATTGGGCAGGACAGCGCACACCAGGAAAAAGATAAAGCCACGCGCCGTAAACACATCCTTGCCAATTGGACTCAGCCCAAAGCGTCTTGCCAATGTGCGGTACAGGATCATGGGTAAACCCAACTGTATCAGGTCAACCGTGCCAAAGGGAAGGGCCACCAGCAAAGGAACACCGGCCAATAGACCGGCCCCCACAAAATTGCCGATATACGCAATGACAAAAGCCCAACCCCCAAACCATAACGCAAAAGGAATACCGAAGCCAATGGCAACGAAAAGGAACGAAACCACGGGTATACCTGAAGAGAGCAGCGAAGCCGATAACCAGGAAAGGATAGTATAGACTGCCGTTGCCACCGCTACCGCTACAAGCTGTCCCGGAGTTGGCGGAGGCGCACCGCGTATTCGCAGGGAATAGGTGATAGCCGTCGATTTGCTTCCCACTATTTCCGGTGGCTCAGTTGGTCCATCCATCAACAAAAGATTCCTTTCTTCCTCTAATCTTCTTCTACGTCCTCAGGTTTCAATTCCTTCCACAAAGCCTTAACCGTTCGCGCAACAACCTCATAATGAAAGCCGCGTCGTTGCAGAAATGAACCCAGGCGTGTACGAAATGTCATATAGTCCATCGAAGGATGATGCAGCAGCGATAAAGCCTTTTTGCGGCCAGCGCGCAGGGCAAACTCCTCGTCTTTCTCATCACTGATCAGCTCATCAACGACCTCGCGATTCACGCCCTTCATACGCAGTTCGTTTTTGATCGCGCGCGCCCCCCGCGGGCTATACTGCTCGCGATTCTCAGCCCAGAACGAGGCAAACTCATGGTCATTCACCAGCTCAAGCCGATCTAAGCGCTCCAGTGTGGCATCGATGATCTCGGGCGCAGTCTGCTTTCGGCGCAGGTAACGGCGCACCTCCTCGCGGCTCCTTTGTCGATATGAGAGATAGTTATAGGCGCGCTCAATAGCCTGTTGCAACGCCTCCTCGCTGCGCAATTGCTCCAGCTGCGCAGGTGACAGTTCCTGCTCCTGTTCTAATCCCATCTGCAATACGACGGCAGCATTGACTCCCAGCAGAAAACGTCCATCTACAAACAAGTTAATGCGTTCAGCGTTGTTGGCCTGCGGTTCAAGGGCGGTAATCTTCATGCAGCCACTATATCACCATGTGTAACAAAGGGCAATCAAATAAAAGTGGAGAGTCTACTGGTTATCGGTTATTGGTTGGAGTGGGGTTACCTTACAAACGTTTGATAGGGGAAGGTTGAAGGGAAATTCATCCAACCGGGAGGCTGAATGAAATGGAAGGTTTCGCGCTTAGGAGTACATGATCTCGGTCTCTGGGTCGGCTTCAGCATACGCCTCAGGCAGCATCTCGCTCAATGGCACATGCTTTACTTCGGTGATGTGATTCTCTTCATCAACAAAGACCACGCGCGGTACCAGCGAACGGATTTCCAGTTCGTCATACTGACCATAACAAATGATAATGACGATATCACCTTCCGAATTGAGGTGGGCGGCTGCCCCATTCAGACAGATAACGCCGGAACCACGAGCACCAGCAATAGTGTACGTATCCAGTCGCGAACCGTTCGTGACGTTGACGACCTGCACCTTTTCATATGGATAGATGTCTGAGGCCTCTAACAGGTCCTGGTCAATCGTGATACTGCCAGTGTAATGAAGGTTTGCCTGGGTGACAGTAGCACGGTGGATCTTCCCTTTGCACATAGTGCGCTGCATAACGACTGTTCCTTTCAAATGTACAATTCAAATATACAACGTTCGCGGGAGAAACCACAAACTGTATCTCCCTATACTCTGAAATACGTCCCAAAGCCCGTATTGGGAACAGGATAATTTGCTGCTTTGAGATCATGTGAATAATTACCAGCAAAGAAGATTATATCTGTTTTTCAAAGACGCCCAGCAATCCCATGGCATAGGCTTCAGCCGCACTCTGCGCATCGTACATCCTATCGCCCATCATTAAACGATAGCGACACTTCCAGCGCCTGGCAGGCCACGGGGCTAATTTGATCAATGTATATGTCTCACAGTGCGCTTCGAGCGCCTCGCGCAGAGCGACTTCCCCCCACTCTGCGTATCCGCGCCGGGCAAGCTGTACACGTAGTTCTTCTGCAAACATGGTGATTCCCTGGTGAACTGGATTAAAGTCCCTTGGACGCCGCACACATCTCTTCTTGTGCCCCTTCCTGGCTCTACGGCATAGTCTCAGAGGAGGTTGGATTCCCTCCCAGAAACAGCTCGCAGAATCGCTCCCGCTTCGTCAGGTCCCAGCCTTTCAAAATCTGTCCGTGGCAACTGGTGCGGGATCTGATTGAATGGCCCCGTCCAGCGCTTGGCCTGTTCCTCCAACCAATCCAGTACTTCAAATGCTTGTTTGCGCGATTGCTCGACGACGCGGAAGCGCAACGCTGCACGATCAAAGATCTCATGATCTTTGGTATACACACGATAGTCTTCGCGCACCACAACATCAATGTAGAGATCGGTATAGATCATCTCTCTTGCAGTATTGTTGTAATCGGGATTTGGCAGGACAACGTCACAGTAGCCACTGAGAAAGCTGCCCGTCTGGTAATTATATCCAACATGTATAGTAAACCAGGAATCCCGCCAGAAATAGCTCAACTGGTGTTTTTCCGAGAGCCAGGTGCCAGGTCTCCAGCGCATTTCAGTGCCCGCAGGGGTCCAGACGACAAAGTACTCGTCACTCACTGGTATATGATAGCCTTGCCAACTGGCCCATTGGCTGCCATCAACCAGCAATTTCTGGATGCTAGTCGTTAGTAACAAACTCTGGCTCCCTTTCTGTAAAAAGTTTGTCTGTTTAAGCATTATAACCGAGGAGTGTGGCAATGAACAAGCGCAGGATATCTCCCTCCATAAAAACTCTAAATGGCCTGGTTGAGAAAAAATTACTGCAGAAAGATAGGGAAAAGCCGTTACCAACAAACCGAGCGAACAATGAAGGCTGTGCTAGTTCGAAGTCATCAGCAGGTCAGTTGCTCCTCGCTGTCTTGTAGTGAGCGAGGAGGCATGTATGGAGGCGGAGCAGCGACTCTGAGTCCAACCTGAGATAGGCATTCTCAGCCCCGTCTCAGATAATCCACAGAATTGTCTCACCTCAAGATGGTATGCTCGTATTGGAGGGATGTGGTGAGTCTAACTGTACGCTGGCGTCTCCCCACCGTTCCCAGATATATAGCCAGGTGGAAGTAATCAATAGCTAGAAGAATAGTGAAAGAGAATTATGGAGGCTCATTACCATGCTTTATCTTAAGATGAATAACAAGACAAACAGGCACTATCTATCACTCTACCCAGGATCCAATTCTGCTAAGGAAGGAGGGAACAGATGCAGCATGAATTTCCGATGCCGGTGTCGCTATCGGTCCTTTCACCCCTGGCTTCAGCGGTGATCTCTTCACCATCCAGCAGCTCGCTGAACTCGGCGTGATTTTTCTCTTGTTTGATGTTGGCCTACATTTCTCGCTGCGTGACCTGTGGGCAGTTCGCGATACCGTTATTTCAGGGGCGCTCATCCAGATGGTCCTGATCACCGGACTCGGTCTGCTGCTGGCTCACCTGTGGGGATGGTCGCTCGCTGCTGGTATCCTGCTTGGATTGGCGCTCTCCATCGCCAGTACCGTGGTCATGATCCGTAATTTGATGGATCAGGGGCTGCTCAATACTTCGCATGGGCAGGTTGCTATCGGCTGGCTGGTGCTGGAAGATTTGGTCGCGGTTCTCATTCTTGTGCTGCTGCCTGCGCTATCCACGAACACGCAGGAGCCGCTCTGGCAAACAGCTAGCCTGGCCTTGTTGAAAACCGGAGCATTTGCAGCGCTGATGTTAGTAGCCGGAATGCGAATCATTCCATGGTTCCTGCTGCGGGTGGCGCACTTGCGTTCTCGGGAACTCTTCATTGTCGCGATTGTCGTGATCACGGTAGGGACAGCGATTGGCGCCTCGTCTGTATTTGGCGTTTCCCTGGCGCTCGGTGCTTTCCTGGCAGGGGTAGTGGTGAGCGAATCAGCACTCAGCCACCAGGTGGGGGCTGAGATAGTCCCGTTCCGGGAAACGTTTGCCGTCCTGTTCTTCGTGTCGGTGGGGATGCTGGTCAATCCCTTGTATTTGCTCTCCCATGTCGCAGAGGTGCTCTTACTCATCCTGGTCATTGTCCTGGGCAAATTTGTGCTGACCATCCCGCAAGGGATGCTCTTTCCTCGACCGGCGCGTACTGCGCTGATCCTGGCTGCCGGGCGCAGTCAGATTGGGGAATTCTCCTTCATTCTTGGCACGGCAGGTATCGCATTAGGAGTGTTCAAGGAGGAGCAGTATTCGCTGCTGCTGGCCGGTGCGCTGCTCTCTATCACCCTCAATCCGTTCCTGTTCCGGGCACTCCCCTGGATCGAAACACACCTGCGGAAGGTTCCCGTCTTCTGGTCGCTCCTGGACCGGCATGGCCCTGTTCAAGCTCCCATAGCGGAGTCATTGCGAGATCATGTCGTGGTAATAGGTTGCGGGCGGGTGGGACAGCATTTGGTGAATGTTTTGGGCCATCTCGGTATTCCACGCCTGGTGGTCGAACAAGATATTGGGCGCGTCACGGAACTGGAGCGTCAAGGAGTTCCAACTCTCTATGGTGACGCCGCCAATTCGGACATCCTTTCACGGGTCCACCTGAAGCAGGCCCGTGCGGTGGTCGTGACGCTGCCGGATGAAGCTGCGGCATCCATTGTGGTGGCAACAGCCCACGCCGAAGCCTCTCACGCCTCTCACGTTCCCATCATTGTGCGTGCTGCTACCCAGGAGGGTGTACGCAGGCTCTTTGCTTTAGGCGCTCAGCATGTCATCTATCCTGAACTGGAGGGTGGCCTGGAGATCATGCGGGAGACGTTGGATCGCCTGGGCTACCTCGAAAGCGATGTCCAGGAGTATACCGATGCCATCCGGGGCAGTCACTACGATCTCTCCATCTCCTCGGATATCGAGCAACGTGCCCTGGAGCAGATGCTGGGTGAAGAAAAGCAGGACGGGCTGGCCGCCTCTCACTAATCTTGAAGTCGGGACTAGCCCCGTCCTCAGTGAGTACGAGAGCTGTATGCAAAAGGGGTATCTGGAGATGATGAGAAGATGAAGCTGAGAATGTGGTACCGTTCGGATCTCTTGCCAGTTATCCTGAGCCTGGAGTGTGAGGAGGAATCGGAGCCTGGAATGGGCCAATGAATGAACGTTCAGGCAAGAGGAAGCCAGACACTGAAGGTGCTGCCTTTGCCGGGTATACTCTCGGCGGTGATGCGTCCGCCAAGCTGCTCCACAAAGGTCTGCGCGATAGAGAGGCCTAATCCTGTGCCCTGGCTTGAGCGGGCGCGATCGGCACGGTAAAAGCGCTCGAAGATGTGCGGCAGATCGGTGGGATCGATGCCGATGCCCGTATCACGCACACACAGCACGGCCTGTCCCCTGGTTCGCTCCAGCGAAACGATGACCCGACTCGCCCCTTCCTCGTCGCGAATCGGGGTATATTTGATGGCATTGTCGAGCAGGATCAACGTGACCCGGCGCAGGCTCTCTTCATCTCCCCGCACGCGCACCGGCTCAATGTGGCCGATCTCTAGTTTCAACTTCGATCCCTCGACACTCAGTCGCCTCCGCAGTTGGCGCACCAGTTGGAGCACAGCACGATCAAGTTCGACCGGAGGAGCGCTTCGTGTACGCTCCTCTGCCGCTGTCTCCACCGCTTGTGCCCCGGGCAATGTCTCTCCGCTGGCATCAGCGCGGGCCAGGAGCAGCAGCTCCTCCACGAGTCCCGCGAGCCGCAGTGTCTCCCCGTGGGCATCGGCGAGCATGGTGCGGCGCTCTTCCGGCGGAAGTTCATCGAGATGGCGCAGTAAGAAGGCCAGGTTCCCCTGGATGGTGGTGAGCGGCGCACGCAGTTCGTGTGAGGCGTCGGCGACGAAGCGGCGCTGGGTTTCCGTTGCGCTCTGGAGGGAGGCGAGCATTTCATTGAAGGTCTCCACGACCTGCGCCATCTCGTCGCGTCCACGAGGGTGAGGCACGCGCTGGCTCAAGTTGCCAAGGTGTGTGCCTCGCGCCGTGGAGGCGGCGATGGATCGTGCCGTTTCCACCAGTTCCGAAAGGGGATGTAGCACACGTGTCGCGATGATCCAGCTTGCGATCAGTGTTCCCGCCAGTGTTGCGACTCCAGAGAGCAGGAGGAGCGCTCGTAACAACAGCGTGGTTGCAACGACTTCGGAGAGCGACTTCGCGACCAGCAGCACGCCGATGACCGGACCATTTCCCATCGGCACTCCATTGGCATTAACGCTCACCCCATGCACTGGCGCTTGGATGGGGAGGGCTTCCACGCGCACGTGCTGGCCATCCACCACCGTATCATACAGAACAGGCGGCTGGCCAGCAAACACGATACGGGTCGTATCGTTGCTGAGGCGAATACGCGCCCCGCTCGTCGAGAGATAGCGCAGCTGCGCCTTCGCATCCAGGACCTCGACCACAACACCTGGATCGCGGTAGGTGTCGACGACACGCATCGTCAGTTGACCTGACCAGTACGGTGGAGCAGCAGACAGATCATCCAGCACATCCAGCATGGCGACGCGCGCCTCAGTCCGCAACGCACCGTTCACGCTCGAATCAATGGCATCGGTCGTCAGCAACAGGAAAAGGAGCGCAAAGAAACCCAGGGCCACGGCAATGAGTGAGCCGTACCAGAGGATCAGCCGCAACCGCAGCGAACGGGGGAGAGCTCGCTTTGGCTCCAATGCCTGAGATGTATGCTTGATTGCTTTCATTTCAATGCTCGTTGCCGATAGACAGAACCGACGAGGTGTTTTGCTCTCTAGGGGAGTATAACATAGAAGTGCATAGCGA
>VBHI01000042.1:8981-10157 GCA_005881495.1 Chloroflexota bacterium
CAAGCATGAGCGACACGCTAAAACAAGTGGAACGAACACAAACGCGTGCAATACAAGCGTTCCTTTTGAAAGATGTATCGTACATTCCAGCCAGGATTCCAGGAACTGATGGAATGCCAGGGGTCGTAATTACAGGGGATATTCGCCTGCGAGTAACCGAGTCGTATGCTGCGGATAGACCAGTGAAGGGCTTCTACCGAATCGAAACGGAAGGCATGCAGGAACCCTTGCAGGTCATCTGGATCATCGAAGGCAATGTGCTCAAACACACTGTGCGTTCTATCGATGTCGAATTTGATGTGAGAGGTATACCGGCGGGAGAAACACTCACCCGACTGCTAACCGCTCAGGTGACGGAGAGAAACGGGCAAGGTTGCATCGTTCATAGTAGTGTCTTCGTCCAAATTCTCGTGGTGCGGGATGATCTTCGCAAATGCGATTTGGTGCTCAATACAATGTCACTGTAGAATCATGTCCTTGGCTCTACGCCGAGCCTGGCTGCGTTCTTGCCGAATACGCTGCTTCATGCGCTGTCCAAAGTAGCGCCAGGCGAAAAAGAGCAGCAGCAAAGCACCAAGGACCACCCAACCCGATCGTTCGAGTATCACCTGAAGGCGATCAACCTCCGCTGCGTCAGAATCCCTCTATGTTTGCTCTTTATCTTCTGGGCATGATTTCCCTGGCAGAGATCTCGCTCGCCTGCGCCTCGGGATCTACGTTCCTCGCTGCAAGGTGCCGAGCACGCATGATTGATGCAACGATGGCGACGGTGAGTACCACCGCGATCACTCCTAGCGAGAGTGCTGTCGGAATGTGAAAGATATCGGCCAGGACCATCTTCACACCAACGAAGGACAGCACCACTGCCAAGCCGAGCTTCAGGTAGGAGAACCTGCCCATCGCATTCGCGAACACGAAGTACAACGAGCGCAGGCCGAGAATAGCGAAGACGTTGGAGGTATAGACCAGAAACGGATTCTGGGTGACCGCGAAGATCGCAGGAATCGAGTCCAGGGCAAAGATCACGTCAGTGGTCTCTACAACCAGCAACACCAGCAGCAGTGGCGTCACCAGCACTTGACCCGCCCGTCGCACCACGAAGCGATCGTGCTCGTAGTCATGCGTGACAGGGAAGATGAGACGGACAAGCTTCAGCAAGGGATTGCGCTCCGGATG
>VBHI01000289.1 GCA_005881495.1 Chloroflexota bacterium
GCAGGTGAGGCTGCATCAAGGCCGCAAAGGTGATATCTGGCTCGTCAAGCCAACGATACCAGGCTTTGGTCTCTTTCCAGGTGTGCATTTGAGCGGGCAGCGAACCCAAGGGGTTCTCCGCCAGGTGGGTGGCCGCTTTGACCGCTCGTCTCGTTCGACGCCTAGCATGCAGTTGGACACTCCCACAGGTTCGCTCGGCCCAGCTCTTGGGATCCAACACGTCTTGTGTGTTCATCCTTTATTGTATCACTTTGTAAATTGTGGGTAAGAATCAGGGATTGATCCGGGGGATGAAGCGCCGTTCCTTGCTGGTAAATTAACTGAAGGGTGGACCGATTTTGCACTGAAGGATGGGAATTTACACTGAAGGATAGAACTTGACGCTTCGATGCCTGGAAAAACCACTTCCCATCAGGTATACTTTTCACTGAATATGTAATTTGTGCTTCTCATCAAGAGCTTGACAAACCGTTGGAATGCGGAAGCCAGACGCACCATCAGATCGACGAGGTTGCTCATGGTCGCACCGGAAGTACAAGGCATTGATCTGTTCAAAATAGCGAACCGCTCCATTTCAGGATGGATTCCGAGCCTCAAAACAGGCACCACTGTTAGGCAGCCGTTCTGTAGCCAACTCGAAGAACGCTTAATGCTCTGGCTTGAATATCATCCCCTGGTTGTGAACTACGCGCGTGGCGACATTGACCCGCAGTTCGCCACGAAGTACCGGCTGCCTATCCCAAAGCACGCACCATTCACCATTGGCTACACATTTGAAGACAAACCCCATCACTACCTGCCTGATGTAGTGGGCACGCTCTCCAACGGGCAGCCGTTCATCGCCGAGGCGGGCATGGAGGATGACAAACGAGGGGATCGTAACCTCGCCAAAGCGGAGGCCGCACGAAGACTCGCTCGCCTTCAACAAGGCGTCTTCTGGATTGGGACCGTGCGCCGTGTCGGCGTACATGGAATTCCTACCAGAGGTAGGAAAGGTTGAGGGCAATGACCTTTAGGACGACGGCTTACCCGGAAGCGAAAGCGGAAGGTGGACAACAGCATGCCGGAGAAAGCAGAATGGAGTGGAAGGGAGGTACACGACAGTTCTGCAAGTCCTGTGCGTATGGTGAGATTGGCTAATTATCGAACCCAAGTTCCCGTGTGATGCTATCCATATCCGTCTTACCCTCCATGAAAAGACGATGCTGGAAACCCTCGTAATCGGTGCCTACGTGAAAGAAGCCATTGAACACATCAATGGTGGAACGCCCTCTTCCAGCATACAGCAAGAAATGATCTTGATAGGGAACAAACGGGCACCTAACCGCACTACACGTTTCATGTACGCAAAAGCGGGATCGCCTACACGTGGAGACACGCAGGGCGACGGAACCCTCATAGTAATTGAATGAAAAACAAAGACGTTTTCCCTTCAATGAAGGAGCAGCCCTCGAAGGAGGGTCAGAGCGCACCACCGATACCGGTGTGCAGGGAAGGTAACAGGAATTCTCTATCAGGAAGAGGTATGCGAAATTGCAAAACGCCGACACCTATTTAGGAATTCTCCGTGAACGAGGCAAACGTGGATTGCCTGTTGAGCGCGTCTATCGACAACTTTTCAACCGAGAATTGTACCTGAAAGCATATGGGCGCATTTACCGCAATGCTGGCGCAATGACGCATGGCATCACTGATGAGACAGCGGATGGAATGAGCCTGGAGAAGATCGATACCATTATCGATGCCCTTCGCCATGAGCGCTATCACTGGAAACCGGCAAGACGAGTCTGGATTCCCAAACGCAACGGGAAAAAGCGCCCGCTTGGCGTGACTACATGGTCAGACAAGCTCGTCGCTGAAGTTGTGCGTCTGATTCTGGACGCCTACTTTGATATCCAGATGAGCGAGCATTCACACGGCTTCCGTGAAGGTCGCGGCTGTGGTAGTGCCTTACGAGAAATCTACTACACGTGGCGAGGAAGCACCTGGCTGATCGAAGGAGACATAGCTGATTGCTTCGGGACCCTCTCGCATGAACTCCTCATCTCAGCGCTGAGTGAAAGGTTTCATGACGGACGCTTCATTCACCTTGTGAAAAAGCTCCTTGATGCAGGCTATCTAGAGGATTGGCGATTCCACCGGACGCTTAATGGGGTACCACAGGGGTCCATTCTGAGTCCCATCCTCTCAAATATCCTGATGGACAAGTTAGATACGTTTGTCGAGAACGTGCTGATTCCACAGTACAACAAAGGGACCAAAAGGAAGGCCAATCAAACGTACAAAAACCTGATGGAGCGTGCAAGACGCAAATTCAAAGCAGGAAAAAAGGAGGCTGCTCTAAAGCTCAGGAAACAGGGGCAACGATTGCCTTCCTATGACACCCAGGACCCAGAATATCGGCGACTCAAGTATATCCGGTATGCCGATGATTTCTGTCTCGCGTTTATCGGGCCGAAATCCGAAGCAGAAGAGATCAAACGGCAACTGAGAAGGTTCTTGAGCGAAGAACTCAAGCTCAACCTCTCAGAAGAAAAGACGCTCATTACCCACGCAAGAAGCGATGCCGCTAAATTTCTTGGATATGAGATCACAACCGTGAAGAAAGACAAGAAACATTGTCGAGACAAGGTAGGAACAGATAGAAGAAGCATCAATGGACTGATTGGTCTTCGTGTTCCCCATGCCGTCATTCTGGAAAAATGCGACCGATACAAGAAGGGTGGGAAACCGGTTCACCGAGCCGAGTTGCTCAATGAGAGCGATTTTACCATTATCTCAACGTACCAACTCGAATATCGAGGAATCGTGGAGTATTATCGCCTAGCGTACAACCTTCATTCCCTGGACCAACTCAAGTGGGTCATGGAACAATCGCTGGTGAAGACGCTTGCCAGCAAGCACCAAACTTCGGTGAGAAAGATTTACAAACAGTATCGAACCGAAATCGAAGTCGATGAGAGGAAATACAAGGTACTGCAAGTCACTCTCCCACGCGAAGAAAAGAAACCATTGGTCGCTACCTGGGGAGCCATCCCCCTGATTTGGGACATCCAGGCAAATCCCGATGATCGACCCCACCTCACCTGGACTGTTCGGTCAGAACTGGAAAAACGGCTCCTCGCACAGGTTTGCGAAGTGTGCGGAGCGACACGTATGACTGAGCAAATCGAGATTCATCATATCAGAGCACTCAAGGACCTGAACAAGTATGATGGTCGCGAAAAACCTTATTGGGTGAAGATCATGGCCGCCAGACGCCGCAAGACGTTGGTGCTTTGCCACACCTGCCACATGGACCTCCACACAGGGCGTCCTCTGAGGCGAAAAGTATCACATTCACGGACGGAATCACTCCGATGATGCTGGAAAGCTGTATGCAGTGAAAGCTGCACGTACAGTTTGGAGGGGGGCACACAGAAACCTGGCTTGACAACAGGCTAAGGCGCTGGGTGCCTACCCTACGAGCGCACACTTACCAAACGTCGCTACTACAACCTGGTCTTTTTGCATGCCAGGCGCAAGACGTTTCCCGCCTTCGCTGACGTTGCCGCCGTGGCCGAGATCTGGCCTTGGGGAGAAGTCGCCAGCGTCGAAGAGGTGGCAAGCCGTCTTGAACACCAATTTCCCGCCAATCTGGTAGAAGCGGCGATCTGGAAGGTGGTGGGAGAAGCAGCTGCCCAGGGACATTTACTGCTTGATCTGGAGCAGTTCACGCTCTCTCGCACCCTTCTCCTGGCCTTGCTCCATCCTTCCGCTTCGGTACTTGTGCCCTCACCACTCCCTGACACGCTCCTGCCTGAACCAGACACACAGCCAAAGGCTCCTGTCTCACACACGCCGCTCGCCCTCGTTCCGGGACCGACGTTTGATGCCTCCCGTCTTCCAGAGCCACAACGAGAGCAATTTCACCGCAATCTGCGGGCCGTGGAGCAGGTGCTGGCCGGGGCACAGCAAACCCAGGTCGCCAAAGATGCAGGCATCCCACGCTCAACGCTTTCGCGCCTCGTCAAACGGACGAAGCTGCTTGGCACCATCGCCTGTGTGCCCTATGGCAGCTATACCCGAAAAACGGCTATGCACCCGGCCTTCCAGGAGTGTATCCGTCGGCTGTATTTGCTGCCTACCCGTCTGTCCATGACCGCGATCCGGGAGCATACCGAAATGCAACACGTGGCAGCACGCTTATCGGAGGAAACAGGCAAGCCGGTCAAACTTCCCTCCTATGCTCAGGTGCGCAAGGAGGTGCAACGCCTGAAGATGGAGCCGGAACTGGTGGCCGTGCGCGAAGGGGCCAAATCCGTTCCACGTGAACGCGAGTCTGCCTCCTCGTTTGCGCTCTCCATTCCGGCTCCGGCCCTGCTGACCTAGGTCGATGAGCACACAATGGATCTGTATGTCGTCACTCCCGATGGGACGACGGTTGCCAGCCGTGTGCATGCGGCGGTGCTCATTTGCGTCAAAACGGCTGCTATCCTCGGCGCTGTCCTGGCGTTGGGACCACTCAAGGAGGATGGATGCGAGCATTCCTGGCCCTGTTTTGGCAAGCCCGCAATTATCTTCCATGATCGAGGGAAGATCTTCACCTCTGAGCGAGCACGGCAAGTCCTCGTGGATCGATTGGGGATGATCACGGAGCAAGCCCCACCCTACGCGCCATCAGCGAACGATTTAGTTGCATACTGCACTCCTTGCGCATGATGAGCGTGTTGTTTGATATTTGTGAGCATGCTTCACAGGGGCATGCTCATCGGGCGGCGGAAACACAGCTGTCCCTTGATCATTGATCCGATACATAGGGAGCAGTCCCGCCCGTCCCCAGGCCATGAGCGTTTCTCGGCACACCCCGTAAGCGGAGGCCGCTTCTTCGGCGGAGAGCAAACCCCGCTCAGCGAGCCTGGTGCCATGCGTTTTCAACTGCTGATAGCGTCGTAAGGATAGCACACGTGCAGCAGAAAAGGGTTTCCCTTCGTAGGTGCGCCACCCCCGCTGGTTGAGCTGCTCGGCCACCTCGGCATCCGTGTAGTCGTCGAGCAGCTGGTCGATGAGCGCAATCAGCTCTGGCGTACTGCGACGCCCGCGGCTCACTGGGACCGTGATGGTCTGCTGGACTCCCCCTTTGAAGCGGACGTGAACAGCGATCACCTCCTCTTGCTTGAGCACGGTTACATCTTCCAACAGCAAGCGGACCATGCGTTTGCGGTCCCGGTCAGAGGTGCGGGGATCGTTCCACACCCGCGGAAAATCTTCCACCAGGTCGGCAATCGCCTGCTGTTCCAGGGCAGAGAGTTTGCGTTGTTCCGCCTCATTTTGCTGCTCGGCTTCCTCTTGCACACAGGCCAGTTCCCGTAAGCGGGCATTCCAATCGGCTTCCAACACATCGGCTACCAGTCGGTTCTCTGGGTCCACCCGTAAAAACCGACGCTGGGCCAGTTCTGCTGCATACCGCGCACGCTCCACCTGTTGAGCACGCAGGTGCCGTGCGGCTTCGGCCTGGGTGTGCAGTTCTTCGTAGACCTGCATGGTCGTATCAATGGCCAGGGGAGTCAGTTGTGGAAGTCAAGAGTTCGGCGATCGCAGCGTCGGGGCCTGCGCCAAGGACACGCTGACAGACTTTCTCTTCAGCATGCTCAATCATCTCTTTCTGACACATATATTCCGGGTAGAGGCGCTTGCCGCCCTTGACATCATGGTAGCGCACTGTCATCCGGTTGCCGCAGCGTCCGCAGATCACCAGCCCCTGCAGCAACGCCGGCCCTTCCCGTGGGGGGCCGTGGCGACGATCCTCTCCATGCGCCCGGCGATTGGCACGCAGTTGGGCGAGATTGGCTTCATAGTCTTCCCAGCTCAGGTAGCCAGCATGCACTTCCCGAATGAGAAACAGCCACTGCTCCTGGGGAAGGGTTTGGATGTGGTGTGAGCCATCAGCATGCTTGCTCGTATGGGTCCGACAGACCGCAGAAGGCTCCCGCAGAGCGCGGGTTGCGCAGCACTTTGAGCACGGCGTTGTGTTGCAGTGGCATCCAATGGAGCTCACCTGCATGAGGACCGATGCGGACACGGCGCGGGAAGAGCAGCCCTTGGTCGCGAAAATACTTCACCGTGGCCCAGGCTGATCCCGTCCGTTTGAAGGTGGCAAACAGCAGACGGAGAGCTTGTTGGATCTGGGCATCGGGATCGAGGATGACGGTCTGGTCCTCCGCGTAGAGCAGACCGACCGGCAACGGCACTTTCAATGCCGCGCGACTGGCTTTGTGAAGAATCCCGCCCTTCAAGCGTGCCTGCAAGACATGGAGCTCGGCTTCCGACATCGTTCCCTTTAACCCCAGCAACAGACGGTCGTTAAAGGTCGCCGGATCGGAGAGGCCAAGATCACTCGAGAATGAGGGTTCCGGTCATGGTACAAATTTCCAGCAGATGATGCCAATCAAGCGAGCTACGCGCTAAGCGGGAGACCTCCAGGCCCATGACGAGCCCGACATGACCAAGTCCCACCTCGGCCACGAGCCGTTGAAACCCAGCCCGATCGACGGCGCTTGCCCCCGATTGGCCCAGGTCTTGATCAATGACGACAATGTGCGAGGCTTCCCAGCCCAGGGCAATGGCTCGCTCGCGCAAGCCATATTGGCGTGCGGTGCTTTCGGTATTTTCGAGCACTTGATGCAGAGTACTTTGGCGCACGTACAACATGGCAAGACGTCCGAGATGTCGTGCGGTGATTTTTTGTAGGGCCGCTGGCTGAAGTGAAATCATTGACATACCTCCGCAATCATGGCTGCGACGATGGTGAGCAGCGGAGAAACCCTGAGATGAGCAGGCTCTTGCGATGATGAGGAAGATGCCATTGGTGGATGCGTCTGATGCACCCAGGTGGCGATCCCACTGCGTAAGAGCTGAGCCCATCCCAATGCTGGATGAGAGACGGGATGTAAGGCCCACGTTCGTGCCGCTTCATACCTTGGTTCCAGTCCTGATATCTTCACGATGTTCCCCCTTTTTGCGCCGCTCGTTTGAGGGCGCGTTCAATACTGCGAGGATGAACCGAAAGGCTGCGCTGTTCTTGTAACCACGCAGCCAGCGAAGCCGCTGACATAGTTTTCGCCAGAGGTTGGAGTTCCGCAACGATCTCCTCGGTCAATTTGTGTGCTTGGTGCGGACCGGTGGACTGAGGAAGCAAGCCGCTGATCCCAGCCTGTTCCCAGGCGGACTGTGCGGCGTAAAAGGTGGGGCGGGAGAGCGCAAACAGCGAAGTCGCATGCGAGACGGAATAGCCATCCACACGCACCCGCCGCAAGAGTTCATATTTGACTTGCATCAAGTCACGTGGATCAAAGAAGGGCGATCCACTGGTAAAGAGGGGATCGCGCACCCCTTCTGGGTGCGGATGAAGGGTATGCGACTCGCGCAAAGCCCTGAGTTTTTCATCTGACATGATCGACTCCTGAGAGGGAAAGGTTCTTCTTGCTAGTATGCCTGTTCGCGCACGAATTGTCAAGACAAAGAGATACGATACTCCTAAAAGTAATGCCCTCATTGCGCTGTGAAAGCGTTGTATATGCTCGACATATACGGCGTAATTTCCTTTACACTCGCGGCAAAATTGGCTTAACACTCTGCCTCCTCCTTTCGCCCCTCTTCGATGCGGCTAATGAGGTGGGAAAGCTCGAGCAGATCAACCACGCGAAAGGCGGCGCGACCGGCTGCAAGCATCACACTGGGATCTGCAGGAGCAAGGCTGGTCCAGGCTGCTGGCAGCGCCCGCACATGATCAGGAGTCTCGTAAAAGGTGACACGATATTCCCCCCAATTGTGCCGGTATGCGAGGATCTCAAATTGCTGACCGTACAAGGGATGAAAGGGATGGGTGACCGTGAAAACTCCTTCTGCCAGAGATGGAGACGGTGTAGTTGACGGCTGAGTCCAAAGGGACCGTCGAATCGCTCTTTCGCTGGATGACCCAACGTTTTGAACGGCGCTTGCCCAACACGAGCTATGGCGTGCATGACGCCCAAACCGCTGCCCAAACGGGAGGCATGACCCTGGAAGAACTGGAGCGCTGTTTCTATCAGGCGATCGTCGATGATTATCAACAAGCCTGGGATACCCTGCGAGGGCAACGCCGCTGTGTGCTCTGGGAACAGGCAGTAGCGCAAAGCGGGGTGCCACAGTATCTCGGGCCTCCCGATGATCTCAAACTGTTGTTCATGAAAGCCGTCAATCGCAAAACCCCTCATCATGGCTATCGCACCTCTTCAGGAAACAGGCTCTCATTTCATGGCCGCTGGTATGTCTGCCCTGGCCTGCTCAGTCGGCTCCAAGGTCGCGAGTTCGAGGTGTATTACGATAGACGTGACGTGGGCGTGCTCTACCTTTTCGTCGAAGGCAGCTATGTCGGAGAAGCCTACTGTCCCCAGTTCATGGGAGGTCGCGTCAGTGAATGGGAAGCCAGAGCCATGCGCGAACACGACGAGATGATGGCAAGGCAAGCCCGCGAACAAGGGCTGCCAGTCCGCGCTCGCATTCAGGACGAAGCGGGGTCACACCGCAAACGCCGAAGCGCAGAGATTCGAGCAAGTGAGCAAAGTCGTCAATGGGATCGCCAACGCCAAGACATGCATCCAGCCGAAGTGGTTGAGCGATTAGCGAGTATCGAGGCATCGATCCCTCAAGTCGCACCACTCCCGCCTGCTGTCCCAGATGCCGACCCTGATCGTCCAGTTCGCACATTACGTATTCGCACGCTGCGAGAGGAGCCGCTGCCATGACCCATCCCCTCTTTCGCAAAGAGATCTTCGTCGAGAACGCATTCGAAAAACGTTTTCAAGCGATGCTGCGTTCCGCCTGGCACAAGCGTTCCTGGCATGTGATCGTCGCCGATCCGGGCGCAGGCAAGACCATGGGGATTCGCGATATGATCAAAACGGCTGGCTCCCGTACGATTCTCGCGGTTGTGGCTCCGAAAAACAATGAGGATGAGCAGGCGCTGGGCGACCAGTTCTTCACGGCGCTAGGACTCCCGCTGCGAGGGCATTGGCGTACTCACAAACCAAAACTCATGGGACACCTACACCAGTATGGGACAGAATGCCTCATTTTGGATGATGCCCATGATCTCTCGCTGGGACATCTGATGTTCATCAAGGAAGTGACAGACCAGGGGCGGTTGCAGTATGATCATCCGCTTGGGTTGTGTTTAGTTG